>SYAZ01000053.1 GCA_005788815.1 Actinomycetota bacterium | reverse complement strand
TTCACGAGCGGTACATAAATCTGTCCGGAATGACTCTGCGACGTATGGCGAATTTGTATGCGGGGTAGATAGTCCATCTGGACTGCTTGCGCTGTCAGAGAAAAGACTCCTGATATCAAGGCTTGTGACGCAATGATGGTTGCACATGTTGCAAGCAGAACTAGCGGTAACAACAGGCTCTCTGGCGCCATTCGGAAGAACACGCTTTCGATGTCTTCAGGATGAGCCAGAAGGAATGCACCTTGTCCCCAGTAGTTGAGAAGAAGTGACGGCAAAACCATGCCGTACCAACCAATCGTGATGGGGCGCCGTCCGAAGTGTCCCATGTCTGCGTACAGTGCCTCACCGCCTGTGACCACCAAAAAGATTGACCCAAGAGATAAGAACGCACTTTGTGATTCATGTGTGAAGTAACGAAATGCGTAGATGGGGTTTACAGAGGCGATGATGCCTGGCTCGTCAATGATTTTTGACAGACCAAGAAGAGCAAGTGTTGCAAACCAGACCACCATGATGGGCCCGAATACTTTGCCCACCGCTCCGGTGCCACGTCTTTGGACCATGAACAAACCGAGCAGAATTGCGATTGCAATGGGAATAACCCAAGAACTAAAAGACGGGGAAACCTCTTCAAGGCCCTCCACAGCACTTAAAACAGAAATAGCTGGGGTGATAATTCCGTCGCCGTATAAAAGTGCCGTGCCAAAAATTCCGAGTGCAACAAGAAGGCCTGCTTTAGCAGCGACAGGTCCACGTCGAGGCATGACGAGCGCTGTTAGAGCAAGAATGCCACCTTCACCTTTATTGTCAGCACGCATCACGAAGAGCAGATACTTGATGGAGATAATGATGACGAGCGCCCAGAACGCGAGAGAACAAATTCCGTAGACGTTGATGCGGTCCACAGTCATGATGTGTGACTTCTCGGTGAATGCTTCTTTCAGCGCATACAGAGGGCTTGTGCCAATGTCGCCATAAACGACTCCGAGTGCACCAAGTGCTAGAGCAGCAGTGCCCGCTTTTGAATGTCCGTGACCCTCGTGGCTGTGGCCAGAGGTGTTTTCATGGATTCTTTCTGCGCTTTCAAAGAGTCGACGAGCAACTTCGTTCGACTCTGGACCAGCTGATTGATCGGAACCCATAGAGGATTGAGGCTAGTGGCGTCTCAGTGCTCAATGGGGGCTCGTAGAGCCGAAAATAACCGTGTTATGCCTGTGCTGAAGAGTACGGAAGCCAAGTTCCGGCCTCGAAGTCATACAACTTGCATGTGCGAACCGCATTGAGATACGAACGCGGTGAATATCGACCAGCACGAACCGTGTCTGGGTAAGCCTTTTGAATGGCTGCCGCAGCTTTTGGCAGTTGGTGAAATGGAATTCGCGCATCTACGTGGTGGGGGACGTGAACAAAGATGTTGTAGAACCACAGGAAATTAATGACCTTCGGAAAGTCAAGAATTGTGGTGGATTCCATCTGGCCTTGAAACTGTGACCATTCACGGCGTGCCCACCAGCGAATCTCTGGGTCAACGTGATGAACATAGACAGTCCAACCAAAGATCTGCATGAATACAAGGAACGGAATGACAACCATCTTTGTGGGCATCCATATTGCGTTCAACCATGTTCCTGTCATTGCGCCGAGTACAGCAAGTGCAACTACGAAAATTGCTAGCGCCGAACTAAGCACGATTTTGTCGCGAACAATTGCATCGTGGCGTTTTCCCGGTGCGTTGAAGCGCCACATTTTTTGCCACCAGACCTCGCGCAGGAAGTAAGTACCAGAGCCAAAGGCTGACCACTCGAAACGATGACGTATTTTTGCAAATGCTCCCAATTTGTTGAAGTCTTCAGGAGTCGATGGTTGCCAGACAAAATCAAAACCTTGGCGTGATGTGTATCCGTGGTGAATGCGATTGTGTCCTAGATCCCATGCAGATTCAACATGGATACTTGGCCCCATGCACACCTGCGCAATGATGCGATTCATGCGACGCGAATCAAGAAGTGCATTATGAGATGCATCGTGACCCAATACAAATAGTCCTGCAATTGCAAGTCCGGTGAGTGCCCACAAGCCAATGAGTGCCCACACGTTGTTTGTCATTGCAAGACCAATCATCGGCACTACGTACAGCACTGAAGCTTGAACGAGAGCGAGTGATGCTTTCAACACTGAACGTTTGTAGCAACTCTCGGGGATGATTGCTCGAACATCGTTCAGCGAACGTTCGCGTGGCTCTGGCTTGACTGAGGTCTCTGGGCTCATGGCTTCAGGTTAGCGTCCTACCTACTGATAGGTAGGGAGCGTAGAGTGACTTTTACCGCAGGCGTTGGCGCAATGTCACCATGACTGCTTCACCCACGATGGCGGTTAGTTCGCCTGATAGCGAGTCAATGACCCGTTTGTCGCCTACGTATGCCTCGGGGCCTTCGGTGCAACACCAGGCCATGGGGTCGCCGTCGTCGCCCCAGTCCTTGCGGCTCCATCTGCGAACGGTGGCGATCTCTGTATTGCCCTCACCTAATTCCCAGTCCACTTTTATGGGCAGCTGCCAACAAACAGATGGTTTCCAATCAATAGGGGATTCTTCAAAGTGCTGGGCTGCCAAGTGCAGCGCACACCCTGCTCCGCCCTCAAAGCCGGGTCTATTGAGAAAAATGCATGCACCTTCGACGACTCGCGTGGCGTTGCGTTTCTCGTCCCTAAATACGCCACCAAGTGCTGCTTCCTCGTGGAACTGAAACAGTGAAGTGGGAACAAAGGCCGCGTTGGCAGACAAGTTGAGTGCCTCGTCTTCACCATCTAGTTCAGCTCCGACCGAGCAGCATCCGTGTCCGTTCTCTGTGTTCTCGGTTTCTCCGATTCCTTTACAGCCGCGACCCCAGATGCATGTCCAGTTCGATGTGAGAAAATCCTTCTCAAATCTCCAGACGGTCTCGCTGGTAGCGATTTCCTCGAAATCTTCCATGTGCCCACGATACGGGCGATGTTGAACTATGTGCCAATGGTCACTTTTGTACCAAGATAGGAAGATGATTGAGCATTATCTTGCAGCCCGTAATGAAATAACCGGACCTGGTTCACCGTTTGCTGTGACTACAGAGGTGGTGCGTGGTGTGACGCTCAAGAGTTTTGCAGCGGCGCCACCAAACATGCGCTTCATGTGGGAGATGTCAGCTGGGCATGGTGACAAGGATTATCTCGTGTACGAAGACGAGCGTTTTAGTTACAACGAGGTGCATGTCATGGTGCGCAAATTGGCACAGCACCTTGTCGCCCACGGTGTAGGTAGTGGAACACGTGTCGCACTTGCCATGCGTAACTATCCCGAGTGGGTAGTGGGGTACTGGGCAACTATCTCCATTGGCGCAGCAGCAGTCGGAATGAATGCTTGGTGGACAGCGCCAGAGATGGAATATGCATTGAACGACAGTGCGCCCCTTGTGTTGATCGCCGACGATGAACGACTTGAACGTTTTCAGCAGTTAACAAACGTGCCGCCGATGCATGTCATTTCAGTTCGCACCGATCGTGCAGTACAAGGTGATGGTGTGCGCTGGGCCGATGTAATGAGTGCTGCCGATCCAGGAGTTCTGCCTGACGCATCAATCGACCCAGATGACGATGCAACTATTTTCTACACATCAGGCACCACTGGTTTTCCGAAGGGCGCACAGCTCACTCATCGTGGTTCTGTTGCGAACATCTTCAACATTGCAGCAATGGGGGCCATCACCAATGCTGCAGAACAAAAAGCAGTAGCTCTCGGCGAGGTCACTGCCGCACCGGCACCCGATGTTGCATACTCACCAGCGTTTATGGCGCCGACTCCACTTTTTCATGTCACTGCGTGTAACTGCCTATTGCACCCAGCAACACTTGTTGGAGGAAAAGTTGTGATGACGTACAAGTGGGATCCAGGCCGTGCGCTGGAACTCATTGAACGGGAGCGAATCACAAACTTCTCAGGCGTTCCATCGATGAGCCGTGAACTTCTCATGCACCCCGATTGGTCAACACGCGATACATCATCTGTCGTAGGCATGGGTGGCGGTGGTTCTGCGGTTCAACCAGACCTCGTGCACAAAATTGCTGGAGCCTTAAAGACTGGTCAACCATCCACGGGTTATGGCATGACCGAGACATGCGGAATCATCACGGCTAACTCTGCGCGTTTGTACATTGCAAAACCAGATTCATGTGGTCCACTAGTGCCAACACTGGAAGGAAAACTCGTTGACGAGGACGGCAATGACTTACCTCCTGGGCCCAACACTGTGGGCATCTTGTGCGTACGTGGCTCCATTGTCATTAAGGGCTATCTAAACCGCCCAGAAGCAAATGCGGAGACAATCAAAGATGGTTGGTTGAATACCGGCGATATCGCACGAATTGATGACGAAGGTTTTGTATACATCGTCGATCGCGCAAAGGACATGGTCATCCGCGGTGGTGAGAATGTCTATTGCAGTGAGGTGGAGACAGTCATCTACAACCACGATGCAATTGCTGAAGCTGCAGTCTTCGGAATTCCAGAAGAGCGCCTCGGTGAAGAGGTGGCGGCAGTGCTTGTGTTACGACCTGGAGCAACCCTGACCGAAGAAGAACTTCGCACGTTCTTGTCGGCGTCGCTTGCTAAGCACAAGATCCCAACAAAGGTGTGGTTCCGGTCTGAACCGATTCCGCGTAACGCTACGGGCAAATTCTTGAAGCGTGAACTGCGTAAAGAACTAATCGGCGAATAGCCAACTGCCGATTTATCTCGGTGGACTGACTCGCTCTAGAACAACGCGTATGCCGCCCATATCTGGTCGTGTCCAGATCATGTGGCCGTCAGCATCAAGTTCTCGGCGTACTTCAATGCCGGGAATTCCGACGGGCCGCAGAACAAATGCTCCGTCTTCATATGTAGCGATCACATGAATAGGTGTGGTGTAGTCAAATACAGAAACATCGTGCACCCCGTTTTCTTCTGTGCCATCTGCGCGAGCATCAGCAACAGTTCCTCCACCACAATCAACAATTCTGTTTCCGCATTGTTCGATTCGTTCGGTGTATGACAAGAGGCGATCGTCGGAAGGTACTGGTTCTCCACCGCGTGTCGCGCTAACAGTTTTCCAGATGCCACGTAGATCTGGAGCACCTTCTATTAATGGTTCTGTGCAGTTGCCAAGAATGAGCGGTGGGAAGTGTTCTCCATAACCACCAGATGGTGTGTGGGCGACAGGAATTTCGTTTGCATTCACAATCGCACAGTACATCACTTACGCACAATGTTTTTACGCGGCGAGAGAATGCAAAGCATTCACGCTTGTGTGTTAGTTCTTTGGTGACATACATCATTACAAGTTGACGTACATCACTAACTGTTCTGAATGTACCTTCGTTATATGTTCACATTTATAGCAACACTTTCAATTTCAGCTTTATCAATTTTTGGATTCGGTGCAACCACCAGTGTCCCCGCTAAGACTGTGAACGGCTGCGTTATCAAAGCAAATACACAATGCAAAAAGGCAAACCTGAATAGCGCAGTATTGGCCAAAGCGAATCTGACAAAGGCGAACTTGCGTGGCGCAAAATTAAGGAGTGCAAACCTTGCTGGTGCCAATCTCAGTCGGGCAGACCTGACCGGCGCTGACTTAACTGGCGCAAACCTCACGGGAGCAAACCTACGAGGTGCAAATTTGACTAATGCAATATTGAAGTCTTCGAAAATTGGGAAAGCCAATCTCACTGGCGCTCGCGCAGTTAATGCAGACTTCACTAGTGCTTCTGGAGTCAAGGCAAACTTGTCCTACATCAACCTCAACGGCGCAACTCTTGTCAGCACAAATCTGACAAGTGCAAAGTTGGATAGCTCGTTTCTCTTTCAGGTGAACCTGACAAATGCAAATCTTTCCTCAATCACTGCAATGTATTCGAATATGACTTCTGCAAATCTCACGAACGCGAACCTCACGAACGCAACAATTGACTATGCATTCATGTTGGGTGCAATCACAACTGGCTCAGTGCAGACCGGCACAATCTTTACCGGTACTCAGATGTCGAACGGCACCATTCAGAAGTAAGCGTCTAAGCCGAGGTCATCAGTTCAGGATTCTGTAACACTTCTGTGTTGCAGAAAGATGTTGGCCTCGGTGCCGCCAACGATTGAGTATTCGTGGCGGATCTTTTCTGTCAACCTTTCATCGTTGAGTGTCGCTTCATAGAGTTTCTCGCCCCATTCAATAATCATCCACTGTGGTCGATAATTGGAGTTTTCGAGTAAGTCGTTGATTACTTCAAACTCGACACCTTCAATGTCGAGAGAGAGCACACCGAAGATTTCAGGAACATTGTGATCTTTCAGAATATTTGGGAGCCTGCGTTTGGTGACAGTGATTTCTCCGCTGATGGGGCCCCACCATGACGTCATCTCAGATTTTAATGAAGAGTGGTGAGGATGCTTGCCAAGAAAGAATGTCGCTTCGCCTTCAGTGTCTGAAACTGCGTAGTTCAGAACGGTTGCGTTGATGTCCTTCACGGCTTCTGCAAGTATTTCCGCATCCTTGGGGTTCGCCTCGACCAGTATTCCTTTCCACCCAATGCTTGAAATGAGGTCAATAGAGTTGGACAGGTGCACCCCGGCTGCACCGACGTCAACAATGATTTTCGATGGCGCGGCAATCGCGGTCATCAGTGAGAGCAGAATTTCCACCTCTCGGAACTGTGAGAGTGACCAATGCTTGCGGTAATCAGTTGCAGAAACTCGCTTGCGCATTTCTTCGCTACCACCGATTGCTTCTAAGACTTTTTGCAGCCCCTGGGATTCGTAGAGTTCAACAAAATTGGGCAATCCCATTTCGTCAGGCTCTCTGCCCAAAAGGCCTCTGTAGATAGTGGTGACAATTTCGACAGGGTCAACGGGGGAGCGCAGGGACTTCTTGCGAGTAAATGCCATCCCATCACACTATGTGAACCAGTGTTTGCGCCCATGTTCCCTCTGTATTTGGTGTCAGTTCACATATCTACCCGCCAGATTGATGCCGAAATGGCGTATCCTCGGTATTCCCTATGTCAATACTTCCTTCCGCCGCTTTTTCTATTGCTCTCGATTGCCAACTTGACAATGTGCCTGGCACACTCGGTCAGCTCTGCGCCGCTATTGGTGAGGCCGGTGGCAACATTGGCGCTCTCGACGGATTCGACGTGCGTGGGCCAATTCTTCGCCGCAGCGTTGTCGTCCATTGTCGCGATGAAGCGCACCAGCAGGCAGTTGTTAGTGCCGTTCAAAAACTTAATGGCGTTACTTTGCTCGACTGGTGGGATCGCACATTCCGCATGCATGAAGCCGGAAAAATTGAAGTGATCACAACTGCGCCGGTGAATGATCGTGACGACCTGTCCATGGCGTACACACCAGGCGTTGCGCGCGTGTGCACCGCAATCGAAAACGATCCAGCCCTTTCGCATCAGTTCACAATTCGTAAGAACACTGTGGCGATTGTGAGCAACGGAACAGCAGTTCTTGGTCTTGGCGATATTGGTCCTGAAGGCGCGATGCCGGTAATGGAGGGCAAGGCTCTTCTGTTCAAAGAGTTCGGTGGCGTTAACGGTTTCCCTATTTGTATCAATGCGCAAACAGCCGACGAAGTTGTCGATTTCGTGCAGCGCATTGCCCCAACGTTTGGTGGCATCAACCTTGAAGACATCAAGGCTCCCGAGTGTTTTGAAATTGAAGAGCGCCTGCGCGCCAGCCTCGACATTCCTGTTTTTCACGATGATCAACACGGAACTGCGGTTGTCACATTGGCAGCGCTGTGGAACTCCTTGAAAATCACCGGCAAAAAAATGGAAGACCTCACAGTGGTTATTGCTGGTGTTGGTGCTGCAGGCGTAGCCATCGGAAAGATTCTTTTGAACGCAGGCATTGGCGATGTCATCGGATGTGACCGAGTGGGCGCGATCTACACCGGCCGTGGAGAAATGAACTCTGCCAAGGAATGGTTTGCTGCCAATACAAACTCTTCTCGCAAGATGGGAACCATCAGTGACGTCATGAAGGGCGCTGATGTGTTCGTTGGTGTCAGTGGTCCAGACCTCATTACTGCAGCTGATGTTCGCTCAATGGCAAAGGATCCCATTGTGTTTGCAATGGCTAACCCAAACCCCGAGATTCGTCCAGAACAGGTTGATGGTCTTGCATCAATCATGGCGACTGGTCGCAGTGATTATCCGAACCAGATCAACAACGTTCTTGCGTTCCCTGGTATTTTCCGTGGTGCACTCGATGCGAATGCAACAGACATTACAGAAGGTATGAAACTTGCTGCCGCGATTGCAATTGCCGAGTCTGTAACTGATGCGCAACTGTCGCCAGAGTTTGTTGTGCCATCAGTGTTCGACAAGACCGTTGTAGAACGTGTTGCTCCAGCAGTGGCGGCGGCGGCTGTTCGTGACGGCGTCATTCGCAAGACCAAGTAGTTTTCAATTCCTCAGCATTCAGGGGTGCCACAGCACTTTTCTTTTTAGTAGCAGGTGCGGCTGCCTGTTAGGTTACTTTGTTTACAATTTGGTGCGCCGGCAAGTCCGGTCGGCAGCTTTTAGGAGCCAACAATGAACAATCATCCGAATAAGTCGTCAGAGCTTTCTGTTCGTCGGCTCTCGCCATTGCGAGATTTTCTTCAGACAGAGTCGTCAGGTGCTGTGTTGCTTGCAACAGCTGCACTGGCGGCTTTGATTTGGGCAAACTCTCCCTGGTCTGCTTCGTATGAAAGTTTGTGGACCACACGAGCCTCGATAGGTTTCGCCGGACATTCACTCGACCTTGACTTGCGACATTGGGTCAATGACGGATTAATGACCATCTTCTTTTTTGTTGTTGGACTTGAGATCAAACGCGAGGCCACCCACGGTCATCTTTCAAGCCGTCGTGCTGCGCTTCTGCCAGTTATTGCGGCAATGGGCGGCATGGCAGTTCCAGCGCTTATCTACATGGCGATTGCTGGGTCTACTGCCCCTCGAGGTTGGGCAATTCCAGTGGCAACAGATATTGCACTTGCAGTCGGCGCCTTGACAGTTGCGAAGGGCAGAGTGCCTTCCTCTCTGCGTGCATTTCTCTTGGGTCTCGCGATCGTCGACGACATCGGGGGAATCATCATTATTGCTGTTGTCTATTCCTCTGGTCTTGCTTTCGGATGGATGACTGCATCATTTCTTGGTGTGGCTCTTGCAATCCTTGTGCGCCGTTCGGGTGTGCAGGCCATTGCGGTATATGTCGTGGTCGGTGTGTTTGTGTGGTTTGCCTTTCATGAAGGTGGAATTCATCCGACCATTGCTGGCGTGATAATGGGTCTTCTCGCGCCGGCATCACCCCGTGTGCAGAAAGAACTTGTGGACGTTGAAGATGGATTCGAAGTGTCAGATATTGATGCCGCCCGAATTGCTACTCAAGCCGCCCGAAACTCGGTCTCGGTAGTGGAATGGTTACAGCATGTGTTGCATCCGTGGAGCAGTTTTTTCATCGTTCCGATTTTCGCCCTGGCGAATAGTGGAATTGAAGTGTCGATCAACGGACTGCGTGATGCGTTTGCATCTTCTGTGATGTGGGGAATCTTCTTTGGTTTGCTCGTAGGTAAACCAGTAGGAATTTTTCTTACAGTACGGCTGGCAATTAAGAGCGGTGTTGCTGATGCTCCCGAGGGCGCTCGTCCACTTCAGATTGTGGGTGTTGGTACCGCTGCAGGAATTGGCTTCACTGTTGCCTTGTTCATTACAGAGCTTGCATTGGCAAACGAAGTGGATCAAACGAATGCAAAGATGGCGATTCTTCTGGCATCGATCACAGCCGCAATATTGGCGATTGGCATACTCTTCAAGGCAAAACCAAAGTCGGTGTAGATTTCTCGTTCTTCGAATAGAAACATAGATACAAAAAAGGGCCTGGGCATTTCTGCCCAGGCCCTTTTGATTGATAATTGTTATACGAATGCTGAGGCAAACACCAAGGACACGATGGTCATCACCTTGATCAAGATGTTCATGGCTGGACCCGAGGTGTCCTTAAAAGGGTCACCCACGGTGTCGCCAACCACAGCAGCTTTGTGTGGGTCAGAACCCTTGCCACCATGTGCACCTGCTTCGATGTACTTCTTCGCGTTGTCCCATGCTCCACCTGCATTTGACATGAAGATGGCAAGTGCAAAGCCCGTCACAAGAGCACCAGCGAGCATGCCGCCCAGTGCATCAACACTGACGAAGCCCACCGCAAGTGGTACGACCACAGCTAATGAACCAGGGATAATCATTTCGCGCAGAGATGCTTCTGTGGAAATGGCAACACAGCGAGCAGAGTCAGGTATGACTCCTTCTCTACCTTCACGCAAACCAGGAATCTCTCGGAACTGGCGTCGTACTTCTTCAATCATCTTGTTGGCTGCACGACCGACTGCATCAATCGTGAGTGCTGCAAACAAGAACGGAAGTCCCGCACCAATAAACAATCCGATGAACACCTCAACGTCGCCGACATTGAGATTGAGTGCAATCTTTTCTGCACCGCTTGCATCGAGAACTGCGTATTCAAAGCTCTTGAACAAAGCAAGTGCAGTAAGAGCAGCCGAACCTACGGCAAAACCTTTTGCAATCGCTGCAGTGGTGTTACCCAATGAGTCAAGAGCATCGGTGACTTTTCGCACGCTTGGATCAAGGTGAGCCATCTCAGCAATACCGCCGGCATTGTCCGAAATGGGGCCGTATGCATCAACAGAAACAACAACACCAGTGGTTGCCAACATGCCAACAGCTGCCATGGCAATGCCATAGATGCCGCCAGGAACGCCACCATCGACGTTGCCCAGTGCTTGTTCGCCACCCCAATAGGCAAGGCCTACACCAATGAGAATCAAAACCACAGATGAAGCGACCGACACCATGCCAGCAGAGATACCTGCGAGCACAGTTGTTGCCGGACCTGTCTCTGATTGTCGGGCAATCTTTTTCACAGTTGGGAATTGATCTGAGGTGTAGTACTCGGCGGTTTTGCCAAGTGCCCAACCCACAAGAAGTCCACCGACAACAGCAACGGCCATGCCCCATGGCTTATCGCTGTCGCCAAACAACCAGTAGGACAAAGCAATTGTTGCAACAGCGGTAATTCCCATGGCCACATTGGTGCCCATATGAAGCGCCTTGCTCAAAGCGTGTGAATCGGTGGAGTCGCCACCACGGACAAAGAATGAGCCCAAGATGGAAGCAACCATGCCCACAAAGGCAATAGCAAGCGGGAACATCAGCAATGCAATGGTGGAGTATCCGCCGTTTTGCACCAGTTCAGTTGCGCCAGCTTTGTCTGCTGAAAGACCCATCGCAAAGGCAACAAGTGAAATCGGCGCAATGATTGCGCCCGCGTACGACTCGAACAAGTCTGCACCCATTCCAGCTACGTCGCCCACGTTGTCACCGACGTTGTCGGCAATTGTTGCCGGGTTACGTGGATCATCTTCGGGGATTCCAGCTTCTACTTTGCCCACGAGGTCTGCGCCTACGTCTGCTGCTTTGGTGTAGATGCCGCCACCCACTCGTGAAAAGAGCGCAATTGATGACGCTCCAAGACCAAATGCTGTAACAATTTCGAAGGCATCATCTACTTCCATCCATGTCACAAAGACCAGATAGATAGAGACAAGACCGAGCAAGGCGAGTCCGGCAACGGTGAAGCCCATTACAGCGCCACCACGGAATGCGATAGGAAGTGCTTTACCAGGACCTTGCTTGGCTGCCTCGGCAGTACGAGCGTTTGCCATGGTGGCAACGGTCATGCCGATGTAGCCCGCACCTGCGGACAACAGTGCACCCAGAACGTAGGTGACCGAGGCAAGTGGGGTAATGACGAGTGCGAGAATGATGGCCAAGGCCGCAACGAAGAACGCCACCCATGTGTATTCCTTCTTGAGGAATGCGCGTGCGCCTTTTTGAATCTCTGTCATCAGAAAGATCATGCGGTCATCGCCCGGTGAGGCTGCTGCAACATTTCTGTAGAAGAAGAATGCGAGAAGAAGTGCCGCAATCGCGGACCCCCCTGCAAGATACGGAATCATTTCCATGTGGGTACTCCCAGTTTGTTCGAGTTGTCGTTCCCGTACCTAGGGCAAGCACCTTCTGTGGGTATGAGTCACAAAGGGGTCAAGCCGGGGGGAACGGAACTCAACAGTAGCCAAGAAGGGCACTCAAAGTGGAACTTCCTCAGTTGTAGCCCCAGGGCCCGTATGGGTGCCTTTCGGCCCGTCGCATTTAACGGACAATTGTTCGCATTGGTGAATGTAAATGGTGGAGCTGGGGGGAATCGAACCCCCGTCCATCAGGCGCTATTCGCCAGTGATACGACCATTCCCGTTGTAGAGCTAACGCAACCCCATCGACGAGTCGACTGATCTCTTGCGAGAACTGCGCAACGTCTTTCCGCTATGTCATCAGTCTTTCCTAAAGTCAGCGGTCTTTCTCGCCGTCATTCTTTGCTTCTGTTGCCGGGCTGCAATGAATTGGCCCCGTGCGCCATTGCTGGTCACGATGTCTCTCAACTACCTAACGGATTAGGCAGCAAGAGCGAACTGCTTGTTGGCAATTCTGTTTTTTGCCCCGTTTAACGAATCTGAGCAATTCGGGTCGCACGTACGAACAACGAAACTGGTGTCGAAACCTGTCAGCCCCATTGATTTTGGTGAGGTGTTCAGTGTATGACACGGGAGTGGCAACTGTGGAGGGCTATTCCATTCCCTTGCGTTGTCTACCAATGGCGCGTTGCATTTCGCGTTGAACATCGCGTTCCGCAATGACTTGGCGTTTGTCTCCCTTGCGCCGACCTCGAGCAAGGGCGAGTTCTACTTTGACGCGGCCGTCCACCAACTTCAATGCAAGCGGTACCAACGACAAACGCTCTCGAGCGACTCGATCGTGGAGTCGATCAATCTCTTGCCGATTGAGCAGCAGTTTTCGCGCTCGGTCCGGGTCGTGGGCACCGACTCCCACTGCGAATCGGTAGGGAGAGATATGAACACCGTCGAGCCATATTTCGTTGTCAATGACCCGTGCATAGGCGTCCACTAACTGCACCTGGCCAGCGCGCAAACTCTTCACTTCGCTTCCGAACAGCACAATTCCCGCCTCGACGACATCGAGAATCTCGTAGTCGTGGCGTGCCTTGCGATTCGTCGCCAAATTGGTGTGTGGGCTTGGGGCCATAGGGGTAACGAAGCGTACAGGTAGCCTGCACAACGATGTCTACGACGCAATCACCTCAGCTCATCATTCCGTCAGGTGCTTTGAAAGCAATGGCTGCACACGCGTATCACTGTTTTCCCGAAGAAGCCTGCGGACTGTTGATCGGCGACCCTGCATCGCAGCGAGTTGCGCGATTCGTCGCATGCACAAATGTTGCGCATAGCGCCAAGGTGTACACCATCGACCCCAAGGAGCATTTGCGCGCCGAGTTGGCCGCAGAGGCCGAGGGTTTTGAAGTGATGGGTTCAGTGCATAGCCATACCCACACCGAGCCATTTCCTAGTCCAACCGATGTGGCCCAAGCGCCCGACCCCGGTTGGCACTATGTGATTGTGGGCCTGAAGCGGGGTGCCCCAGAGACCCGTGCCTATCGCATTGTGGGCGAGGCAATCACTGAAGTGACCGTCGTTCCTTCATAGCCATAGCGTTCTGGCTCAGAGAGGGTTATAATTCCGACAGGATTAGTCGGGAATAGGCCTGACGGCATCCGGGTTGTATCTATGACCCACAGTGAGCCAAAGGAGGCGAACATGTCCGTTGCAGATGTACGCCGAAATGGCGGATCAGTGTTCGTATTACAGAATGCCCTGGAGCTTGTGGGCAACACCCCAATGGTTGATGTTTCGAATTTGTCGCCGAACCCGAATGTTCGCTTGGTGGCCAAACTAGAGAGCCAGAACCCGTACGGATCTGTCAAGGATCGCATCGCAAAATCCATGATTGAAGATGCTGAGCGCACCGGACGATTAGTGCCAGGTCAACGCATCTTGGAACCATCTTCGGGCAACACAGGAATCGCATTAGCTGCAATCGCAAAGATGAAGGGCTATCCCATCACCATCCTCATGCCAACGTCGGTGAGTATCGAGCGACGCCAAATGCTTGAGGTTTTTGGTGCCGACATTATTTTGACACCTGGTGAAGAGGGCTCAAACGGAGCAGTGAGTCGCGCAAAAGAGATGGCTGCGCAACATCCTGAATGGTGTTTCTTATATCAATACGCAAATGATGCAAACCCACGTGCGCATTTTGAAACAACTGGCCCAGAGATTTGGCGCGATTGCCCAGAAATCACACACTTTGTTGCCGGTCTTGGAACAAGCGGAACGCTCATGGGTGTGGGCACTTATCTCAAGCAACAAAATGCTGACATCAAAATCATTGCGATCGAACCACCACTTGGTGAACGTGTTGAAGGATTACGCAACCTAGACGACGGTTACATTCCTCCGGTGTTTGAAAACTGGCATGGTCGCGACGTTCTTGATCGCAAGCGTGTTGTGCGTCCACGTGAATCCATTGAATGGACACGTCGTTTAGTTCAAGAGTGTGGAATCTTCGCCGGGTTGTCGTCTGGTGCTTCACTTGCAGGTGCTGTGAAAGTTGCCAGCGAAATTCAAGAAGGAACCATCGTGTTCATCGTGTGTGATGGTGGCTGGAAGTATCTCTCAACTGGTGCGTATACAGCTGACCTCAATGAAGCTGAAGCAAACGCCGAAAAGATCATCTACTTCTAATCATCGGCCAGCGATGAGCACGCCGAGGCCTGCCACCACGATGCATGCAGCAAATACACGTCGCTTCATGTCTTTTTCGCCGAGATAACGCGTACCCACTAGGGCCACAATCACGACACTTGATTCACGCAAGGCCGTCACATATCCAACTGGCGCACGCCGAACTGCAATCATGACCATCCAGTAGGTGAGTGCACTTGCTGCTCCCGCAAACGAGAAGTGCAGCCACGATGCTTTCATCGCCGCGATCATCTGCTGCTTCTTGCCTGCCATCAATCCGTGAAGAGTTGTAAAGAAACCTGTGGTGATGAAAATAGTTAGTGCGTAAATGCTTCCGCCATTAACGCGTGCACCATGGCTGTCAACAAGTGAGTAGCACGCAATAAAAGTTCCCACAATGATTGCTGCACGCACATGTGCATTGTTGGCATGACCAGCGAGCAGCATTATTCCAGCGATCGCGATGACGATCCCAAGCATCATCAAGGGTGAAAGATCGTCGCCAAGAAACACAACACCGCCAAAAGCCGCAAGCAAAGCACCCGAGCCGCGTGCAATTGGGTATGTCACAGAAAAATCAGCGAGGTCGTATGAACGTGCGAGGGCAACGATGTAATACAAATGGATCAACCCACTTGCCACGGCAGGCCACCACACAAAGTCCGGTGGAAGCCCAACGACAGCAGTGATGATGATGCTGCCGATGCCGGCCATCGTCATTTGGCCCCACAGAGCAATCCATCGATCTCCGCTCTGCTTGACCCAGAGGTTCCATGCTGCGTGAAGTACTGCTGCTGCAAGGGCGAGAAGTGTGGCAGTCAGCATTGACACTGAGACTACGCCTAGCCTAAAGAAATGACCGGGACCAACGACCGACCCATTGGGATGTTTGATTCCGGATTCGGCGGACTCACTGTGGCTCGAGCTGTGATCGACGTGTTGCCCAAAGAGAGTCTTGTGTACATCGGTGACACGGGCAGATACCCCTATGGGCCGCGACCCGCAAGTGAAGTTCGTGAGTTTGCTTTAGAGATTGCATGGAGTTTGGTGAATGACCACAATGCCAAAGCAGTTGTTGTTGCGTGCAATACGGCATCGGCTGCCGCATTCAATGAGTTGGCAGACGTATTGCCAGTGCCGGTTATCAGTGTGGTTGAGCCAGGTGCACGCGCACTTGCTGTTGCAACCACTGTGCGGCGCGTTGGTGTCATCGGAACTATCGGCACTATTTCTTCTGGCGCGTATCAGCGCGCGTTAGCTGATGTTGATGCGTCACTAAATCTCACTGCAACCGCATGTCCTGGGTTCGTTGAGTTTGTCGAACGTGGTCAAACACATGGTGACGAAGTGGTGCTGCTTGCTGAAAGACTTTTGGCTCCTGTCATTAATGCAGGAATTGATGCACTTCTCCTGGGATGCACGCATTATCCGTATTTATCCCGAGTGATTAGCGAAGTGATGGGCGCTGGCGTCACGTTGGTGTCAAGCGCAGATGAGACAGCCTTTGCCTTGGCTGAGATGCTGAGAACTGAAGGTTTGTTATCGGATTCTGAAAAGGAAGGTTCTCGTGCCTTTTTGTCATCTGGTGATGTGGAATGGTTTGCAGATTTTGGGCGACGACTTCTTGGCCCAGAACTCTCAAGTGCCAGCCAGTGGCAACGTTCGAGCGGCAATCAGGCGTAGCCTGCTCGTTGCTCACATTTCATGGAGGAACACATGACACGTCCAGACGGAAGAACACCAGACCAATTGCGTCCTATGTCTTTTCAACGAGATTTCACAGAGATGTCTGCCGGCTCGGTGCTTGTCACTGTTGGCCGCACGCGAGTGTTGTGTACTGCGTCTATTGATGAAGATGTGCCGCGCTGGATGAAGGGCTCTGGCAAAGGGTGGGTGACTGCTGAATACTCCATGCTCCCTGGTTCATCGCCGGAGCGAGTTGATCGTGAAGCGGCAAAAGGAAAGCAAAGTGGTCGCACTGTAGAAATTCAGCGTCTCATCGGTCGCTCATTGCGTGTTGCGTGCGACATGCGCGCACTGGGAGAGCGTCAAGTAGTTGTTGACTGTGATGTATTGCAGGCAGATGGCGGCACACGCACTGCAAGTATCTGCGGCGGCTTCTTGGCACTACACGATGCACTCACACGATTAGTGCAGAGTGGAGCAATCAAAGAAAATCCGTTGCATTCATATGTCGCAGCCATCTCAGTTGGTGTTTGTAACGGTGTTCCTGTACTCGACCTCCCGTACGTTGAGGATTCAACTGCCGAAGTGGATATGAACGTTGTGATGCTTCGCCCAGTGGGTGGCGGCGAATCACGTTTTGTAGAAGTACAGGGAACTGCCGAAGGCGTAGCGTTCTCGCGTAACGAACTTGATCAATTGCTGCAATTGGCGGACTCTGGTCTGCATCGAATTTTCGATCTTCAGTCTGGACTCTTGTCTGAAGCGCCTCCAGCGCGTCCGATGTCTCGGTAAACATATGTTGCGCATTGTGTGTGCAAGTGCCAATGCACACAAAGTTGCAGAGATGAAGCGCATGATGCCCGATGGAGTGGAGTTAATGCCACGCCCGCAGGACTTAAGTGAGATAGAGGAAACTGCACCCACCCTCGAGGGAAACGCAATCATTAAAGCTGTCGAAGTAGCAAATTTCTGTTCGCAGTGGGCGCTCGCTGATGACACAGGCCTTGAAGTTGATGCGTTACACGGAGCACCTGGCGTGCATAGCGCTCGATTTGCTTCGGACAATGCGACTGATTCTGAGAATCGTGAATTGTTGTTATCCAAAATGGCACATGAAGAAGTGCGTTCCGCACGGTTTCGAACAGTGGTGGCTCTTGTCTCTTCCAAAGGCGATATGCACTTTGTTTCGGGGGTCTGCGAGGGAAGTATCGCAAGATCAGAGTCAGGCGTGAACGGATTCGGATACGACTCGGTCTTTATTCCATCTGCAGGTGATGGACGCACGTTCGCAGAAATGTCAGATCTAGAAAAAGATGTGTTGTCGCATCGTGGAAAAGCGTTTGCTCAATTGCCTGAATTGTTGGCGCGTGTTTTTGGCTTACCAACCACGTAAATCAATTGGCCATACTGCGATTATCTCGCCAAATGAATTGGCGACGTATGCCTCTTCATGTAATGCCATTGTGGGATCAATGTGTGACGGCGCCACAAATGCTCTGTCTCCCACTTGAGGGCGGGGAGTGCCTTCGTTTGCGCTAAAGGTGATGTGTTCGTCCGAGCAAAACCAAACGGAATGTTGATCAATGCTTGGATTGCCATGATCCATCCCGAGTGATTTCAAACCCACGTCGACGACTGACCACTTATTGTTGCTAGAGATAACTGTTCCGACTACCCACATCGCTTGCACAAATGGAATTCCCAGTTGTGCATATTGGGTGTCCATCAATGTGTAGCTACCAGCTTGCACTTCATTCACAGTGGTGCCCGCGAACATGTCGTATGTGCCTGTTCCGCCGGCAGAAACTATGTCTCCGCCAACGTCTTCGTGTGCGAGTGCAAGAATCGACATTGCATCGCGAACGTTCTTCTTCTTTTCTTCGCGATCATTCACCATCATAAGATGGCCTTCATAGCCCATGACGCCGCGAACAGTCATGCCGCGTACGCGTGCAGAGTCAGCGAGTCGACCAGCGATGCTGGGGTCACAACCACACCGGGGAAGGCCCACATTCACATCGATCATGATGTTTTGTATTCCGGCGCGTTCTGCTGCATCGAGAGTTTCTTCTGAATCAATTGCAAGCGTGATGAGGGCTTGGTCTTGTGCACTTGCTAACGCCTCTAAACGACGTGGATCAAGTACCTCATTTGCGAGAAGGAAATCGTTGCCAACGCCGGCATGAATCATGCCGAGCACCTCGCGCGGTGTGGCACAGGTGAAAGAACTGTGACCAGCGCCTTCTTGTTCGGCGGCGAGGCCAGAACACTTGTGGGCTTTGATGTGGGGTCGTAATCGTTTGCCCGGATGAACATCGGCCATAGTGGCGATGTTCTTGCGCAGGGCAGCAATATCAATGACAACTGCTGGGGTGGGAAGGTCGTTTATGTGCATCGTGCCGATGGAGGGACTCGAACCCCCAACACGCAGTACCTAAAACTGCTGCCTCTGCCAATTGGGCTACACCGGCGCTTACAGAAGGGTACAGCCAGGAGGCAGAGGACAGTGGGGTCAGAGGTGGCAAACTTGACCCGTGACAATTACTGACGCATCTTCCCTGAATCTCGCTCTCGACGCCACTGCATTGCAAGAGCAACTTGGCCTCGCCAACACCGTGGTGGATTCGGCATCCCTTGAGAGCAGTGTGAAGCGTTTTGCAGCACAAAAGATTGTGCTTCCTACTTTTGGTGAGTTGGCCGAACCTCGACTCATCTCACAAGACATCACACGGGGTGTCGACAAAAATGCTGCCGACCCGCGCAATCTTTTTCGTGTGCATTGGTACAACGACCTCGACGGCAATCGTGTCGAGGTTCCGGACCATATTGTTTTGCCGTCATCTCTGACAGGAATTGAATCCCCAATCATCGTTGTCTTTGGTGATCGATTCCCCATGATTACTGCCCACAAAGTGCTGGCAGCGTTTTCATGTTTCGTGCCAAGAGTAATTACTGGTCAGTTCGATCCAGAGCGCCATCGCGCCATATGGCCATCTACTGGCAACTATGCACGTGGTGGAATTGCAATCAGTCGACTCATGGGATCTCGTGGAGTGGCAGTGCTACCTGCGGGCATGTCACAAGAGCGATTCGATTGGCTCGATAAGTGGGTCGCAGACCCGTCTGACATTGTGCGAACTCCTGGCACCGAGAGCAATGTAAAAGAGATTTACGACGCATGTAACGAAATGGCGAAAGACCCAGGCAACTTCATCTTGAATCAGTTCTGCGAGTTTGGCAACCATGTTGGTCACTATGAAGTCACAGGGCGTGCTTTGGCACATGCGTTCGAGCATGTGAAAGCAAATGGACGTTCAGACATTCGACTGGCAGCGTTTACTTCTGCCACGGGTTCTGCTGGCACCATTGCTGCTGGCGACAGATTGAAAGACATCTACGGCACAAAGATTGTTGCTGTGGAGGCTCTTGAATGCCCCACGATGTTGGAAAACGGTTTTGGTGAACACAATATTCAGGGAATCGGCGACAAGCATATTCCTCTGATTCACAACGTGATGAACACAGATGTGGTCGTCGGGGTTTCCGATCGTGCAACCGATGAACTCGACGCTCTTTTCAATATGCCTGCTGGTCAGCAGTATCTCGCATCCCGTCATGGTTTCAGTGCAGAACTGATTGATGCGTTAACTCATTTTGGATTCTCTGCTATTTGCAATGTTTTGGCTGCAATCAAGACAGCGAAGTTGATGGGATACGGCGCAAATGATGCAATCGTTACCATCGCAACAGATGGCGGGGCCCTGTACCCAAGTGAGCGTGTGAAGACAATTGCTACTCGCTTCAAGGGTGAGTTCAGTGCAGTTGATGCGGCGGAAATTTTCAGTGAGCATCTGGGTTCAGTAAGTACAGACAACATGATTGACTGCACCGAACGAGATCGCAATCGTATTTTCAACCTTGGATATTACACATGGGTAGAACAGCAAGGAACTCCTCTTGATGTCTTTGAAGCGCGTCGATCACAGTCGTTCTGGCGCTCGGTACGTAGTTATGCCCCAGTGTGGGACAACTTGATTACTGAGTTCAATGCTCGTGTTGCCAAGGTTTCTTAGAAGCGTGACGTGTCAGACGTGGTAACTGGCCTCGTCTGTGCTGTCTGTGGCACTGCAGTTTCTATCTCTCAAGCGTTGTCGTGGAAGTGTCCGCTAGCAACTGAAGCAGACACTCATCATGTTCTGCATTTCGAAAACACGATAGAGCCATTTCGGCCCACCGACGATGTCAATCCGTATTTAGCATTTCGAAAGTATTTAGCTGTCGATTCTTTTGGTGCAGCAATTGGTCTTTCTGAAGATGAGCGAATTCGCATCATCACGCAAGCAAATGACGCAGTTAAAGCGGTAGCCGGCACAGGCTTTCTTCGTACGCCGCTCTATCGCAGCAATGAGTTATCTGATGCTCTTGAATTTACTGCGGAAGGTGGCGTGTGGATCAAGGACGAAACTCATAATGTCGCAGGTTCGCATAAAGCTCGCCATTTGTTCACCGAACTTCTTCACCTGCTTTTTGCTGAAGCTGCCGGCGTTGCCCCATGGACATCAAGCACGCGGCCATCGCTAGCAATTGCTTCATGCGGAAATGCGGCTATTGCTGCTTCCACTCTTGCGGCGGCCGTGCAGTGGCCCATTTATGTACATGTGCCGCCTGCATCGGCAACTGAAGTGCTTACGGCACTCACGGAACTTGATGCAGATGTACGGGTCTGTCCACGCCTCCCAGGCGATGCAGCCGGTGACCCTTGTGTCTTGCGTTTTCGTGAAGCAGTAGCGAATGGTGCAATCGCATTCGGAGTGCAGGGCACCGAGAATGCGTGGTGTCTCGACGGTGGACGAACGATCGGTTGGGAAATGACCGAAGAGATGGGTCCTCTGCTGGATCGCATTTTCATTCAGGTTGGTGGTGGCGCATTTGCTGCATGCGTTGGTTCGTCTCTGCGATCAGCGGGCGTACATCCCAAATTGCACGCGGTACAAACTGAGGGATGTGCACCACTTGCTCGTGCATGGGAGAACGCACTCGCAACTGGTGGAGCGCGTAATGCGGGGCCGCGTTGGAAGGAATGCATGTGGCCGTGGGAGACAACACCAGTTTCAATTGCAGATGGAATCTTGGACGATGAAACTTATGACTGGATTGGTGTGTTGGATGCTATGGCTGACACCGGTGGTGCGCCAATAGTTGTGTCAGAACAACATGTGATGCAGGCATACGAATTGGTGCACACACTTACTTCAGTCAACGTGAGCGCAACGGGAGTCGCCGGCTTGGCTGGATTGCTGGCAACGCGAGATCAGATTGCTAGCGATGAACGCGTTGTAGTGGTGATGAGCGGAATAGAACGCGTGGTACCTAGGTAGCGTGACGCGGGTCCGGGTCAACTTCGTTGAGTTTGCCCGTTTCTACATCGTAGACAAAACCACGAATGTGGTCTTTGAAGATAACGAACGGACTGTGGTGAAGACGATTCATTGACTGTCGCACTGCATCAAAAGGGTCTGTAAATGCTTCGATTGCCCAACCCGGCTTGATGCCGCATTCGTCTTCAATTTGTTTCTTGAATCCATCTTCCGAAATTGTTTGAAGTCCGCAATTTGTGTGGTGGATGAGAATGATTTCTTGTGTATTCAACAGGCGTTGCGATACAACGAGAGAACGAATCACGTCGTCGGTGACCACACCGCCTGCATTTCGAATGATGTGCGCGTCTCCGTGGGCAAGACCGAGCATTTGGAAAATGTCCATGCGACTGTCCATGCACGCAACGATGGCGAGGTGGCGTTTCGGGGCAAGTGCAAGGCCGGCATCGGCAAATTGGCTGACGAATTGTGCATTTTTATCGACAAGTTCGTCAGTGTTTGGAGAAAAGTCACGGGAGTTCGGCACATCTCTATTCTGCCCGAGCAGGTAGCCTTTCACCAATATGAGTACCACTGGACTTCCTGTCAGCCCCGCAGCCCTCGATGGTGGCGGAGACCCACGTTCCGACATCTTCACGCGATTGCTGAAGAACCGGGTCATCATGTTGGGCACCGACGTGAACGACGACATCGCCAACCAAATCTGTGCTCAGTTGCTCTA
The DNA here is from genome assembly GCA_005788815.1 of Actinomycetota bacterium. Classification (GTDB taxonomy): domain Bacteria; phylum Actinomycetota; class Acidimicrobiia; order Acidimicrobiales; family Ilumatobacteraceae; genus UBA2093. Next base: position 43,541 of record SYAZ01000053.1, on the reverse strand, counting down.
CCTCGAAGGCGAAGATCCCAATGCAGACATCTGGCTGTACATCAACAGCCCGGGTGGATCCGTCACTGCAGGTATGGCTATATACGACACCATGCAATTCGTTAGTTGTGATGTTGCGACCGTGTGCATGGGTCTCGCTGCTTCTATGGGTCAGTTCTTGCTTACAGCAGGAGCAGAGGGTAAGCGTTACACCTTGCCGAACTCTCGCATCATGATGCACCAACCCCTTGCTGGTTTGCGCGGTCAGGCATCAGACATTGCAATTCAAGTTGAGCAATCACGTTTCATTAAGTTGCGCATGGCAGAACTTATTGCGCATCACTCTGGTCGCACCATTGAAGATGTGCAAAAAGACAGTGAACGCGATCACTGGTTCAGTGCAGCCGAGGCCAAAGATTACGGTCTTGTCGACAAAGTCATTGTGAAGCGCGGAGAAATTCGCTAACTAGTTGCTGGCCTCTTAGGGGGCAACAGTTGTAGTGACCCCAGCAATAGTGGTGGTAGGGGCAATTCGGGGTGGCTCAATATTGAGACCCGTAGAGATGTCAACTGCACATGTGCTCTTCACCCAGTCTCGTACGCCGTGGGCTGACTGTTGTGAGGCATACGAAGCATCGGCAAGTGCTTGAACCGCTTCAGAATCATTTGCGTCAAGTCGCGAAGCCTGTTCGAGAAGTTCGGTCAGAATTGCAAGGTCACCCTCTATGGCAAGTGGTGCTCGTTCCAGCAGTCGTTGGTATCTCTTCACCATCGCAGATGCTTCCGGGGCGGTACTAATTCGCTGGCCAATGTATGGCAGTTCTTTTCCTAACTGCTGACAAAAGCTTGTGCCCGTTCGTTCGGGGCCAGTACATGCCGAAAAAGTAATGGTGCAGGCGATGGCAACTGCCACAACAGACCTCATACGCGTACACATCTTTGTAATTCTTTCAGACTTGTGACCTAAGGGGACTGCACATGTATGCCGCTATTCGATCTGCCACTTTGCTAGGCACGCGCGGAACACCCATTGTGGTGGAAGCACATGTTGGATCTGGCATTCCTGCATTCACCGTCGTAGGTCTTCCAGATGAAGGATGTCGAGAATCACGAGATCGCGTGCGGGCAGCGTTGTTGTCGAGTGGTCTCGAGTGGCCAAATAGACGCATCACGGTCAACCTTGCTGGGACCGGAGAGCGCAAAGGCGGCGCAGGTATGGATCTTGCAATTGCAATTGGCCTTCTTGTTGCTCAAGAGATAATTCATCCTTCAGTCGTGGAAAAGATGGCCTTTATCGCTGAGTTGGGTCTCGATGGATCGTTACGACCCACTGCTGGCATGGCGCCACTTGTCGATGCGGTCACTGATTACGAGGTGGTAGTTGCAGGCAGTGGCGTTGGAGAGTCCATGCTGGCTCGTCCGCCTCGCCTGCACGGTGTTGCGACGTTACGAGAATTGGTAGAAGTACTCACGAACAACCAGCCATGGCCCGAGATTGATTATCGCCCGATTCGTGTTGTAGAAGATTTCATTGCTGATCTTGCCGATGTGCGCGGACAACACTCGGCGCGTCTTGCGTTAGAAGTTTCAGCATCTGGGTTTCATCACATGTTGATGGTTGGCCCACCAGGTGCGGGAAAGTCAATGCTGGCTCGCCGTTTGCCTGGCCTGTTGCCCCGACTCACTGAAGACGAAGCATTTACCTGCGCAATGGTGCGAAGTGCCGCGGGATTGAGCAGTGCCGTTGCGGTGGCAACGTCGCCACCTTTTCGATCACCACACCACAGTGTGTCTATGGCAGCGATGGTGGGCGGTGGTTCGTCCCACATTCGACCCGGCGAATTGAGTTTGGCCTCACATGGTGTGTTGTTCCTCGATGAGATGGGTGAGTTCGCCCCCACGGTGCTTGACGCATTGCGTCAACCTTTGGAAGAAGGTGTTGTTTCTATTGCTCGTGCTCATTCATCGGTCACTATGCCAGCCAAATGTCTGTTGGTTGCTGCAACTAATCCGTGCCCATGCGGTGCAGGAACCCCAACGCGATGTCATTGCACCCTTCATGCAAAGCAGAGGTACCTTCGCAGATTTAGCGGGCCGTTGCTCGACCGATTCGATATACGAATGCACCTTGTCAAACCATCGACTACGGACCTCACAAGTGACGTGCCTGGAGAGAGCAGTGCTGTGGTGGCACAAAGGGTTGCACATGTGCATGCTGTGTCGTTAGAGCGCCAAGGTTGTTTGAACTCTGCGATCAGTGCAGAACATCTGGCCGATGTTGCGCCGTTGTCGCGTGAGGCAATGGTGTGGTTGCGACGAAAACTTGATGAAGGGCAATTGTCTGGCCGCGGATACCACCGCATTAGGCGCGTCGCGCGCACTTTGGCCGACATGCACGGTGAATACGAAGTGATTAATAGCGAGTGGGTAGAGACAGCAATTTCTATGCGTGTTGCAGTTGTGTCACAGACTGAGTTTCACTGACATGGAACAGTTGCCACAGTGGGCGTACAACGCGGCACTTGCGTCTTTGCCGTTACAAACTCCTCTCCGTCTCCGACGTCTCATCGGCCTGAGTGATGCTCGCCATGTGTGGGAGATGTTGTCGAACAATGAGAGACCTCTTGATGGAATCTCCGATGACGTTTGGCGTGCGTGGCAGTCGTGTGGGCAGAGCCATGTACATGAGGTAGCAGAGCGATGTATTGATGCTGGAGTGTCGGTGGTGTCAGTGCGCGATCAGGGATATCCCGATGTGTTGTTGTCTGACGCGGAAGCGCCGGCTGTGTTGTTTCTCAGAGGGAACTCTGCGGTGCTTAACAGTCGTCGTGTTGGCATCGTGGGAACTAGAAACGCTACGCAACGTGGGAAATTTATTGCACGCCAATTAGGTGCTGCGTTGGCAGCCGAAGGTGTGTGCGTAGTATCGGGGCTTGCCAGAGGAATCGATGTGGAATCACACGTTGGTGCGCTCTCGCAAGAGAACGGATGCGGCCCAGTAGCGGTTGTGGCGTCTGGGCCTGACGTTGTGTATCCACGTGAGCACCAACGAATTTGGGCACAGATTGCCCGTAACGGATGCCTGGTGTCGGAAGCGCCACCAGGAACCGTGCCTGAACCATTTCGCTTTCCAATGCGTAATCGAATCATCGCCGGCTTGAGCGAGGTGCTGGTCGTTGTTGAATCTCAATCGAAAGGAGGATCGATGATTACGGTGCGCGAAGCACTAAAGCGAGATGTGCTGGTGATGGCGGTTCCAGGTTCTCCCGGCGTTCCTGCCTCTGAAGGGACAAATGATTTACTGCGCGATGGCTGTGCACCTGTCACAGATGTTATTGATGTGTTGCTGGCGCTCGGACTTCACCACCGCAATGGGTCTCTTGCTCCGATAGAGCGCGATGCCGCCGTCGACGACGAACGCGAGGTGTTGCGAGCAATGGGTCGCGACAGTTGCAGTGTTGACGAAGTTGCATTGCGTGCTGGCCTTCCTGTGGTGCACGCAGCAGTCCTTCTCGGCCGCCTTGAAGTAAAGGGTTGGGTGGCTAACTCTGGTGGTTGGTGGGAGACACTTATCGTCTGATGCGGCTAGTACCTTGGTGGCATGAGCGGTGGAGCCACACAACGGAAGACAACGCCCTCACTTGACCTCTTTGAGATTCCGCGTTATGTCAAGACATTGCGTGTTGCCGATGCATCGCGGGCTTCTCGACAGGTCGATGTGGCGCACGCCGCAACGTTTCTGATTGCTATGGGGGTGCTGTCGCCGGCATCAGTGACACAAGAGCATGTAGAGGCGTATGTGGTGTCACTTGAGAGCAGTGGATACACCGTGGAGACAGTGGAGCAACGCGTCGCGTCATTGTCTGGATACTTCACCTGGTTTATTCGTACTCATAAACCAGCAAAAGGCCACGATGCGTTAGCGCATCCCGTGCGTCGAGTTCGTGTCTCGCATATGTCGTCGTGTGGTGATTGCGTCGCCGATGATGGCGCACAGTCGGGTCACAATCTCAAAGGTGCATGCACCGTACGGGATGCGCGTATGTCGCACTGGGGTGTTGCTGCATTCGAGGGCTCACTCACTGCGTCGGCCGCAAATACTCGTTCGGCGTACCGGCGCGATATCGAACTGTTTGCCGAATGGTTGCTCGACACTGCGCCAGCCGTGACACCTCAGACAGTTGGAAAACAGCATGTCCGCGACTATTTGTCTGAAATGCACGAACGCGGTGCCACCTCGCGCACGCTTGCACGGCGCATTGCTTCATTGCGTAGGTATTTTGCTTGGGCAATGCGCACCAAGATGGCCGAGAGCGATCCCACAGATGGCGTTCACACTCCAAAAGTCAATGGGAAGTTGCCACGACCACTTGATGAGGAAACTGTTGCTCGTTTGGTCTCAACCGAAAACGAAGAAGCGCCCGAGTGGCGACGTGCGCGTGATCGTGTGGTGCTAGAGATTCTGTATGGCAGTGGATTGCGTGTATCCGAAGTGTGTTCACTCACGGTGCAAAGCGTTTCGTCTGACATGACAACAATGCGCGTCATGGGTAAGGGCTCAAAAGAAAGAGTCGTGCCACTGAGTGAACCCGCGACTATTGCGCTGCAGCGATGGGCACAAGTACGTCACGAAGTATTGGGTGAAGCGCCCGAAGTGGCTCTACTGCTTTCTAGTCGGGGACACCCCGTGAGTCGACGCGACATTACGCGCCTACTTGATGAGGCGTGTGAACGAGCTGGCATAGCAGGAGGCACACACCCGCACGCACTGCGTCATTCTTTTGCGACGCATCTCATGGATAACGGAGCAGATACCCGTTCTATTCAGGAACTTCTCGGTCACAGTGATGCCTCCACTACGCAGCGTTACACACACGTCAGTAAAGAACGCTTACGGCTTGTCTACTCAGAATCGCATCCGCGCGCATGAACGCACGTCCACTTCGCTACACCATTGACACTGCATGGGATGCTTGGCATACATCGCAAGAATCAACTGCAAGAGACTGGCTTGTTGTGCACTATGCCTCGTTGGTGAAGTTCGTTGCTGGCCGTCTTGCTGCAGGTTTGCCTCGCACGGTAGACACAGGCGACTTAGTGAGTGCTGGAGTATTCGGACTCATGAACGCAATCGACAAGTTTGACCCTGCCAATGGTGCAAAGTTTGAAACGTACGCCATCCCGCGCATTCGAGGCGCAATTCTCGACGGTCTTCGTGCTTTGGATTGGGTGCCACGTTCAGTGCGTTCGCATTCGCGTTCTGTGCAAGATGCAATCGCACGATTAGAGCATCAGTTAGGTCGAACACCTACCGATGAAGAGATCGCAGATGAACTACAAATCACGACTGAAGAGTTAGAAAAGTGGTTGGCCGACATTGCTGCTGGATCTGTTGGTCCGCTTGATCATGTGGCGATGGACAACACGACGCACGAAAAAGATGCTCACCTACAGCCTGGTCGCGCAATGGAAGAAGGCGAGTTGCGCGGTGCAATGCGTGAAGAGATTGCCAAGCTTCCCGAGCGCGAACAAGCAATTCTTATTCTGTATTACGACGACGGGCTAACGCTTGCTGAAATTGGTGATGCACTCGGCGTGACTGAAAGTCGTGTGTCTCAGATTCATACAAAAGCGGTTCTGCAGTTACGTTCGCGATTAGCAGCCGCTGGCATGGGCTGACCTTTCAGTCACTCATGTGCACACATGTTGTGCATGTTTGCAGTCATCTTGCTTTCAGTCTTTGGTGTAGTAGCGCCAGTAACGGGACCTGTGGTGGAACAATTCCGTGCGCCAGCATGTGAGCGATGTGCGGGCCATCGGGGAGTCACTATCGCTACCAATCCCGGAGACATTGTGCGTGCAGCAGTTGACGGCGAAATTGTTTTCGTTGGTGAGGTGGCCGGAGTGGCGTATGTAGTGGAGCGTATTTCTGCAGATGTGCGAGTCACCTATGGACTGTTGCAGCCACTTTCTTCAGTGGTGGTGGGTCAACGCGTGGTTTCTGGGCAGCCCGTAGGGATAGCGCAATCACGTGTCTACATCGGGGTTCGTGTGGGGGTGCGCCCTGTGCACCCCTTGCGCTACTTGGGTCTCGGCGGTGCCAGGCTGGTGTCTTCCAACCGACTCCTTGGGGTGACAAGGACCCATTCCCGATAGGCTTTCAACGACTAACAGAGGCCTTTCGGCCTGAGTTGGACATCAAAATTCATGCACACTGACCACCTGCGGTCGCTTCGGCGTCGGATCGGTGTGTGAACAACCGCAGAAGGAGAAAATTATGGCTGTCGTATCAATGCGTCAAATGCTCGAAGCTGGCGTTCACTTTGGACACCAGACGCGTCGTTGGAATCCAAAGATGAAGCAATTCATTTTCGGAGAGCGCAACGGAATTCACATCATCAACCTCGATCAAACTCTCGAGCGAATTGAAACCGCTTACGAATTCGTTCGTGACCTTGTTGCCAACGGTGGAACAATCCTCTTCGTCGGAACAAAGAAGCAAGCACAAGATCCCATTCGTAGCTACGCCGAAAAATGCGGCATGTACTACGTGAACGAGCGTTGGTTGGGTGGCATGCTCACCAACTTCGAAACCATCTCAAAGCGTGTTAGCAAGATGCAGGAATACGAGCGCATGAAGGTCTCTGGCGAATTTGAAGCCATGCCGAAGAAAGAAGCTCTTCTTCTCACTCGTGAACTTGACAAATTGCAGAAAAACCTTTCTGGTATCTCAAACCTCGCGCGTCGTCCCGACGCGATCTTTGTGCTTGACACCATGAAAGAACACATCGCTGTCACTGAGGCCAACAAGTTGAAGATTCCTGTTATCGCAGTTGTCGACTCAAACGTTGACCCAGATCTCATACAGTTCCCAATCCCAGGTAACGACGATGCAATCCGTGCAAACGACTTGCTGACTCGCGTGATTGCTGAAGCAGTCATCGAAGGACGTTTCATTGCGCAGAAGCGCAACCCTGCTGCTGCGGCAGCTGCTGCACCCGCAGAGCGCACGCCTGAAGAAACTGCAGTGTTTGAAGAACAACAAGCCGAGGCACGCCGTCAGGCTGCTGAAGCACAGGCATCGCGTGAAGCACGTCTTGCCGCAAAGAAGACAACCGACGAACCTGCAGCGGAGTAATTCAGATGTCGTACACAGCAAAAGACGTACAGAGTCTGCGCCAGTCAACTGGTGCTGGAATGATGGATTGCAAGAAAGCTCTTGAAGAAAACGGTGGAGATCTTGAAGAAGCGAAGCAGTGGCTTCGTGAGAAAGGTCTTGCAGCAAGTGCAAAGCGCGACGATCGTGACAACGCCCAAGGCGTAGTCACACTCATCGTTGAACCAACTCGCGCATCCATCGTCAAATTGAAGTGCGAGACAGACTTTGTGGCTTCAAGTGACGGTTTCAAGGCTGAGGCCGATGCGCTTGCTAAGGCAATCCTTGATAAGGGTGAAGCCGGACTTGGCGATCGCGCAACTCAAATCGATGACCTCAAGATCACCTTGAAGGAAAAAATCGAAGTGGGCGAGACAATTCGTTTTGAAGCAGCCGCAGGAAACATCCTCGACTCATACACACACGTCCAGGGTGGTCGTGGTGTCAATGGTGTCATCGTGGAAATGTCTGGCGCATCTGCAGAACTCGCGCACGACATTGCCGTGCATATTGCATTCGCTCGCCCTCGCTATTTGCAGCGCGAAGATATTCCCGCAGATGTGCTTGAAAAAGAACGTGAAACTCTCGTGGCGATTACCCGCAACGAGGGCAAGCCAGAACAGGCGATTGCCAAAATTGTTGAGGGTCGCATTGCGGGCTTCTTCAAAGATGTTTGCCTTCTTGAGCAGCCATACGCCAAGGACGACAAAGTCGTCATTTCGCAACTTATTGGCGCAGCAAAAATCGTTCGATTCGCACAGGTGGAAATCGGCTAATGACTTCTCGACCCACTTGGTCTCGTGTAGTGCTCAAACTTTCGGGTGAGGCACTCGCAGAACCATCGGGTTTTGGACTTGACAACAATGTGTTAACGCAAGTTGCCACAGAAGTGCGCGAGGCTCGCGAAGAACTCGGAACAGATATTGCCATCGTTGTTGGTGGTGGAAACTTTTGGCGAGGCATCAAAGGTGCTGGCCAAGGTATGGACCAAGCGCAAGCTGACTACATGGGAATGTTGGCAACCGTGATGAACGGTCTTGCTCTGCAAGACGCGCTCGAACGCGTTGGTCAACAGTCGAGAGTGATGTCTGCAATCGAGATGCCAAAGATTGCCGAGCCATACATTCGCCGCCGCGCTCAGCGTCACCTTGAAAAAGGCAGAGTTGTTATCTTGGCGGGTGGAACGGGCAACCCTTTCTTCACCACAGATACAGCTGCTGCGCTTCGTGCCGCAGAGATAGAGGCTCAAGCCATCTTGAAGGGCACCCACTCTGGTGTCGATGGCGTCTACACGGCGGACCCCAAACTTGATTCTGCTGCCACTCGATATGACCGTATTAGTCATATGGATGTCATCACCAAAGGTCTGAAAGTAATGGATGCCACGGCAATCACCTTCTGTATGGACAAAAACCTGCCGATTGTGGTGTTTGACCTCCTTGCCAAAGGAAACGTGAAGTCCATTCTCAGGGGTGACCCAGTAGGTACGCTGGTTGGGTGATTGAAGACGTCCTGCTCGAAGCCATCGGCAAGATGGAAAGAGCCGTGGAGCATGTCCAATCTCAGTTCTCATCCGTGCGCACCGGTCGTGCAAACGCCGCGCTTGTCGATCGCATAGTGGTCGAGTACTACGGCTCGCCGGTGCCATTGCAACAATTAGCCGCGTTTCAAGTTCCTGAAGCTCGCACTCTGGTCGTGAAGCCCCACGACAAGGGCGCCATCGCTGCCATTGAAAAGGCCATTCGTGAAAGCGACCTCGGTCTGCAGCCCTCGAATGATGGGTCGATTATTCGGCTCTCAATCCCCGTGCTCACAGAAGAGCGACGTAAGGAATATGTGAAAGTCGTAAAAAATATGACCGAGGATGGTCGAATTGCCGTACGAAACATACGACGTGATGCACGTAAGCAATTAGAGACCTTGGAAAAGAATTCTGAAATGTCAAAGGACGAACTTGAGCGTGCTGAGAAAGACCTCGATAAGCACACACAAGATCATGTAGATCTCATCGAAAAAGCTTTTGCCCGCAAGGAACAAGAACTGCTCGAGGTATAAGAATGCACGCAATGCTTATTGTTTGTGTACAACCCGAAAGGGGAGAAAAATGAGTGACGATATTTGGCGCCGTAAAGATGACACCGGAGGCGACGATTCTTCGGGTTATGGCACAGACTTTGGTTCCGACTTTGGGACTGTGCAGTTCGCCGATGATCCAACATCTGAACCTGCTCTCAGTTTCGGAGATGCTGATACGGGCAAATTGCCACATTGGACTGAGCCAGCCACGGGCGAAATTCCTGTCGTCGACGAAGACGACGACACCGATGTGTGGGGCACATTCCAAGAGCCCAGTCAGCCAGCGCGCCGGCCAGACCACATCTCGATTGGTACCGACCCCACAGATGAGAGGCGTCGCCCTCGCGATATAACTGGCGACTTAGGTCGCGACCCATCGCGAGACATCACTGGTGGTGTACCTCGCGGTGGACGTGGACAACCTGTTCGTCGTTCCGGACCACGTGGACCAAAGAAGGGGATCAGCCGTGACTTGCCTACTGCAATCACAACCGGGTTGATTCTTTTGGCAGTATTCCTCGGCGCCATCATGTGGCGTCCTGCTGCTGTCATGTTGATCGTTATTGCCGTTGTTGGTTTTGCTGCAGTTGAGTTCTTCAGCAAAGTCACAGAAAAGGGTTACCGACCTGCAACATTTGCTGGGCTCATTACTTGTATTGCTGCGCCTCTTGCGGCGTACTGGGTGGGAGACGAAGCACTGCCACTCGTACTTGCGTTTGGTTTCCTTGCAACATCCACTGGTTTCCTGGGTGCATCCAGTGTGCAAAGTGGACCAATGCCGAACGTTGCTATCTCCACGATGGCTATTACTTGGATTGGCCTCATGGGGTCTTTTGCCGCGTTGATTCTTCGCTATTCAGTGAACGGTGGACTTCCTCACGTGGGCACCGACACTTTGTTCATGATCGTCATCGGTGTGATTGCTAACGACGTTGGTGGTTTGTTCGTCGGGGCATCAGTTGGAAAAACTCCATTGCGTGAGTGGGTGAGCCCAAATAAAACTATTGAAGGTGCAATCGGTGGCGCTATCGCAACCCTTGTTGCTCTGATTGTCGTCGGTTCACAAAACGGAACATGGAACAGCATGGGTGAATGGATTGCCCTCACGATTGTTATTGCAGTCATGGCTCCAATTGGCGACCTTGTTGAGTCAATGTTCAAGCGCAACCTAGATGTCAAAGATTTTGGCAGCCTCATCGCTGGTCATGGCGGAGTTCTTGATCGTTTCGACGGGTTCTTGTTTGTTCTTCCCGCTGCCTACTACCTCATGTTGGTATTGCAGCCCTGGGCGTGACCAACATTTGGTGTGCTGCCGTCTCACTGACGCGTCCCACTGACAGAATGAATCCGTGACACAAAAGCGAGTTGCTATTGCTGGGTCTTCGGGCTCTATCGGAACTCAAACTATTGAGGTGGTTCTTGCCGAGCCTCAGAACTATCGGGTGTCTGCACTGGCAGTGGGTTCGTCGGTCGACCTTGTTATCGAACAAGCAAAGCGGCTGCAACCAGAATTGGTCGTCGTCACAGATGAATCTGAATTACACCGAGTAGCGGCGGCTTTGCCCGGAGTTCAAGTCACCAACGTTCTTTCAGACATTGTCGATGAGGCAGATGTAGTGATCAATGGCGTTGTGGGTTTTGCTGGCCTCTCGGTCACCCTCGAAACTCTGCGCCAAGGTCGCACGCTTGGCCTTGCAAACAAGGAAAGTTTGATTGCTGCTGGTCCCATTGTTCAACCTCTGCGCAGTGTGCCTGGTGCGCAATTGGTCCCTGTCGACAGCGAACATTGTGCGATTCATCAGTGTCTGCGATCTTCTGGAAGACCTGAAACAGAGGTCTCTCGGTTAGTGCTCACCGCAAGTGGTGGTCCCTTTCGGGGGCGTTCACGTGAATCTCTGGCATCCGTCACCGTTGAAGAAGCTTTGCAACACCCAACATGGAAGATGGGTCCAAAGATCACCATCGATTCATCCACGTTGATGAACAAGGGTTTAGAAGTCATCGAAGCGCATGAACTATTTCACGTGTCGTTTGATCAGATCGATGTGGTAGTACATCCACAATCCGTAGTTCATTCAATGGTTGAGTTCACAGATGGTTCTACGATTGCGCAAATGTCGTTACCCGATATGAGATTGCCCATTGGTTATGCCTTGGGGTATCCACACCGTATCTCTACTGCTTATGGCCGTATCGACTGGTCAACTTTAAAGCACCTAGATTTTGAAGAGCCAGACCGCAACACGTTTCAGTGTCTCGACCTTGCGTACGCTGCGGGTCGAGCAGGAGGCACTGCGCCAGCGGCGTTATCTGCAGCCAATGAAGTAATTGTGGAGGCGTTTCTCGCGGGGCGTTTGGTGTGGACAGACATCGCTGTGTGCCTGAGCAGTGTCATGGCAAAATTTAACGTCACCCAACCACACACTGTGGAAGATGTTTTAGAAGCCGACGCGATGGGTCGTCGTCTTGCAACCGAGGAGTTAACTAAGTGAGCAACTTTTATCAGCGTTTCCGCGAAGAGATGGCTGCTGGTGGTTCTGTTGAAGAAATAGAGAATCCAGAAGTCACACGAAGCGGCAAAGTTACAGGCGTCGTCATTGCTGCCTTGTTGTTATATCTTGCGGTCAAGAACCCATGGACATTCGTATTTGTAGTGGGCTTGCTCATCTCCGTGTTTCTTCACGAAGTGGGGCACTTTTCCACCGCGCGACTTACAGGAATGAAAGTCACTCAGTTCTTCATGGGGTTTGGGCCGAGAGTGTGGTCCATGCGACGTGGTGAAGTTGAATACGGTATTCGAGCATTGCCACTTGGTGCGTTCGTTCGCATCATCGGCATGAACAACATTGACGAAGTCGACGAAGCAGATGAATCTCGTGCGTATCGTTCCAAGTCATATCCACGACGAATGCTCGTTATTACGGCAGGGTCGTTAATGCATATGGCAATTGCCTTTTCACTCTTCCTGGGTGTGTATGCAATCAGTGGGCGTGCACAATCAACTGGGGTGTCCACGGTGCGTCACGTTGATGAGCAGAACAGTCCGGCATACATGGCTGGAGTAAGAGTGGGAGACACTCTTTTGCGAATTGGTGACACGGCCATAACTGATTACGACTCGGTAGTTGCCACTATTTCTGCCTATCAACCAGGCGATTCTGTCGACGTTGTTGTTGAACAAAATGGCGTCGAGAAAAGACTGTCAGTTGTACTAGCGCCTCATCCTCAGGTGAAAGATCGTGGTTACTTTGGCGTCGCTGCAGATGACTGGGGATGGGAGCGTTTGAATCCCATCGTTGCAGCGGGTCAAAGTGCATCAGATATTGGCACCACAATGTGGTCGTCTGTAACAGGTGTTGTATCGGCACTTAATCCTGTCAACTCACTGCGTCATCTCACCGATTCATCTCAAGCAGACCCAGCTACTCGGCCGAGCACGGTCGTCGGAGTCAGTCAATACGGTGGAACCGTGGGTCGCTCCGAGGGTCTGAAAGGGGTGCTCATTTTGTTGGCGAGCGTCAATGTGTTTATCGGAATCTTCAATATGTTGCCGTTGTTACCTTTCGACGGCGGACACGCAGCAATTGCCACCTACGAGCGAATTCGGTCACGACGAAACAAGCCGTATCAGGCCGACATCAACAAGATGGTGCCTGTGGCAACTGTGGTGGTGGGGCTATTGGTGTTCTTATTGTTGACCGGTTTGTATCTCGATGTGACGCAACCACTCGGGTAATTGGCTCTGAAGATGGCACACTAGTAACTGATGTTTGAACGTCGATCTACTTCGCAAATTATGGTGGGCAAAGTGCCCGTCGGTGGCGGTTCGCCCATCTCTGTGCAGTCAATGACCACCACGAAAACTGCTGATGTCGAAGGTACTTTGCAACAGATTTATGCACTTGCTGCAGCAGGTTGTGACATCGTGCGATGCACATGTAACGAAATTGAAGCGGCAGAAGGTCTTGCTCAAATCGTTCCGCGTTCGCCGATTCCCATCATCGCCGACATTCATCACCAGTACAAGATGGCACTAGCGGCAATGGAAGCAGGCGTGCACGGTTTGCGTCTTAATCCGGGCAACATTCGCAAGCCAGAACACATTAAGGCTGTCGCCTCAGAAGCGCGTGACCGCGGCATCCCCATTCGTATTGGCGTCAACGGTGGTTCGCTTGATCCATCCCTATACGAGAAATACGGCGGACTCACCGCAGCGGCAATGGTGGAAAGTGCAATGCAGGAAATTGCTTATTTCCAAGAAGTTGATTTCAACCTGATGAAGATCTCCGTGAAAGCAAGCAACGTTCCACTCATGGTTGAGGCGTATCGCATGTTGGCCGATGCAACAGATATTCCGTTGCACCTCGGAGTTACTGAGGCAGGCCCACCCCCGGCAGGTTTAGTGAAAGCCACAGCCGGTATTTCTACTTTGTTGCTCGAGGGAATCGGCGACACCATTCGTTACAGCCTCACTGCCGACCCAGTAGAAGAAGCGCGCGCAGGACGCCAATTACTAGAAGCACTTGGTTTGCGAGAACGAAAGAACGTTGATCTCATTGCGTGCCCTAGTTGTGGTCGCGCAGAAATTGATGTTATTGATGTTGCTAATAGAGCAATGAAAGCATTTGAAGACAAGAAGTTGCCATTACAGATTGCAGTTATGGGTTGCGTCGTTAATGGGCCGGGTGAGGCTCGCGAAGCTGACCTTGGAATCGCTGCAGGTAACAAGCGCGGTCACCTCTTCGTTAAGGGTCGCAATGTTGCTGTTATCCCAGAGGACGAGATGGTCGAGGCTTTAGTGGAGTGGGCCGAATTCATTAACGAACACGGAACAGATGCTGCAATTGAACGAGCCGACACCAAACTCGCCGAGCGCGAGGCTGCACGAGACCGTGCACAGCTCATGGATGAAAAAGGCGATGACGCGAATCATTCAGCAGAAAAAATAGTTGAGATCAGAAAAACTGCTGGCAATTAGTTCTGGGTAAACACCCAAAGAATTCCACCAGAATTATCCGAGTCAACAAGTTCTAGTTCTTCATTCGCGGGCAACAACACCATTTCTGGTGAGCCATTCATCAGTTCACTCTGAATTGGACCAAACAGAATTCTGTCAACAGGCGCAGACGGCAAGTTGGCGCCGTGCTTCCACGGCAGTTGTTGAACGCTAAATGCAGGAGTAGGAGATGCGTAGTGCCCGTCGTTATCAGGACGTATAACGGGAATGTCTATTGAAGAGAAATCGACAATGGAAAGCAGTTCTTTCACATTGACAAACTTTGATGTGAATCCGGCACGGATGACGTTGTCTGATGACTTCATGACTTCAAGACCAAAGCCCCGTATATACGCATGCAAGTTTCCGGCAGGAAGCGAGATTGCTTCTCCTGGTTGAAGGGTGAAGTGATGAAGAAGGGGAGCTACGCGCAACGCGGGATCATGTGGGTGCAGCGATGCAATCGTGATGAGCCACTCAGGAAGGGCGTCGGTAGAAACTGGGGTTGATTGCTGCATCGCCCATTCGACGTAGTGCGCAATGCCGTTTGCTTCAAGCACGTCGGCTTCGTTTTGCCAGTTCATGGTGCGCAGTACCGCAACTGATTGTTGTATTGGTTGAAAACCACACAATGCTTCGAATGGTGTGAGAGCAATCAACATCTCTGGTTTGTCGGATGGGTCACGGTACATGCGATGGGGAGCCTCAAGAGCGACGGACTCCGAGTTTTCTTTTGCAAACCCGTCAATGGCTTGTTGCGTTGTCGGATGTGTCTGTAACGACAATGGTTTTGCGCACGCCAAGAGTTTGACCAGCATCGTCATCTCGCCAACCTCTGAAGAGAGCAATGGTCCGTTTGGTGTGTCGAGATGCGAAGGTGCAACGTGATGAGTGCCGAACCACATTTCTGCCCACGTGTTTCCGTCAAGTGGCATTCCTAATAGGAGAGGGATGGAGACAGAGTCACCCCAGTCGTAGTGCTGAGCAGCACCAATGATGCGCCGCAACATGGTTCTATTGACCGCTTCGGGCGAGTGCAACAACTCGGGTAACGGCATCTGCAACAGGAATTGCTTCATTGGTTCCCGTATGGCGGTCCCTCAGTTCAACATTTCCTTCCGCGAGAGATTTGCCCACCACCAAGATGGTGGGGATGCCAATGAGTTCAGCGTCTTTGAACTTCACGCCAGGTGACACGCCGTTGCGGTCGTCGATGAGCACGTCAAGACCTTGCGCTTCAAGTTCGACCGCAATCTTTTCGCCGGCGATAGTGATGTCGTCACCATTTTTGCCAGTAACGACTACATGCACATCGGCAGGTGCAATGGCTCGTGGCCATTTCAAGCCGATGTCGTCATGGAATACTTCGGCGATGGAAGCAACTGCACGCGATACGCCAATGCCGTATGAGCCCATGGTGACTACTACTTGTTTTCCATTGTGATCAAGAACGGTAAGCCCAAGTTTGTCTGCGTATTTGCGACCCAATTGAAAGACATGACCAATCTCGATACCGCGTGCTATCTCAAGAGGCGCTGAGCAATTGGGGCATGGATCCCCAGCTGCCACTTCGACGGCTTCAATGGTTCCGTCTGCAGTGAAGTCGCGGCCATGTACCAAATGAATGACGTGTGTGTCTTTGGTGTTTGCGCCAGTCACCCAAGCACTGCCGTGAACCACCGAAGGGTCGACGAGATAGCGAATGCCAGATGTAGAAGTGGTTCCAAGAACTTGTGGCCCGATGTAGCCACGAATAAGCGTGCGATGTTGAGCAAACCCTTCTTCGTCGAGTGGTTCTACTTCTGCAGGAGAAAGCTGTGCCTCAATGCGCTTCATATCGACTTCACGGTCGCCAGGTACGCCGATGACGAGTGTCTCTGTGGAACCATCTGGTTGACGAAGACGTAGTACGACATTCTTGAGAGTGTCGTGTGCTTCCCACGAACGATCTGTGCGCGGATGATTTGCATTGAGTAAATCAACGAGTGTTGCGATGGTGGGGCAGTTGGGGGTTGCGATAGTAGACGACGCATCGTAGGTGTTGCTATCAGCAGCAGGAGATGATGTGGTAACTGCCTCTGTGTTTGCTGAATAGTCACATGCTGAGCAACGAACGAATGTGTCTTCACCCACTTCGATGGGCGCAAGGAATTCTTCGCTCATAGAACCACCCATAGCACCGCTCATCGCTTTCACAATGACGTATGGCAATTGCAGGCGCGCAAAGATGCGTTCGTATGCATCACGATGTTGCGCATAACTAACTGCAAGCGCATCATCGTCGATGTCGAATGAGTAACTGTCCTTCATGAGAAACTCGCGACCGCGTAACAGGCCAGCACGTGGTCGAGCTTCATCGCGATACTTCGTTTGAATCTGGTACAGCGAAACAGGAAGGTCTTTATAACTCGAGTACATATCTTTCACGAGCAGTGTGAACATCTCTTCGTGTGTTGGTCCAAGTAAGAAGTCGGCGCCTTTGCGATCTTTCAAGCGAAAAAGGTTGTCGCCATATTCGGTCCATCGTCCGGTGGCCTCGTACACGTCGCGAGGAAGGAGGGCAGGGAAGTGAACCTCTTGTGCTCCCATGGCGTCCATCTCTTGGCGAACGATGTCCTCGACTTTGCGAAGCACCCTCCAACCAAGCGGTAGCCAGGTATACCCACCGGGGGCGGCTCGGCGGATGTAGCCCGCCCGTACCAAGAGGCGATGGCTGGGGACTTCAGCATCGGAAGGGTCATCACGCAAGGTGCGAACGAAGAGTTTGGAGAGACGAAGCATCGGAGCAAAACCTTACTTTGAATGGCTATGCTTGAAGCCGTCCTTTGAAGTTCGGTGAACCTGAGGCACGGGTACCCCCCGTGCCTTTTGTTTTGTTAGTGCCATGTTTGGCGGGAGGTAGTCATATGTCTGTCAATGTAGTTACGTCAGTGACCGCCATGGTTTCCCCCATTTTGGACGACTTGGGCCTTGAACTGTATGACATGGAGTTCGCCGGCGGCGTTTTGAAGGTCACCATCGACACGCCAGCCGGTCAAGAAGCAGGGGTCGACATCGACCAAATCTCTCGCGTCAACCGTTTGCTTGGCCGCGAACTCGATCACAACGACGTTGTCCCTGGTCGATACACCCTCGAAGTGTCAAGCCCTGGTCTCGAGCGCAATCTTCGTACCCCTCATCATTTCCAACGCGAAGTAGGCAAGGACGTCTCTATTCGTCTGGTTGCCGAACATGAAGGTCAACGTCGTTTCTCTGGCGCTCTTGTTGCAGCCACCGACGCAACTGCCACCGTGCTGGTCACTGATACTGCTCAGTCAGTCGAGATTCCTTTGTCACTTATTGAAAAGGCAAAGACGGTCTTTGTGTGGGAATCACAGCCAAAGCCAAATTCGAAAGAAGCGCGCGCCGCAAAGCGCAGCACTTCTCAAAAATCTGTTCCATCCGATCATCAAACATCCGATCATCAAGAGGTAAGTGCGCAATGAGCAACCTAGATATGTCCGAAGCAGTACGCATGCTCGCAGAGCACCATGGCATCAGTGTCGATTCACTGCTGCAGGTGCTCGTAGAAGCATTGGCAACCGCATATAAGAAGCGTCCAAACGCTGCAGACGAAGTCATCGTTGAGGTAAACCCTGAAAACCTCGACATGACATTCACGGCCTACGACGTTGACGACGACGGCAACTGGATCAACGAGCGCGACGATACGCCGAACAAACACGAGCTCGGACGCATCGCTGCAGCAACGTTCAAGCAGGTCATGAGCCAGCGCATCCGTGAAGTTGAACGCGATCGCAAGTTCGAGGAATATGCAAACCGCGAAGGCGATCTTGTAACCGGAATCATTCAGCAGTCAGAGGGACGTTATGCGTTGCTCGATCTTGGCAAGGTAGAGGCGTTGCTTCCACAAGCTGAACAAGTTCCATACGAACGACCAGAGCCAAATGCGCGCGTCAAGGCGTACATCGTTGAAGTTCGTAAAACTGCAAAAGGCCCACAGATTGTGGTTAGTCGCACTCACCCAGGCCTCATCAAGCGTTTGTTTGAACTAGAAGTCCCTGAAATTGCTGATGGCGTTGTAGAGATCAAGTCATGTGCTCGTGAACCGGGTCATCGCACAAAGATTGCAGTGTTTTCTAACGATCCAAACGTCGACCCAGTCGGCGCATGTGTTGGTGCACGTGGCGGCCGTGTTCGCATGGTTGTCAATGAACTTCGTGGCGAAAAGATTGACATCGTTTCCTATTCAGAAGATCTCATTGATTTCGTATCAAAGGCATTGTCTCCTGCAAAAGTCACAGAAGTGCGCCTGAGTGAGGACAACACGCAAGCTGATGTCATCGTTCCTGACTTCCAGTTGTCTTTGGCAATCGGAAAAGAAGGTCAGAACGCAAGACTTGCAGCACGCCTTACTGGTGTGCGTATCGACATCAAGTCGGAAACACAAGCAGCAAACGAAGCCAACGGAATTTTCGAACCACGTCAGTCACCACGCAACACTGAGTATGCAGAGGGCGAATGGCGCAAGAACGACGAAACTGGTGAGCTGCAGTTCCACAACACCGATGGGTCTGTGGTCAGCGAACAAGAGTGGGCCGGCGGCTCATCGAGTGACAGCGAAAGCACGGAGGCCTAACCCTTGGCAATCAAGAAGATCCGAATTGCGGAGCTTGCAAAAGAGCTCGGCTGGACGAACAAAGAAACACTCGATCGCTCCAAAGAAATGGGCATCGACGTCAAGAATGTGTCTTCTTCAATGGAAGAAGCACAGGCTGACCGTGTTCGTCGTAAAGCCGTCAAAGATGGACTAGTACGTGATGTACAGCCCGCCGAAGAAAAGCCAGCAAAGAAAGCTCCCGCCAAAAAAGCCGCTGCCAAAAAAGCAGACGGTGAATCTGGCGACGGTGATGCACCGGCAAAGAAGACTGCTGTCAAGAAGACTGCTGCAAAGAAGGCTCCTGCGAAAAAGGCAGCTGCTGCAAAAGTGGATGCAGAACCAATTAGCGAAGCGCCAGAAGTTATTGCACCCACACCAGTTACTCCTGTTGCTGAAGTACCTGTAGAAGTAGCTCCAGTTGTCGATGTGCCTGCGCCTGCGGTGGAAACCCCAGCGCCTGCTGCGCCTGCTGCAAGTGGTGAATCTCGTGTGATCTCTAGTGGACGTCCAACAGGAGCGATTCCTCGCCCTCCGGTCACTCCGCAACCTCCGTCTCGACCAACTCCTCCTGCAGGCCGTCCTCCAGCGGGTATGCCTCCAACAGGTATGCCTCCGCGCGGCCCAAGCGCAGGTCCCGGTGCAGGTCCTCGTCCGATTCCACCGCCACCCGGTCCAATGTCTGCGACTGGTCGACCAATACCTCCGCCTCCTGGTGGTCGCGTTACTCCCGGTGGTCCTCGTCCTGGTGGTCCTAGCGGCTTTCGTCCTGGCCCTGGTTCTCGTCCTGGCCCTGGTGGTCCACGTACTGGCGGCCCTGGTGGTCCTCGTACCGGAGGTCCTGGTGGTCCGCGTACCGGAGGTCCTGGTGGTCCACGTCCTGGTGGTCCCGGTGGTCCTGGTTCACGTCCTGGTTTTGCCCCTCGTCCTGGTGGCCCAGGTGGCGCTCGACCTGGCGGTCCTGGCGCGGGAGGCCCTGGTGGCGGTCCTGGTGCAGGTGGCCCTGGTGGCGGTCCTCGTCCTGGAGGCGGTCCTGGTGGTCCACGTAATGGTCAGCGTCGCGCACCTCGCAAGAAGTCGCGTGCACGACGTCGGCGCGAGTTCGATGAATTGCAGCCGCAGTTCACGAACTACTCAAACAGCAACGCACCAGTTCCAGAAGGAATCATCGTTATTGAACGTGGTGTCTCTGCACAAGAGTTTGCTCCGAAACTAAATCGCACAGCGGCAGACGTTGTTCGCTACTTGCTTGAGCACGGCGAAATGGTCACAGCCACCATGACACTGAGCGACGATCAGATGGAATTGTTTGCGCTTGAAGTTGGCGGAGAAATTCTGCTTGTCGATCCAGGTCAACAGCAAGAAACTGAATTGCAAGCATTGTTCGACGACTCTGATGACGACGATGAATCATTGCAAGAGACTCGTCCACCTGTCATCACAGTTATGGGTCACGTTGACCACGGTAAAACCACGTTGCTCGACCGTATTCGTTCCGCAAATGTTGTCGCTGGCGAAGCCGGCGGAATTACGCAGCACATCGGTGCATACCAAGTAGAAAAAGACGGCAAGAAAGTTACTTTCATTGACACACCTGGTCACGCTGCGTTCTCAAAGATGCGTATGCGTGGTGCACAGGTCACCGACATTGTTGTGTTGGTTGTTGCAGCAGACGACGGTGTCATGCCACAAACAATTGAGGCCATTAATCACGCAAAGTCTGCTGAAGTGCCCATTGTTGTTGCAGTGAACAAGATTGATAAAGAGAACGCTGATCCTCAGCGCGTGCTTACTCAATTGGCAGAGTATGAATTGGTTCCCGAGGCATGGGGTGGAGACACCATCGTTGTCGAGATGTCGGCACAACAAAACATGGGTATCGATGATCTGTTGGAACAACTCACTGTTGTTGCTGAACTAGAAGAACTCACTGCAAATCCAACAGGACGCGCAAAGGGAATTGTTCTCGAAGCAAACCTCGACATTGGTCGTGGACCCGTTGCCACAGTGTTGGTAGACAAGGGAACATTGAAGGTGGGCGACCCAATCGTTGCGGGCGCAGCATGGGGCAAAGTGCGCGCACTCATCAACGAGCGCGGCGAACAAGTAAAAGAAGCTGGCCCATCTACGCCTGTACAGGTGCTCGGATTGTCATCTGTGCCTCAAGCAGGCGATGAGTTCCGTGCAGCACCAGACGAAAAGACTGCTCGCGTTGTGGGTGACTCACGTGGTCACACTCGTCGCACCTTGAACCAACGTGGAGATTCACGTGTACAAGGTGGCGTAAAGCTTGAAGACATCTTTAGTCAGATTCAGGCTGGCGAAGTGGCAACACTGAACCTTGTTATCAAGGCCGACGTACAGGGTTCACTCGAAGCAGTGACGGAAAGCCTTCGTAAATTGGAGCGAGAAGAAGTCAAGGTGGCGTTTGTTCATCGTGGTGTCGGCGGTATCACCGAGAACGACATCACACTGGCAGCTACAACTAACGCAACTCTCATTGGTTTCAATGTTCGTCCCGACCGCAAGTCGCGTGAATTAGCTGAAATTGAAAAAGTTGAGATCCGTACATACGAAATCATCTACAAACTGTTGGAAGACATGGAACGAGCAATGCTTGGTCTATTGGCTCCTGAGTTCGAAGAAGTGGTTACTGGTGAAGCAGAAGTGCGCGAGATCTTCCGTGTTCCAAAACTTGGTGCGATCGCCGGATGTGTTGTGCGTACGGGCGTTATCACTCGTGGCACAAAGGTTCGTTTCCTTCGCGAAGGAACCATCATCTGGAAGGGCTCCATCCAGTCACTGCGCCGCTTCAAGGACGATGTGCGTGAAGTGCGCGAAGGTTTCGAGTGTGGTATCGGCTTGTCCGACTTCCAAGACCTCAAGCCAGGCGACATTATTGAAACATTCGAAGAGAGAGAAATCGCTAGGGTCTAGCCATGGCTGACCTTGATTTTTTCTTCGACCCTGTATGCCCATGGGCATGGATTACATCTCGTTGGGTGACTGAAGTACAACAGTTACGCGACTACGAAGTGTCATGGAAGTTCATTTCTTTGAAGATGATCAACCAGGACTCGATGGATTATTCCAAGATGCCTGCTGGCTACAAAGATATTCATGCGGCCGGCACGTATGGTTTGCGCGTGGCCGCCAAAGCGCGTTCTGTCGCCGGCAATGAGGCAGTTGCCAAGGTGTACACCGCACTTGGCACAAGTTTGCACAACAAACAAGAGCGTGAACTATTTGTTGCCGACATTGAAGGCCACATCGCAAAACTTCTGGGTGAAGAAGGGTTGCCCGTGGAATGGGCCAAGGCAGTCAACGATGAAACCTTTGACCGACTGATTTCCGACGAAACACAGATCGCTCTTGATCGCACAGGAAAAGATGTTGGTACGCCCATCATTACTTTCAACCCTGGCGGCGTGCGCGAAGGTTCATTCTTTGGTCCCGTGATTTCCACCATTCCACGCGGCGATGAAGCAGTGCGTTTATGGGATGCCATTGAAGTGATTGCTACGGCGAGCGGGATGGCTGAACTGAAGCGCTCATTGCGTGCTCGTCCAAGCTTCGACTAATCATCTTCTAGTGTTATCGCTATGAAAGTTGTCTATACGCCAGCGCACCTATTGCATGATCCTCACTCAGAAATTGAGAAGGGCACTGTGCATTCTCCTTTCGAGCACATTGGTCGGGGAGAAGTCATTAGGGAAGTGCTGTCTGCCGATTCTCGTTTTGAAATGTTGTCGCCATCAGAGTGGGGTATTGACGTCATCAACGCCGTACACAATCCTGGGTTGCATCGCTTCTTCACTACTGCATGGCAGGAGTACCAAGACATCATCGGACCATCGCGAGAAGTGACGCCAGAAGTTTTCTATCGCCCTTCGCTTCGCCACAAAATGGCTGATGGTGTCGAGCCCGCTTCCATTACTGGTCGCTTAGGTTGGTGGTGTTTTGAAACCACAACACCACTTACTGAGGGCACATATGTGGCTGCGCGTGGGGCGGTAGATACTGCAATGACTGCTATGCAGCTGGTGCTTGATGGTGAGCGTGCAGCATATGGTTTGTGTCGCCCACCAGGCCACCATGCAACAACAGATTTGTACGGCGGCTATTGCTTCTTCAATAACGCCGCCATTGTGTCGCATCATGTTGCGAGCACTACTGGTGTAAAGGTTGCTGTGTTAGACGTTGACTACCACCACGGCAATGGCACGCAAGAAATCTTTTATGATCGCGACGATGTGATGTATGTGTCTTTGCATGGTGATCCGACTCGTGCGTATCCATACACCGTTGGTTACGCAGACGAAACCGGAAGTGGTCGTGGATTGGGTAGCACTGTCAATGTTCCTCTTGCTGCGCGCACAGACGACGATGTTTATGTGAATGCACTCGCTGACGCGGTAGCAAAGATTCAAGCATTCGGTGCACAAATGGTGGTGGTCTCGCTTGGGTTAGACACGTTCATTACAGACCCCATTTGTGACATGTCCCTGACAACAGAGGGTTTCCGCCGAAGTGGTGAAGTAGTGGCTGCACTCGGGCTTCCAACAGTGGTGTTGCAAGAGGGTGGCTACGACGTGGACAAACTCGGTATCAACGTGCAGAGTTGGTTAGTGGGATTGGGCGTATAGCCCTACCGCTTACCCTTTCTTCAACGCATCGATCACTGGCAACCAGCGATCAGGGTTTGCCTTGTACGGCGCATAGAAACTCAAACGATCGATGACGTCGCCATAACGAGTAATCAATTCAGGTGCGACGCGCTCAGGTTCACCCACTACTGCGAAAGTATTCAAGATCTCATCGGTAATGAGATTTCCCATCTCTACCCAGTTGCCCTGTTTCGACAATCCGTTCAGTTCTTCTTGCAGACCGCCCCACCCGTGAATGTCGAGCACGCCTTTGTATGCAGGTGTTGAGCCGTAGAACGCAATCTGCTGGCGCGTACCAGCGGCTGCAGCTGCCATTTCTTCTTCGGTGGTTCCGGTTACAACAAAACTTGGCCCGACTAATTCGAAACCTTCCATTGTCTTGCCGGCCTTTGCACGACCACGCGCAAGTGCAGGAATGGTTACTTCGCGAAGATACTTCTCGGTGGTAAATCCGTGACACAGGAATCCGTCGCACACTTCGCCAGCAACTTCGGTCATCAATTCGCCTACACCAGCAAGAAAGATTTTCGGTGTTCCAAATGGACTGAGTTCTTTGGCATCTGGTGTGAAGAACGGAGTCATCAATGTGTGTGTATAGAAATCGCCGCGGAAATCTAACTTGGTGCCGTTCTCCCATGTATCCCAGATTGCACGAATCGCAAGAATCATTTCGCGCATACGTGCTGCGGGGTGGCTCCACTCCATCGAGAATCGCTTGGTGATGTGAGGCTTGATTTGGCTACCTAAACCAAGCATGAAGCGACCCTTCGAATATGCCTGAAGGTCCCAGCCAATGTTGGCCAAGTTCATCGGGTTGCGCGCGAAGGCAACAGCAATCGAAGTTCCGAGTTCCAAGGTGCTTGTGTGCTCTGCACCAAGCAAGAGGGGAAAGAACGGATCGTGCGAGGTCTCGGCGGTCCATGCGCCTGAGTAACCAGCTGCTTCTAATTCTTTTGCTGCGTTTGGAACCTTTGTGAGATCCGTACCTAGTCCGCCATCTATCTTCATGATTGTCCTCCAGATTGTTGGTCTCGCAAAAACTGCTCAACCTCTGCTGCTAATTCGTCCACACTAGGTATAACTGCATCGTCATTGGTAGTTGAACTCCGAATGCCATGTATTTCGTCGTAGGCAGTCTCTAATTTTCCTAGCATCTCAGCGTGTTCGGGGTTGCTGGATACCAGTTGGTCTAGACGCTCACGTTGCACCCCAGCCTCTCGTCTCAGAGCAGAAGTGTCGAGCGTGAGTCCTGCTTCCAAACTGACTGCTTCGACGAGTGCGGCGCTTGCTGCCGGATATGCCATGGAGGCCACATAATGGGGAATTTGTGCCCACATACCCATTGCAGGAATGCCTATGTCGTGCAATGCATGTTCCAGGATTGCTTCAACTCCGGCAGGAACATCCACTGAGTTTTTTGTGAAGGACAATCGCGCAGCAATATCAGCGTCGGGGGAAGTGGTGGAAAGACCAACAGCGCGAGTGTGTGGCGCACCATATGGATACGCACCCATGCCAATCATTTTCTCAACACCAAGTTGTTGGGCTAGTCCTGCGACAGTGCGTGCAAAGTGTTGCCATGCCATATCTGGTTCAGGACCAGTTAACAACAGCACGTCTTTGCCATCCTCGTCGTTGCCAACCCTCATCTCGGGACACGACCAAATAATTCGAGTATTGACGCCTTCGCGCAACTCCATCAGTGGTCGACGTGCGCGATAGTCAATGAACGCGTCACCATCGAACGTAATGAGGTCACGCGACACGATGGCATTCTTCAAATGTTCCATTGCTGCATTGGCTGCGCCGCTCGCATCAATCCAACCATTGAGCATCACAATGAGAACAGGCGAATCAAGCGTTGGTAATTGGCCTTTGACGGTAAAGGGTAACGGTGCAGAGGTCATCGCAGTTTCTCGAGCATGCTCGCTGCCTTTTGGGCTGCTCCATCTACTTGAAGTTTGAATGGCTCCAGTTCAGCGGGATCGCGGTCACCAAGAGCGCCACCGAGGTATCGGGCGTACACGCCTTCAATAATGCATGCGAGTTTCCAATACGCGAATGCAACATAGTAATCAAGTTGTGAAATATCGCGGCCAGACACTTCGCCGTAACGTTGCGCAAGGTCAGCACGATTTAAAAACCCTTCGGCGGTGCACACTGCATTTGACCAAGCACTTGCTTCGTCATCTGGGCCAGTCCAGTACACCATGAGTAATCCAAGATCTGCCATGGGGTCTCCAAGTGTGCAGATCTCCCAGTCGAGAACTGCAATCACATTGCCTTGTGTATCAACCATGCAGTTATCGAGTCGGTAGTCGCCATGCACAATGGTTGTTGCGTCTTGCGTCGGTATGCGAGTCATCAGTTCTTCATACACGCTGTCAACGAGTGGAAGCTCACGCGTGCGCTGCTCAACAATATTTCCGTGCCAACGTTTTAGTTGACGAGCAATGTATCCATCGTGTCGGCCAAGATCTTGAAGCCCAACAGATGTGATGTCTACAGCGTGAATAGCCGCCATGGTGTCCACGATGGATTCACTTGCTCTGCGGCACCCTTGTGGTTGAAGGATGGAACTAGCAGTGTCTTTGTCGCGGATGACGTGACCATCAACAAACGCCATGACGTAGAAGGGCAGCTCGTTGACTGCTTCGTCACTGCATAGGCCAAGCGCAGGTGCAACAGGAACATTGCTCTTTGCTAATCCGGCGATGATTCGATGCTCACGGCTCATGTCGTGGGCGCTGGCAAGCCGATGGCCAAGTGGTGGACGACGCAACACATAGGAATGACCTGCAGCGTCGTCGACCTTGAAAGTGAGGTTCGAGTGACCGCCAGCTATCTGGGTGTAGGAGAACGGAGCTGTCGAGCCGGGAATGTTGGTGACAAGCCAATTCTCAACATTGGGGCCGATGCCATGGGGAAGACTCACACCTCAAAAACTACTTCTATTCGTCCATTGGGGCCTAAGCGACAGCAATAGAGGTAGTTCGGTCGTGCCGTTCGCCGTGGCAGAAATCCACATTTCACGCGTGGATGTACCGAATTGGAAACACGTTCAAAAGATGCTTCGTCACTGGTTGGCGTACATCGGCCCCATGCGCCTCGTCGCTGTAGCCGTCTCCGTGGTTGCCGCACTGTTGGTTGTGTGGCTGCTCATTCGTCCCTCAGCGCCATTAGTGGAGTCAGTGGTACCTCAGGCAGGCATTTCGTCTGTTGCTACTGCAAGCACGCTTGAACGAAGTGGTGTGCTGATTGTGCATGTCACGGGCGCAGTGCAAAAACCTGGCGTGTATCGCTTACAAATGTCTGCGCGTGTTATTGACGCAGTGACCGCTGCAGGAGGAGCCACAAAAACCGCAGACCTCGAGCGAATCAACCTGGCACAAACATTGATAGATACGGAACAGATATTTGTCCCGAGTCGCTCTTCATCGCGTCCACGCACCACGGTTGCTCCACGATTGCGCCCATCACGCACCACGGTTCCACTCAACATCCCTGGTGCGGCTGCACCAACTGTTGCACCATCAATTCCCGGCAACGATGCACGCATCAACATCAATTCGGCAACTGCACAACAACTTGACGCGCTACCTGGCGTAGGACCAGCAACAGCAAAAGCAATTGTGTCGTATCGCTCACAGAAAGGTCCATTTTCAAGCGTGGACGATCTACTGAATGTTCCGGGTATTGGGCCAGCCAAATTGGCGGCAATGAAATCAAAAATACGTGCGAGTTAAAAGGCGCCGAGCAGAAATGCGCCCAGCAGTAATCCACCAGCCGCACCCACCCAGAGTCCACTACCCATAACCACAAACTCGCGTGTCCATTCACGCCAGCCAACCACGGGGCGTTGTGTCACGCGAGCGGCAACAACTTGTCCGAGTAACCACCACATCGCACCACTCAGTGCGATTGCGACGAGGAGTCGACTACTGCCACCAGTTGCTGGCATTCCTAAGAGAGGCATGACAGGCAGAGCCATCACCATGCAGATAAATGAGACGCCGCCACCTATGGAACCAGAAAAGAAGAACTTCACGACGACTCCGAGTAACCACAGTGAAATAGCTACGGCAATTGCGATGAGGCCACCGCGTCGTCGAATGGCGCGCCGAGTGGCAAATAGTCCGCCTGGCATCACAGGCCACGGACGTCGCGGAGAAGGCACAGATGCAGGCATTGCTCAATCGTATGACCCCAGCACCTACTCAACGGGGCATCTCGCTAGTCCATCAATCATGATCACACTGGTTGCTGCAGTGATGTGGTTGATGACAATTCTTGGTGAGCATGCCAGCGGTGTGGAGCAGTTTCGCCGTTTGGCGCTTGTCGTTGGGCTGGCCACAGTCGCCGTCATCTTTTCTGGCCGACTGGCCAGAGCAGGTATTGGGCTTTTCGTTATCTGCGCGATCGTGGGTCTTGTTGGCGGTTCATCTGCTTGGAACGGTGTTGATGATTTAGCAACCGTTCCGTGTTCGGGTGACGCCATTATTCGCACAGACCCGACACAGATGGGAAATGCCGTCATCAGTGTTATTGAAATTGAGAACATTCGATATCGCACCATTACACATGGGCGACTAGCACGGCGACTAAACGAACGCATGGCGGGTGAACATGTTTTTGTTGTCGGTGATTGTGGCCCGTCGGTGGGGAGATACCAACGGTTTGATCATGTCAATCACATCAGGGGTCGCATCGTTCTTTCCGAAGTGTCTGAAAAGTTCTCCGATGGTTCGTTGTATATGCGGGCTGCAAACAGAACACGTAGAACAATGATTCACGGCGTGCGTCATATGCCCGACCAGTTGCGTGCGCTTTTCACGGGTTTAGTAATCGGAGACGATCGCGAACAATCACGTGAAATGGTGAACGAATTTCGCGCGAGCGGACTATCTCATTTATGCGCTGTATCTGGCCAAAACGTGGCGTACCTATTAGCTGTGATGTCTCCGTTGTTAGGTCGACTACGCCGAGTCCCTCGCTGGTGTGTCACGTTGTTTCTCCTTCTGTGGTTTGTCGCGCTTGCACGCGGCGAACCATCGGTCTTGCGTGCTGCGTTCATGGCAGGTATTGTGGCAACCAACTCATTACGCGGCAAACCCATGAATGCTCGATCAGTTATTGCGCTCACAGTGATGCTGCTTCTCGTTATTGACCCGATGCTTGCATGGAGCATTGGATTTGCTTTGTCTGTGGGGGCTACATCGGGATTGGCGTGGTTATCTCATCCGTTGCAGAAGATTGTTGGTTCGCGCGGCGGTATGGATTCCACAATTGCTGCATTGATAGGCACCATGCCCGTTTCGTTTGCCATTTTCGGACAAGTTCCGGTGGTGTCGTTGATTGCAAATCCATTGGCATTGGCAGTTGCGGGAGGGGTGATGATGATCGGGCTGCCACTCGCAATCCTGGGCGGTATCTGGTCGCCATTGGCCGTCGTTGTTTCGTGGCTCATGGTGGTACCCGTTGCATGGGTGGCTGGGGTCGCAGCGGTTTGTTCGCAGTTCTCACCCAAGGGGTGGTGGAACCTGTGTGGCTGGCTTCTCGTCGTATGGTTCATCGTGAAGCGCATGCGTAATTCGGCCAAGCGACCCACCTCTGTGGCAGGGTAGAGGCATGGCGGCGTATCTCATTTCAGGTGATGAAGCTCTCATCAGTCTTGAACTCACGTCACTTGTCGATCGGTTAGTGGGCGACAACGACAGGTCCATGATGGTCGACGATTTCGATTGCGCCGAGTCGTCTGTCTCACTTGCGTCCATTGCAGATGCAATCACCACTATGTCGCTGTTTATTGAGCGAAAAGTTGTAGTCATTCGTCATATTCATAGTCTCGATGCGGCGCAAAGTGATGTGCTCGCCACAGCAATCGATGCGTGTATTGAAGAAACAGATCTTGTGATGACAATTACTGGGCGAGTTCCCAAAGTGATTGCCGATGCCTGCAAACGAGCAAAGACCGAAACCATCGGTGCTGCAGTTGTCAATAATCACAAAGAACGAATGGAGTGGGTCGAGGCACGCCTCATTGAAGCTGGGTTCTCCTATTCAGCCGACGCCACACGACTCATCACAAATTGGTTTGGTGGCGACCACGCCAGAGTCGCCGGACTCATTGCCACTCTTACTTCTGCCTACGGCGAAGGCGCCAAACTCTCACGTTCAGACATTGAGGTGTTTCTCGGCGAAGCCGGAAGTGTGGCTCCATGGGATCTCACCGATGCAATCGACAAAGGAGACGCCAATACGGCGCTTGTCATGTTGCATCGCATGATGAAGGCTGGCGGCTCTCACCCCATGCAGATCCTCGCTCTACTCGCCAATCGATATGCCCAGATGATGAAGATCGATGGACGGGGAGTGCGCTCGGGAGCAGACGCTGCCGCCATCTTGGGTGGCAAAGAGTTCACGGCGAAAAAAGTGCTCGAGCAGTATCAACGGCTTGGTAGTGCTGGCGTGGCACGCGCTAATTCACTCATTGCAAGTGCAGACCTTGACTTGCGCGGTGCTACTGATTGGGAACCAGAACTTGTGATGGAAGTGCTCATTGCGCGACTGTCTCGTTTGGCAGGCACGCAACCGACTGGTTCACGAACGCGCGCCTTCAGCAGGAAGTAATTCTGAGAATTCAGGTGCCCTAAGCACCAAGTGCGCTGCTTAAGCGGACTTGAGTTGACGCATCAAGCGGCTCTTACGACGAGCAGCTGAGTTGGGATGAATGATTCCCTTGGCAGCAGCCATGTCGATGCGCTTGATGGCAAGGCGAAGGTTGTCTTCACCTTCTGGGGTGCCGACAGACGTCTGTGCGTTGCGCACGCGAGTGCGAAGTTCGCTCTTGACAGCCTTATTGCGATCGGCTGCTTTTGCGTTGGTAAGAATGCGCTTCTTTTGGCTCTTGATGTTTGCCACGGTGAACAAGGCTATCGCCGTACACCCCCGACCCCAACTGCCCACAGGTAGGCTTCGTAGTGCCCATGGACCTCTCTAAAATCCGCAATTTTTCGATCATTGCCCATATTGACCATGGCAAGTCGACCCTCTCTGACCGCATCCTTGAATTGACAGGTGCGGTCCAGGCGCGTGACATGAGAGCCCAGTATCTGGATTCCATGGACCTTGAGCGCGAACGTGGCATCACCATCAAGGCTCAAAATGTGCGTGTCCCATGGAAAGGGCATACGTATCACCTCATCGATACCCCAGGACACGTGGACTTCGGGTATGAAGTCAGCCGGTCTCTCGCGGCATGCGAAGGCGTAGTGCTTGTTGTTGACGCAGCACAAGGCATCGAGGCGCAAACTCTTGCTAACTGTTACCTGGCGTTAGAGCACAACTTGGAGATTGTTGCGGCTCTCAACAAGATCGACCTTCCTGCTGCTGACCCTGATAGGTACGCACAAGAAATTGAAAACATTCTTGGCATTCCAGCGAATGAGATTCTTCGCATCTCTGCAAAGACTGGCGAAGGAGTGCCCGAATTGCTTGACGCGATTGCCGAGCGCATTCCCGCACCTGTTGGCGACATTGATGCACCGCTGCAGGCACTGATTTTTGACTCGCAGTTCGATCAATACCGTGGAGTGGTGTCGAGCGTTCGCGTGATGAATGGTCGACTCACGACTGGGAGCCGCTTGCTATTCATGCAAGCACGTGCGACGCACGATGCAATTGAAATTGGCGCTCGCGCACCCGTGCCAACACCAGTTGCCGAGCTAGGACCAGGCGAAGTGGGGTACCTCATCGCTGGCATCAAAGACGTTGCTGAAGCACGAAGTGGTGAAACAGTGACTGTGTTGGCATCGCCGGCGTCTGAGCCACTAGATGGCTATCGAGACCCAAAGGCCATGGTGTTTTGCGGCTTGTATCCCATTGACGGTGATGATTTTGAAACACTTCGAGAGAGCATTGAAAAACTGAAACTGAACGATGCCTCAATCACATACGAACCGGAATCGTCTGGCGCACTCGGTTTCGGATTCCGTTGTGGTTTCCTTGGGCTTTTGCATATGGAAATTGTGAAGGAGCGTCTTGAGCGTGAATTCAACTTGGCGTTGATTGCAACGGCACCATCAGTGGCCTATCGCGTAACCCGTACCGATGGGATAGTTGTGGACGTCGCAAACCCGGCAGACCTTCCGCCCATGCAGAACATCAGCTTCATCGAAGAACCATTCTTTAAGGTCTCCATCATCACGCCCAAGGAATACACAGGAACTCTGATGGAGTTGTGCCAATCGCGTCGTGGTGACATGGTGAAACTCGAGTATCTCTCGCCAGAACGCGTCGAGCTCCACTATCTCATTCCGTTAGCTGAGGTTGTTGTTGACTTCTTCGACCAAATGAAAAGCCGCACGCAGGGCTACGCAAGCCTTGACTATGAACTAGATGACTATCGCCAAAGCGACCTTGTATTGGTCGATCTACTTTTGAACAGCATTCCTGCAGATGCTTTCAGCACCATTGTTCATCGCGATAAGGCGTTTGATTACGGACGCAGAATGTGCGCCAAGTTGCGTGAATTAATTCCACGCCAGATGTTCGACGTACCTATTCAGGCAGCTATCGGCGGAAAAGTTATTGCTCGTGAAACGGTGAAGGCAAAGCGCAAAGACGTGCTCGCAAAGTGTTACGGCGGCGACATCACTCGTAAGCGCAAATTGCTCGAGAAGCAAAAAGAGGGCAAGAAGAAAATGAAGGCGATCGGTCGGGTAGAAGTACCTGGTGATGTTTTCATTTCTGCATTGAAACTGGACGACTGATGACCGAAGCGATGTCTGAGAAGGCAAGCCCGTTTCGTTCCCTGCACCAGCGCAATGTGCGCGTGTATTTCGTCGGTCTGCTGCTATCCAACGTTGGTACGTGGCTGCAGTTCACAGCAACTTCGTTGCTCATCTATCGCATCAATAATCGAGCAACCGATGCGGGCTGGAACACCATGTTTCAGTTCTTGCCTATGTTGCTCTTGGGCGCGTGGGCCGGAGGCTTTGCAGACCGTCATGATCGTCGCACCATCACCTTATGGACCCAGTGTGCGCTGCTGATTCAAGCAGCGTTATTGGCAGCAGCAGATTTTGGTGGTTTTGCCACTCTGCCGATGATTTACACATTGTCGCTCATCCTTGGAGTTGCTAACGCAATTGATAATCCATCTCGCCGTGGTTTAGTGACTGAACTGGTCGAACCAGGTGAGATTTCAAATGCAATGTCATTGAACACAACGGTGATGACAGGTTCACGTGTCTTTGGTCCAGCGTTAGCTGCACTACTAATTGGGCCACTTGGAACTGCGTGGCTATTTGCAATGAATGCTGTGTCGTACGTGGCAGTCATTGCATCAATTTTCATGCTGCGCCGTTCTGAAATGATTCCGGTGACGCCAGCACCGCGTACTGGTAAACCAGTGCGTGAAGCATTGAAATTTGTATGGAACGATGTGTCGCTTCGTTATTCATTCATAGTCTTCATCGTGGTTAGTACGTTTGCGTTCAACTACAGCGTGGTGCTTCCGAAATTGAGTGACCGCGTGTGGAATGAACCGAACGGTTACGCAATCCTTTTGTCTATGACAAGCATTGGCAGCATTGTTGGCGCACTCGCAACTGCTCGATTCCGCAGCATCACAATCAACTGGTATGCGTCCATGCTTACTATCTGTGCGATTTCCTGTATCGCAATGGGATTTGCACCCAATTTTTATGTGGCGTGTGTGGTGGCAATTCCATTGGGTCTTGGCGGTACTGGTCTTGTAGCAGCAATGACTGGCATTACCCAACAGAAAGTGTCATCTGAAATGCGCGGCCGCATGATGGCATTGCAGTCCGTGGCCTTTCTTGGTTCCACTCCAATCGGTGGACCAATCACGGGTTGGATTGGTGATCATGTCAGTATTCGTTGGTCCATTGCGTATGGTGGCGTTCTGGCACTGATGTCGTTGCCGTTGTTAAGGAAAGCACAATGACCATAACTATTTGGTGGATTCGCCGTGACATGCGATTAGAAGATAACCGAGCGCTTCAGTCGGCCGCCGCGGCTGGGTCAGTTGTTCCGCTCTTTGTAATTGACCCCACATTTGCTTCGGCTAGTGATGCGCGTCGGGCCTACATGTTCGCCACATTGCGTTCGCTCAATGAAGCAACCGGTGGTGTTGTCGTTCTTCGTAGTGGAAAACCAGATGAGGTATTGCCAGCGTTTGCCGCGTTGGTGGGCGCTAGCAGTGTGCACATGGCTGCTGATTTTTCTCCCTATGGTCGCAAGCGTGACGAAAAGGTTCGTGTCGCGCTTGAACAGAGCCGCATTGAACTTGTCTCTGCAGATACTCCCTATGCGGTGCGTCCTGGGACGGTAGTGAAAGACGATGGAACACCGCTGAAAGTGTTTACACCGTTCTACAAACGGTGGTTGGGATTTCTGCCTGAACAAATTGCCGACGCAAAGGTGCGGTTTGAAGATAGGCGTGAATTATCCGAGGGATTCCCAGATATTGATTCTGACGTACACGCACGATGGCCCATTGGAGAAGATGCTGTATGGGCGCGGTGGACACAGTGGTCGGCTTCACAACTGCAGGGGTACAACGACAATCGAAACATTCCATCCATTGATGGAACGTCGCAGTTGTCTGCACCACTTCGATTCGGTGTTCTTCATCCGCGGCAGTTACTCCAACACTTGGGGTCATCCGAGGGGGAAGATCACTTCCGTCGAGAGTTGGCGTGGCGTGAGTTTTACGCAGATGTTTTGTTTCATCAGCCCGAAACGACATGGGTAAATCTGCAAACAAAGATGAACGTGTTGCCAGTTGATACTGATGCCGCAGCAAAGGCGCGTTTTGCGCAGTTTTGTGAAGGCAATACGGGGTATCCAATCGTGGATGCGGGCATTCGTCAGATGTTGCAGACAGGGTGGATGCACAATCGTGTGCGCATGATTGTGGCCAGTTTCCTAGTAAAAGATCTGCACGTGCCGTGGCAATGGGGTGCAAAGTTCTTTATGGATCACCTCATCGATGGAGATATTGCTTCGAATAATCACGGGTGGCAATGGACTGCAGGCACAGGAACAGATGCGGCTCCATTCTTTCGAGTATTCAACCCCACATCGCAAAGCGAAAAGTTTGACCCAACGGGTGAGTATCTACGCCAGTGGATACCCGAGATCGCAGACCTTGATAACAGCGCAATCCATGCTCCGTGGGAACTAGGGCTTTTGGCGCCACCGGCGTACCCCGCGCCTATGGTTGACCATGCGAATGAGCGTTTAGAGGCTTTGTCGCGTTATAAATCGGTGAGTGGAAAGTAAAATTCCCGAATCATGTTGGACGAGCGAAAGACCGCAATTCTCAAGGCAGTAGTCCAAGAGTACGTAGCGACGGGTTTGCCCGTGGGGTCTACACATATAGCCACACTTCCTTCTGTCAAGGTTTCGTCTGCCACGGTTCGCAATGAAATGGCCGTACTCGAGCAAGAGGGCTATCTCGCACAGCCGCACACATCTGCGGGTCGCATCCCAACGGACAAGGGGTATCGACACTTTGTCGACTCCATCACGCCACAAGGTGTTCTAGCTGCTGAAGAAGCATCACAAGTCGGCGATTTCTTCAAAGGAACACATGGTCGACTTGAAGATCTGCTTCGTCACACCACCACGCTTCTCGCAAACATCACGCACCATACGGCTGTGGTGGTAGGCCCAGAAGCCGAGAAGACCACAGTATTGGCGGTGCATATCAGCCGAGTCACACCACGTTCAGCAACAGTTGTTGTGGTTCTCTCCAATCACAATGTGGAAAACGAGACAATTCAAATGTCGGAAGACATCTCTGATGATCACATTGCTTCTGCCGTTCAGCATGTGTCTCGTCATCTTGTTGCGAAATCTCTCGGCGACATTGGCTCGGTTCCATCCACGAACGATGCTCATGTGGATGCTGTATGTTTTGCAACTATCAATGCCTTGTCGCGTCATCGCAATGATCAGCCGGTCTTTGTTGGTGGCGCTTCCTCTTTGGCGAATGCATTCGACGCTGTTGATATTGTGCGCGACGTGCTTTCCACTATCGAACAACAATTTGTGGTGGTCACATTGTTGCAAGACCTCCTTGACCGTGGGCTCTCTGTAGCAATTGGTGCTGAACATGGAGTGGAGCCGTTGTCGGCTTGTTCCGTCGTTGTTTCGCCTGTCATGGCCGACGGTGAAATTGTTGGTTCTGTTGGTGTGCTTGGCCCTACACGCATGAATTACCCTCAAGCACTCACCACAGTTGAAGTAGTCAGTGAACAATTAGGTAGACACATTGCAGAGGGCGTGTCATGAGTGCAGATTTCTACGCACTACTCGGCGTTAGTTCAAACGCATCTGCAGACGACATCAAGAAGGCGTATCGCAAGAAGGCTCGTGAGTTGCACCCCGATGCCAATCCGGGTGACCCTGAAGCAGAGAATCAATTCAAAGAAGTCAGTCGCGCATATGAAGTGTTGTCAGACCCAGACACTCGTGCCCGTTATGACCGATTCGGTGAACAAGGTCTTGGCGGAGCAGGCGGCGGCGGTGACCCATTTGGCGGAGGCGGCCTCGGAGATATTTTTGAAGCTTTCTTCGGTGGTGGTTCAGGTGGATTTAGTTCTCGTCAACAAGCAGGACCACCTCGTGGTCAAGATTTAGAAGTCACCGCACGCATTGATCTTTCTGGTGTGATGTTCGGCACTCAAGTCACAGTCGATGTAAATACAGCTGTGGTTTGTAGCGATTGCGCTGGCAGTGGCGCAGGTGGTGGCACTAAGCCTGTTACCTGTTCTGATTGCAGTGGTTCAGGTCAAGTTCGTCGGGTTCGTCAGAGCATGCTCGGCCAGATGGTCACGTCAGGTCCGTGCGGTCGGTGCGGTGGTCTGGGACAAGTTGTCATGACGCCTTGCTCTTCGTGTTCTGGTGAAGGTCGTCGCGCATCAAAAGAGTCATACACCGTCGATGTTCCTGCAGGCATTAGGTCTGGCCAAACGTTGCGCCTCACTGGTCGTGGTGCCGTTGGTGCTAGGGGCGGTGCCGCTGGGGATTTATATGTTCACGTCGCTGTTGCACAGCACGAGAAACTCATACGGGACGAAGACGATCTCATCTGGATTCTGCCTCTCACTATTTCGCAAGCCGCCTTGGGAGTTCATCAAGTTCTCGATGCCTTGGACGGCGAGTTAGACCTTGTCGTTCCCGCAGGCACCCAACATGGTCATGAATTTGTTGCCCGTGGTCGTGGTGTCCCGCATCTCAATGGTCGCGGTCGTGGTCACCTTCGTGTACGCGTTGCAGTAACGGTGCCAAAGAATCTTTCCGAAGAACAAGAAGCTCTCTTGCGTCAACTTGCGCAGATCTCGGGCGAAGAAGTTGCCAATGCAGACAAAGGAATCTTCTCGCGCATTAAATCGGCATTTTCATGATGGATGAATTGCGCCGCTCGTCTGCGCATGTATTTGTCGAGGATATTTCTCATCCGGTACTCACATATAGTGATGTACATCATCTTTCACGAGTGTTGCGCCTAAAGAACGGTGAAGTCGTGTCGTGTTCAGATGGTCATGGCGCGTGGAGAGTAACGCATTGGAAAGATGGCGCAGTTGAGTCTGTGTCTGAAGTAGTCACCGAACCAGAACATTCGATATTGCTCACTGTTGCTATTGCGCCGGTGAAAGGCGACAAGACAGATCTCACCATCGAAAAACTTGTGGAGATTGGCATTGACCGCATTGCAATTCTTCAGCCTCTTGAGCGCAGTGTGGTGCGTTGGGATTCAGACAAAACAAGTCAGGTCTTGGACCGTTACCGCCGCATCGCCCTCGCAGCAGCAATGCAATCTCGTCGTGTGTATCTCCCAGAAATCGTGGGGCCTGTGTCGCTCGATGCTTTAGGGGTTGACGGTATAGCGATGGCCGAACCCGGTGGGCAAGCATCATGGGATGGTGTTCGCACGTTGGTGATTGGTCCAGAGGGTGGATTTTCCCCCAGCGAACTCGCATCCTCTCTGCCCACCATTGACCTCGGAAGCACCATATTGCGGGCGGAAACCGCAGCAATTGTGGGCGCTTCGCTGATGGTCGCACACTCGCGGCGTTGAATGAACCACACTGTGTGGTGTTATGCCTTCATATTCTGACGACGAACTTCTGCACGATTCTCCGTTTACGCGCTTAGTCGGAGAACGACTGCGACGTATTCGGCAACAAAAACAATGGTCTCTCTCTGAGGTTGAGGCCAATAGCGACAGCGAGTTCAAAGCCTCTGTGCTCGGCGCATACGAACGCGGTGAGCGTGCCATTTCAGTGCCACGACTCGAACGGCTTGCGCGCTTTTATGGTGTGAGTATCGACCAGTTGTTACCACGCGATAGTCAACGCATGGAAGATGCTGCGAGTGCAGATGGTGCGCCAAAGAAATTGCGTATAGACGTAGCGAAACTCTCAACGATGAGCGGTCAACAGTTTGAGATGTTAGAACGTCTGCTGCGCATGATTCAGGTGCAACGGCAAGATTTCAACGGAAAAGTAATTACTGTGCGCGCACACGACACCCGCGCCATCGCTGTCATGTTGGATGTGCCAGTCGATGGGGTGGGCGACAAACTATCCGAACTCGGTTTACTGTTCATTCCTCCCGCTACCTGAGTACGTGCATGTCTGAATTTGGTATCTATGTTCATATTCCGTTTTGTCGGCACCGCTGTGACTATTGCGCATTTGCAACATGGACCGACAAAGACGACATCATGGAGTCATACGTACAAGCGGTAATTGCCGACATTGAGCGCAAAGTGGCAGACGGTATGCCAGTTGCCGACACCGTGTTTTTTGGTGGGGGAACCCCAACGCGCCTCGACCCGCAACTGCTTGCTTCAATCGTGAAGGCAATTCCTGTCTCTGCTCAAGCGGAGATCACCATCGAATGCAACCCAGACGATGTGACGCCAGAGATGATGCGTGTGTATGCGGCCGCTGGCGTGAATCGCATCAGCATGGGTGTGCAATCCATGGTGACGTCGGTGCTGAAAGCATTAAATCGCACTCATGATCCTGCAAATGTAGAAAAAGCAATAGCGGCTGTACGTAGTGCAAACATCACGTCAATCAATCTCGATTTGATTTACGGGGTGCATGGCGAGTCTCTTGAAGACTGGAAAGAAACAGTGCGTCAGGCAATTGCTCTGCAACCCACGCATATTTCTGCATATGGATTAACTGTGGAAGCAGGGACTCCACTTGCAGATGACCCCGCACGTCATCCAGACGACGATGATCAAGCAGATAAATACATTCTTGTGGACGATGCGCTGATTGCCGCGGGGATGCACAATTACGAAATCAGCAACTGGGCATTGCCTGGACACGAATGCCGACACAACAAGGTGTATTGGTCGCAAGGCAACTACACGGGGTTCGGATGTGCTGCACATTCTCACTTCAATGGCAGACGTTGGTGGAACATGCGCACACCAGAGCGGTACATATCAGCAGTGCAGGCCAACGAAACAGTCGAAGCCGCTGATGAAGTTCTTGATGATTTCGCACGACGGAAAGAAGCACTGGAGTTGTCTCTGCGCACGACCGCCGGCGTACCAGTTGGCACACTGGATGAGGAACACCTCGGCGATCTCGTCGAACGAGCAGGAGAACGTGTGGTGCTCACGCGAAGAGGCAGGCTTTTAGCCAACGAAGTGACGCTCACGCTGAAGCCCTGATAAAGTAGGGCTTCCTGAAAAGGGCGTGTAGCTCAGTTGGTAGAGCACCACCATGACATGGTGGGGGTCCCGGGTTCGAGCCCCGTCGCGCCCACTAATGCAGTCACTACTTTTCTTTCCGTAGTTAGTCAGCCGAGTTTGTTATGGACATTTTTTTAGCGCTGTGTGCTGCTTGTGTATACGGAGTTGCTGATTACAGCGGTGGACGTGCCTCGCAGAAAATCTCAGCAATTACGGTCACGGCAATCGGTCAATCCGTCGCAGGATTTCTACTGCTTATTTTTGTTCTAGCAAGTGGCGTGCCAGTGCCACCGTTGAGTGACTGGATCTGGGGCGGCATCGGCGGCCTCGCGGGTGCCACAGGCCTACTTGCGTTCTATAAGGCAATGGGTAGTGGTTACATGACAGTTGTGGCTCCCGTCTCTGCGGTTACTGCTACGTCTGTGCCAGTGATCATTGGTTTGTCTACAGGGGAACGTCCAGGGTTTCTTGCCTTATTGGGAATCCCCATTGCATTAGTTGCCATTGCATTGATTAGTGATGTGATGGGTCCAAACCATCGTCGTGCGCCAGCAAAGGTTTTGTTGATGGCACTACTTGCGGGTTGCACATTTGGTTCGCTGTTCGTCATCTTGGGTCACACCAGTGATAACTCAGGTTTATGGCCAGTATTTGCCATGCGTGTTACTTCTGTTCCTTACATGTTGACAGTTATGTATGTAACGGGGAATAGGGTGCGCGACATAGGGGCTCTACGCAAGTTTGTTATTGGCTCCGGAGTTCTCGACACCGTTGCAAACGCGTTGTACCTGCTTGCAGTACGCCACGGATTGATGTCTATCGTGGCAACAATCAACTCGTTCTATCCTGCAAGTACTTTGCTGCTGGCAACACGTCTAGATAGAGAAAAGATTCATCGCTCACAAGCCGTAGGGCTTGGGTTGGCTGCTCTTGCGTTAGTTCTGATAACAGTGGCGTGAACTATTGGCCAGTGGCTTTTTTCACTACAGAGTCTGATTCACGCGACGCACCTTTGAAGATGCCCTTTGCCATCAATGACGCCTCGTTCTTGCGTCGTACTTCATAGATCTCTGATCGTGCTGCATGGATGTCTGGGTCATCTGGTGCGGCCCAGCCTGCAAAGTCTGCAAGGTGGCATGCGAGACGTAAATCTCCCGATGCGGCTAATTCTTTTGCGCGCGCCATAAGTACTTCAGCACCACCCGAGAGTCGAGCAATCTCTGTTCCTACAGATTCATCGGTTGATGGCTTGAGGCGAGAAGGGGCTCCGTCCCACCAGCCACCGAACTGACGCCAAATGTTGCGCACAACAAACTCTGGTTCGTCGTACAGCGGGCGAAGGTATGGCTTGCCAAGTGTCGCATCAGGAATCTTCACACTGTGAATGATTGTGTTCAGTGTTTCGCCTGCATTCATCATCTCAACTGTCGATGTCACTAGGTATTCGAGAGCAGATGCAATCTCGTCGAGTACGCGTGCAATCCGTTCTTTTCCTGCAATGGGTAAACCGTGAGCAGGGAGCAACAACTCGGGTCCTTTAGCGATGATTGCCCGTAGTGATTCAGCCCACTCAATCGGCCAGCGTTGCACCTTTTGGGGGTTTCCGGCATTTGGAAAGTTCCAGATAACGAAGTCACCAGTCGCAACCCACTTTTTTTCGGGGAACCATGACCAGAGGTGGTCGTCTGTTTCGCCGCGACCGTGGTGAAACTCCACAACGGTGTCACCAAATGTCATTGAAGCAAATCTGTCGACTGTTTCCGTTGTTTCCAGTGTGTCTTCGGGGATGAAATTGCTGAGGCGCGGTCCACCAGACGCAGGTCGTAAATCATTCAGTGCATTGTTGAGGTCGCCTCTAATGCCACCGAACTGACGTGCATTGATAGCAACGTTCCAGTCATTGGTGTATCTGTAGCGATCAAAGCGACGCTGCACATTCTTGTGGGCGATGACGCGTGGGGCCTGATGCCCGAGCGCACGAGCGTTAGCGCCGAATGCAACACTGCCACCAACATGGTCGGAATGGCCATGTGTGTAGACCAAAGCATTGAAGGGATCAGTGGACCATGATCGAATGGAATCAACAACCTGTTGTCCGCTGTTGACATGGCTCGTGTCGAAGCACACAAGTCCATCACCCGAATCCCAGGTGACAACATGACTAAACGACTCCACCATGGCGAGCTTGTCGGCAATCTCAGAAAGTTCGCCGGTTGTTCTATTCACTGGTTGATCGGCAATTCCCGAATCCACAATCTTGGTACTAAGACCAATGAGGTCTGCCATGTCGGTCTCCTTATTTAGAGTTTGGGTAATCCGAGGACGCGCTCGCCAAGGATGTTGCGCATGACATTCGAAGTGCCGCCCATGATGGTGTATCCAGGGCCATACACAAGACCCTGCACCATGTCATCCCAGAGAGCACCAGAAGCACCCATCATGCGATACACAAACTCATCGACCTTTTGTTGGTGTTCGGTGCAGAAACATTTTGTTGCAGCCGAGAAACCGGCGGGCGCTTGTCTGAGTACTTCACGAATGACAAGAATGCGTCCGATGCGATAGCCAGTCTCAAGTTTGGCAATTTCTTGGCGAACTGTTGATTTAGAAGTATCTGCAAGTGACATCGCGTGTTTGAACTGTGCATAGTTAGACATGAGGCGATCAATGCCGCCACGTTCATGTTCGAGTTGACGCATGGTTTGTCCGAATGCTCCGCCTTCGCGACCTACCAAGTTTGCTTTAGGTACACGGGCGTCAGTAAAGAAGACTTCACAGAAGTGGCGATTCGTGGTCATGTCGGTGATCGGACGAATCTCAATTCCTGGAGTGTTCATTGGAACAATGATTTCGCTAATACCTGCGTGTGGGGGACCTTCGCTGTTGGTGCGACAGATGAGGTAGCAATAGTCGGCATGGGCGCCAAAACTTGTCCAGATCTTTTGGCCGTTGATGACCCATTCATCACCATCATCACGTGCTGACGTCTTTAATGAAGCAAGGTCGCTACCCGAGTTGGGTTCGCTCATGCCAATGCACCACGTGGACTTGCCCGCGAGAATGTCAGGGAGGAATTGTTCTTGTTGTTCTTTTGTTCCGTACTGAATGAGTGCCGGACCCATTTGTCGGTCACCAAACCAACTCGCTGCAATGGGGGCGCCAGCCTTGATCATTTCTTCGCCCACGATGAGGCGGTCAATCGGAGGTCTGCCTCCGCCACCAAATTCCTTTGGCCAAATCATGCCGATCCAGCCACGTTCGGCGAGCTCTTGTGAGAACTCTTTGGAGTATCCATTCATCCAAGTGACGTTGTGGCGACCAAAACGTTGTACCGCGTCAGTAGCAACGGCGGCAGCCTCTTCACGAAGTGATATCTGGTCAGGGCTCCATTTAAAATCCATTGCTACAGATGGTAGGGGGCAGCCTTGGCCATCACGCTATTGTGTACAAGTCTGATACAAGTAGTGGCCCTCGAGAGGGTGCTTCAAGAAAAGGTGTTTCCCATGGCAAAGATCAAGGTTGATAATCCAGTAGTTGAACTCGACGGAGATGAGATGACTCGCATCATCTGGCAGTTCATCAAAGACCGCCTCATCTTGCCGTACCTCGACATCAATCTTGAGTACTACGACCTTGGTATGGAGCACCGCGATGCCACAGACGACCAGGTCACAATTGACTCAGCCAATGCAATCTTGAAGCACGGAGTCGGTGTGAAGTGCGCAACCATTACTCCTGACGAAGCTCGCGTTGAAGAGTTCGGCTTGAAGAAAATGTGGAAGTCGCCAAACGGCACGATTCGTAACATTCTCGGTGGCGTCGTGTTTCGCGAACCCATCATTTGCAGCAATATTCCAAAACTGGTACCTGGCTGGACCAAGCCCATCGTGATTGGTCGTCATGCTCACGGCGATCAGTACAAGGCAACCGACTTTAAAGTTCCAGGTGCCGGTTCCGTCACAATGACGTTCACGCCTGAAGATGGCAGCGCGCCAATGGAATTCAAGGTTGCACAGTACGGAGCCGACGGTGGAGTGGCCATGGGTATGTACAACTTCAACGACAGCATTCGCGATTTTGCTCGTGCATCGTTCCGCTACGGACTCTCGCGCAACTATCCCGTATATATGAGCACGAAGAACACCATCTTGAAGGCATACGACGGTCAGTTCAAAGATCTGTTCGAGGAAATCTTTAATGCAGAGTTCAAAGCTGATTTTGACAAAGCCGAACTCACCTACGAACACCGCCTGATTGAC
>SYAZ01000052.1 GCA_005788815.1 Actinomycetota bacterium | reverse complement strand
TATCGGATGC
The DNA here is from genome assembly GCA_005788815.1 of Actinomycetota bacterium. Lineage (GTDB taxonomy): Bacteria > Actinomycetota > Acidimicrobiia > Acidimicrobiales > Ilumatobacteraceae > UBA2093. The sequence continues at coordinate 8,894 of SYAZ01000052.1, read as the reverse complement.
GGAAAGCCCAGCATCTTCAAGTGCAAGATTCATACATGCGATTGCACCAGTGCCACCAGGTGCTGGTGCAGTGATGTGATGCGCATCGGCATTGCTTCCTGCTCCAAGAATCTCACCAAGAATTTTGGCACCACGTGCTACTGCTAGGTCGTAGCGCTCGAGAATGAATACGGCGGCGCCCTCACCCATGACAAAGCCATCACGGGTTGCATCGAACGGTTTTGAAGACCCAGTAGAAGAAAGTGCAGTCATGTTGCCGAAGCCAGCAAGAGAGGTAAGCGTGGCAGCACACTCAGAACCACCCGTTGCAACTGCGTCACAACGACCCCACGCAATTTGACGCGCCGCGTACCCAATGGCGTGGGTTCCGGCGGCGCAGGCTGTACAAATTGTCTCGTTCGGGCCTTGCAATCCGTAACGCATGGAAATGGCAGCACCTGAAGCATTGGCCATCATCATGGGAACAAGGAATGGCGAGACGCGTCGCTCACCTTTTTCCACTCGGATGATCACTTGCTCTTCGAGTGTGTGTAATCCACCAATACCGGTTGCGAAAATTGTTCCGAACCGAGATGGCTCTACGTTCAATGTGCCGGCTTGCTGAAATGCTTCTTGTGCAGCGGCTAATGCAAATTGCTCGACGCGGTCGGACCGGCGTGCATCTTTTGCGCTTTCGAAGTAGGGCAGTGGATCCCATTCGGGAATCTCGACAGAACGAGTACCTGTGATGCTTGGACCGAGTAGTCCGTTCCAATAGGCCTCTTTACCAATACCGCAAGGCGCAACTACGCCGTATCCGGTAATTGCGACGCGATGACCGAGTCCCTGCATAAAAAGATTTAAAGCTTGCTGACAACAATGTCGAAGGCTTGGCCGACAGTTGTCACTTCTGCGAGTTCTTCTTCTGGGATGTTCTCGGACAAGCCGAACTCTTCTTCAAGGGCCATAACGAGTTCAACAACGTCGAGAGAGTCAGCATCAAGATCTTCTTTGAAGCGAGCTGCTGGTACAACCTGTGCGGCATCTACCTTGAGGGTGTCTACTGCGCACTTGACGAATCGGTTGAATAGTTCTTGGTCCATGGGGTTCTGTCTCCTTGATCGGGTTCTAGTTTCTCACACCGATGACGCATACAGCGCATCATTGGGGCCATTGACTAGTGACCCATGCCCAGTCCGCCATCCACTGGGATAACAGCACCGGTGATGTAGGCAGCGGGTTGGCTGGCTAGGAACGCAACGACCCCAGCAACTTCCTCGGGTGTGGCCATACGTTGGAGTGGCACAGACGAGGTGATTGTCTGTAGTTGCTCGGCCGTCAAGGCTGCCGTCATGTCGGTCTCAACTGGGCCAGGAGCCACAACATTCACAGTGATACTTCGTGACCCGAGTTCGCGGGCAAGTGAACGCGCAAAACCCACGAGACCAGCTTTGGAAGCTGCATAATTTGCCTGACCCGCAGAGCCCAACAGCCCAACAACCGATGACATCAAAATGATTCGTCCTGAACGAGCCTTGAGCATTCCAGGAGTAGCACGCTTCACAACACGAAAAGCCGCTGTGAGGTTTGCATCAATCACTTCTGCGAAGTCTGCTTCCTTCATGCGCAGAAGCAGTGTGTCTTTTGTTATTCCAGCATTTGAAACAAGTACTTCTACTATGCCGAAGTGTTCTTCTACCGCTGCAAACGCAGCATCCACTTGTGCTGTGTCGGTGACATCGCACTTCACACAAAAGAACTCTGGTGGTGGGGGAGTTGAGTTATAGGTAATTGCAACTTTGTCTCCGAGGGCAGCGAATGCCTTAGCGCATGCGAGTCCAATTCCCTTAGAGCCACCTGTGATGAGTACCACGCGACTCATTGTGCATTCCAACGAAGAATTGCACTCGCTGCAGTCATGCCCGCACCGAAACCAACAAGAAGAACGATGTCGCCATCTTTTGGTTTGACTTGCCCGAAATCTCCGAACAATGCAAGCGGTATTGACGCCGATGACGTGTTGCCCGTTTCATGGATTGATATTGACGCTTTGTCCATAGAGATGCCCAACCGATCGCATGCCGCTGAGATGATTCGAATATTTGCTTGATGGGGGATAACGATCGAGATGTCTTCTGTTGTAACACCGGCAGCAGCCATTGATTTTTGAGCACTGTCCACCATGATGCGCACTGCACGCCTGAAAACTTCTTTTCCATTCATCTGAATGGTCGAACCAACTTCGGCGTACAAGATCTCTTCGGCACTTCCATCGGCATCAATATCCCAGCCAAGTAATTGGCCGCTACCTTTCGTGCTTTCGAGGATTGCTGCTCCTGAGCCATCAGCAAACAACGGTGCAGTATTGCGGTCTGTCCAATCAACAATGCGTGACAACGTGTCTGTACCAATGACCATGATTCGTTCCGCACCAACTCCGATGAGGCCGTGTGCAACAACTAACCCATATACAAAACCCGAGCAGGCTGCATTGACGTCGAACGCTCCACACGCCAAACCCAATGCATTTTGAACGGTTGCAGATGTTGCTGGAACTGTGCGGTCTGGTGTGGTGGTGGCAAGAATCAATGCGTCGATTGATTTTGGATCTATACCAGCCATGTCGAGAGCGATTTGGCCACTGATGGTGCTGAGTTCTGCTGTTGAACCACCGACATGTCGACGGTGAATTCCCGTTCGTTCACGAATCCATTCGTCATTTGTGTCCATGGACGCTGTGAGTTCATCGTTAGTCACAACTCTGTGTCCGAGCGAGGTTCCCCACCCGATGAATCGCGCACCTCGCGCTGAACTAGGAATCTGTGGCATAACGGTCCTTCTTACGGCGTCCGAAGCCAAGCAATTGGTTGACGAGACGTGACTCGTTCGCCTTCAACAGCGATGTAGCTTTGCACCACTCCCGCAAACGGAGAGCGAACTTCATGGTCACCAACATGTCCGAGTACTTGACCGACTGCAATGAGCATGCCATTCGTAACGTCACCAATTGGGGTGAAGACACCAGCGGCTGGGCTCACGACAAGTCGTTCGATTGCGAAAAGATGTTCACCTTCAATTTGGCCAGCAGTGACGGGCGCAGATGCATCGACCCATTCGATTAACTTGTCGAGTTCATCTGGTGTAGCCACACTGATGGTTCGTGCGTTGTCTACAGTGCGCTTTGCCATGCCTGTGAGAACGCCCCCAGGTCCTAGCTCGACAAAACCTGTGACGCCTTCTGCAGCAAGAGTCAGTAAACAGTGTTTCCACCGCACAGGGTTCGATAATTGCGCAGAGAGAAGAGATGTCCACTCGCCACCTGTGGCATGCAACAGTGCATCCACGTTTGAAACAACAGGTACCTCGGTGTCACGTGGGTTTGCTTCTGTTATTGCTGTACGAAGTCGGTCTCGGGCTGCCGTCATAAATGGGGTATGAAATGCTCCGGAGACTTGAAGAGGCATGACACGTTTGGCGCCTAGTTCTTTTGCGATCTCTGATGCTTTTGCAACTCCCTCGGGAGATCCTGCAATAACAATCTGTCCTGGTGCGTTGAAGTTCGCTACCCACACATCACTGTCTGCTCGTCGACATGCAATTTCAACATCGTCATCGTCGAGTCCAAGAACTGCGGCCATAGTTCCTGGTGCAGCAAGTCCTGCTTCGTGCATTGCATCTGCGCGCTCAACGACTAGACGTACTCCGTCATCGAATGACAAGGCACCTGTTGCGACGAGGGCTGTGTATTCGCCCAAACTGTGGCCAGCACAAAAGCTTGGCTCAATGCCCAGTCGTTCTACAGCGTCGAGAACCATGAGGCTTGACACAAATGTGGTGAGTTGAGCGTTGCGTGTGTCTCGCAGTTCTTCTGCGTCGGCATCGAGGAGGAGTGCTGCCACGTCGCGACCCGCGACATCTGACGCTTCTTCGATGAGTTCCCAGCTTTCGTGGCCTTGCCACGGGCGACCCATGCCAGGCCTTTGAGAGCCTTGTCCAGGAAATGTAAACGCAAGCATGGTGCAAAAACCTTAGACGGCTAACTGACTTCCCATCGTGCTACTCGGAGGTAACGCCCATTTGCCCCATCTAGCGATACGCTCTCTAGCCCTGGCCCGAGTGGCGGAATGGCAGACGAGACGGACTCAAAATCCGTTGTTCGTAAGGACGTGTGGGTTCAAGTCCCACCTCGGGCACCCAGGTGACTCATACACTCGATGTCTATGGGTCAACGACTTCTTCAACGGCGTCTCGCACAGACAGCCTCGCGCTTAAAGGAACTACGCCTCGAGTTGCTCGTTGTGTCTGACCAAATGAGCCACATGGTGGACGAAGCCAATGATTTATCTCTTCGGGCCTTGGTGTCAGAGACTCCTTCCGCGGAATTCGAATACCGAGAGTCCAAGAAGCATGCCGACGTGATTGTGCGTCATCATGGACAATTGGTAGCTGAGATTGCAGACCTTGAACGTCGCATGAACGATCTATTAGACCGAATGAAGGAGCACAGCTCATGAGTATCCGTGTAGTCATTGCTGAAGACGAAGCAATCATCCGCTTGGATCTGAAAGAAACTCTTGAAGAAGAGGGCTACGACGTAGTGGGCGAGACCGGCCGAGGTGACAAAGCTGTGGAGTTGGTTCGCGAACTTCGGCCCGACATTGCAATTCTCGATATCAAGATGCCCGGCATGGATGGCATCGAAGCGGCACGACACATCACGAAGGATCGTATTTGTGGCGTACTTGTGTTGACTGCATTTAGTCAACGAGAAGTCATTGAAGAAGCGCGTGACGCGGGCGCTCTTGCCTATTTGGTCAAGCCATTTCAAAAGACAGATCTCATCCCAGCAATCGAAGTTGCGATTGGTCGTTTTCGCGAGATGCAAGCACTGAACGGTGAAGTCGATGCTTTGGAAGAGCAACTTGAAGCTCGCAAGTCAATTGACAGGGCCAAAGGGATTCTGCGCGACTCCCATGCAATGACCGAGAGTGATGCTTATGGTTTCATTCAACGTGGTGCGATGAATCACCGAGCAACCATGAAGGCAGTGGCCGACATGATTATCTCTGGTGAACTACGCCCTGAATGATCTGAGGAACAAGTTATGAAACTGATGGCGTTAGACGGTAACTCGCTCGCATACCGGGCCTTTTACGCGTTGCCAGAGGACATGACCAATGCAAGCGGCCAAGCCACCAATTCTGTGTATGGCTTCACCACTATGTTGATAACGCTGTTGCGTGATCACGCACCAGACGGAATCATCGTTGTGTTCGACCGTGCGGAACCGACATTCCGTCATGTTGCAATTCCTGAGTACAAGGCTCAACGTGAGAAGGCGCCGGACACTCTGTATCAACAACTCGGCATGATTCGTGAATTGCTTGATGCCATGGGTGTTATGTGGCGCGACATGGCAGGATTCGAAGGTGACGACCTCATTGCCACCATGGCCGAGCGCGCTGAGAAAGACGGTGATGATCTCATCGTCGTAACAGGCGACCGTGACAGTTATCAACTTGTGCGTGATCCACATATTCGTGTGTTGTACAACAAGCGCGGTGTGAGTGATTATGCGTTGTACGACGAGGCAGGAATTTTCGAACGAACGGGAGTGACTCCAGCGCAGTACGCCGACTACGCAGCATTGCGTGGTGACCCAAGCGACAATCTCGATGGCATTCCAGGCGTCGGCGAAAAGACTGCAGCCAAACTGATCAACCAATACGGCAATATTGATGCGGTGATTGCTGCAGCAGAGCAGCAGACTCCAAAGTTGAAGGCCGGTCTACTTGAACACGGCGACCGCGTGCGTCGTAATGCTGAAATGATGATTCTTCGACGCGATGTGCCACTAGACATCGATAAGAGTGCGCTTGTTCCACATCCAGATTTCGTTGCCACTGACCGCTTGTTCGGGTTCCTTGAATTCAAGACGATGGGGAAGCGCCTGCGTGAAGTTGCGAAGAAATTGGAATGGGATGTTGATTCCAGTATTGATTCCTCGCCACAAGGCGCTGCGCCTCTCGCATCTGTAGCAACTGTTCAACAGGCGTCCATCACTGTGTTTGAGAATGGGAAAGATGCAGCAGCAATGTTGTCTTCACTTGCGACATGGACAATGGCCGCAACGTTTATCGGTGATGTTGGTCGATCCAGCATTGACTCCTTGGCAGTGGTCATTGATGAAACGGCATCAACAGTTGGAGTTATGTCTCGTTCTGTGTTGGTGTCGCCAGAAGTTCGTAAGGCTTTTCAGAACGCACGCCCAGTCGTTGTTCATGATGCCAAACCTCTGATGCGTTCGTTGCTTGCCGATGGGGTAGACATCTCATCGCTTGAACTTGATACGGCCATCGCTATGTACCTCATCAACCCATCGAGGTCTAGCTACACGCTGGCCTCTGTATGTGCAGACATGTTGGGCCAGGAGCCTCAGGCAAGCAATGAGTCATCTGGGCAGTTTGATTTCGGTGGAAATGAAAACTCTGATCAATTGGTAGCGGACCAAGCCTTATTTGTCGCTGCGCTCGCTCCGGTCTTGCGCCAGGGACTTGCGGAGATTGGAAATGAAAAACTGTACGAAGAGATGGAGAATCCACTGGTTCGTGTGCTCGCCAAGATGGAACATTTTGGAATTGGTGTAGATCGTCAGGCCCTGACCACCATCCGTGATCGGCTAACTGAAGAAACTGTGTCGCTCACAAAATCCTTGCATCAGATTGCAGGCCGTGAGTTCAACGTGAACTCCCCAACGCAGTTACGTGAAATTCTGTACACAGAACATGGACTGACGCCTGGAAAAAAGACAAAAACCGGCTTCAGTACAGATGCGGCAACATTGGAAAAACTCCATGATGCGTGGCCCGAGTTCATCGGACCATTGTTGCGTTTTCGCGAAGTTGAGAAGTTGCGGTCTACCTATGGCGAAGGTCTGTTGTCGGAAGTTGCTGCAGATGATCGTATTCATGCCACCTTCAATCAGACTGTTGCTCGAACAGGCCGTCTCAGTAGTGACCAACCGAACCTTCACAACATTCCCGTTCGTACAGATGAGGGTCGCGTGTTTCGCACGGCGTTTACTGCAGGCGATGGGTGTTCATTGTTGGTGGCCGACTACAACCAGATTGAGCTTCGCTGCATTGCGCATCTTGCTGCCGACCCCGGATTGATATCTGCCTTTGCTGCAGGCGAAGACATTCACCAAGCCACAGCGTCGCGAGTGTTTGGTGTGAACCCAATCGATGTGTCTCATGAACAGAGATCGAAAGCAAAAATGGTCTCGTACGGACTTGCGTACGGCATGGAAGCGTATGGTCTCAGCCAACGTCTATCGATTGGGGTCGATGAAGCCGCCACAATTCTGAATTCATACTTCGCTGCTTTTCCCAATGTGAAGAAGTACATGGACGACACGATTCATGCGGCTCGACAGTCTGGATATACAGAGACCTTGTTCGGGCGTCGTCGTCAGATCCCTGAGTTATTGAGTGACAATTTCCGTGTGCGGCAAGCAGGTGAACGTCAAGCAATGAATGCGGCTATCCAGGGTCTAGCAGCAGATATTTTCAAAATCGCTCTTGTTCGTCTTGATGCAGAGATCGAGAAACGTGAATTGAAATCGCGCATAGTTTTGCAAGTGCACGACGAAGTCATTGTCGAGGCTCCTAATGACGAGAAACCAGAAGTGGAGAAACTCGTCATTGAAACAATGCGTAATGCCGCAGATCTCAGTGTGCCGTTTGAGGTGAATGCAGCATGGGGTCACACCTGGGCCGATGCAAAAGGATGAGATGAACTCGCGCGGCTCGCATTGGTTTGAGCAAATGGCGACTCACATGGGTTCTGCATACCTACGGTATTCATTCACCAAGGGAACGTCGCAAGAAGTGGCGTTCATCATCGAGCGACTTGGCCTTACGCCAGGAATGAGAATTCTTGATGTTGGTTGTGGGCCTGGCAGGCACGCGTATGAATTGGCACGGCTCGGTTTTCATGTTCACGGCATAGACATCAGTGAAGCTTTCATTGATATTGCTAATCAGGACGCGCCACCGGGGGCGACATTTGAGCGGATGGATGCTCGAGAGTTGTCTTTTTCTTCAGAGTTCGACGCAGTCATTTGTCTATGTCAGGGTGCTTTCGGATTGATGACGGCATCCGGAGAAGACTCTGATGTGCTTCGAGGTATTCGTCATGCATTGCGCCCAGGGGGAAAATTGGCCTTGTCAGCTTTCAGTGCGTACTTCTCGGTGAAATACCACGAGGATGCCGACTTCGATGCGAATACAGGGGTCTCGCATGAGAAAACCGAGGTGCGCAATACGGCAGGCGAGCCACTGGCGGTTGACCTATGGACTGGTTGCTACACGCCGAGAGAGCTGCGCCTGATGATGGAAAAGGCAGGGCTCGAAGTGGAATCCATACTCAGTGTCGACCCAGGGAATTATCAGGATGCCTTGCCGTCCTTGGAGAGTTCCGAATTCCTGGTGATAGCGTTTGCTTCGCCCTTACGCCGTGAGGGTGGTCGGTAACCCGGCCTCATCGATACCAACTATTTATCCATCTCGAAAGACCAATTCCTTGTCCGATACTTCTCTTACTTCCGCCGCTATGGGCTCCTTCGACGCGGAAGGCAATTACACCCCTCGACAAATCACAGAACGTGATCTCCCCACCAGTTTCGCAGATGCCATTGACGGCACCATGGTGGAGTTAAAGGATGGCCAACTTGTCACTGGCACTGTTGTCAAGATCGACCGCGACGGCGTCTTGCTCGAATTTGGTTACAAGACAGAAGGCGTCATTCCAACGCGTGAACTTGCAATCAAGAATGACGTCAACCCGCACGACATCGTTTCTCTCGGAGAACGAATCGAAGCTCTCATTCTTACGCTCGAAGACAAAGAGGGTCG
>SYAZ01000051.1 GCA_005788815.1 Actinomycetota bacterium | reverse complement strand
GATTGCGGTTCGTAATTCAATAGCGTGTCTCGTTACCGATAGCGCATCAGTGCCGGTGACAGTGATATGTCCCATTTTGCGGCGAGGGCGGGCCTCAGTTTTGCCATATAGATGTAAATGTGCAGATGTGTCCTCTTCGGCAACATGAAAATGGGGTTCTTTCTCGCTCCACAGATCACCAAGAAGGTTGACCATAGCCACTGCATCATGGGTCATAGCGGTGTCGCCTAGTGGTAACCCCACAAGAGTTCGGACTTGTTGCTCGAACTGGCTGGTGGTGGCAGCATCAAGAGTCCAGTGACCACTGTTGTGTGGGCGGGGCGCTAGTTCGTTGACGAAAAGTTTGTCACCAGAGATAAAGAATTCAACCGAAAGAACTCCGACATATTGTAGTTCTTCAGCAATGCGAATAGCTGCTCGTTCGCCATCGTGAAAAAACTGAACGTCTATGGATGTGGGGGCAGTGGTGGCAGTACTGAAATCGAGAATGCCATCGAGGTGCACATTGAGAGTGGGTGTAAATACTTTCACTTCACCATTTCGGGACCGTGCAAGCACAACAGAGAACTCTGCGTCTAAAGGGACTACTTGTTCAACAACGCATGGGACATTGTTGACGTTCTGCCACAGTGCAGAAATGTCTGTGAGTTCAGAGATTTTTTGCTGGCCTTTACCGTCGTATCCAAGTCTGCTGGTCTTCATTAGTAGTGGTGCGCCTAGTGGTTGCAAGTGTCTACGGGCTACTCCGAGACGGGAGAGACGCTCCGCATCTTCGGGCGTTTCAAGTACTTCATATGGTGCAACTGACAGAGCAATAGATTCCAAGAAACGTTTTTCATCTCGACGGTTTTGTGCTACTGCCACACATGAGGGTGACGGATGAACCTCGACAAACTGCGCAAGAAACTCCAAGGATGAAACGGGAGGGTTTTCAAACTCAATGGTGACAGCACTGCAAATACTGGCTAATTCCGTTAGAGCCTGAACATTCTCGTACTGAGCCACGATGTGTTTATCGGCATGTACTCCGGCTGGCGCATGTGGATCTGGATCGAGGACAGCGGTGCGATAACCCATTTTCTTAGCAGCAAGAACGAAGTAGTTACCAAGTTGACCCCCTCCGAGAACACCAAGCATTGTTGCCATCAGGTGGGAGGAAGAATGCTAGACGTGGCATCGTCGTGACGCGCTCGGCGGTACTCAAGAAGAGCGTTGTGAAGTTCCACGTTCTCGTGGGCAAGAAGTTCGATTGCAAAGAGCGCTGCGTTTATGGCACCGGCCTCACCAATGGCAAAAGTAGCAACGGGTGTTCCGGCTGGCATTTGCACAATCGAATAGAGAGAATCTTCGCCGCCAAGGTGTGTAGTAGGGACAGGGACACCCAACACGGGAACAAGTGTTTTTGCTGCGAGCATTCCGGGAAGGTGGGCAGCGCCTCCAGCACCAGCAATGATCGCCCGAATTCCTCGTTCCTTTGCTGTTTCGGCAAATGTGAACAATTCATCGGGCATGCGGTGCGCCGAGAGAACCTGTGTCTCGTGAGGGATGCCAAATTGCTCAAGAATAGTGACGGATTGCGACATGACTGTCCAGTCACTACGTGAGCCCATGACAACACTCACGAGTGGGACAATAAGTTCAGGCACCTACACATCGTAGACGGAAGTTTGTTAACTCAGAGTGAGAATTTGTCGTACTTGTACTTTACGTAAAGAGATTTTTTGACTTCTCGTACAAGTTGGGCGCTGAGCTAGACGGCTCTGGCAATCATCACTAGTTTGACGAGGTGGGAGTTGTTGAGTTGTTATCTAGCAATGATGTACACCGCCTTGAAATTCAATCCGTGGGCAAAGATCCCCGCGCACAGATATTTCTTCAGGATGCTTATGACCTGGGGCTTGTGGCTCTATGTGAAATAAATATTGTCGACGTGTATTTCATTCATGGTGATCTAAGTAGTGCAAATCGTACGGTTTTAGAGGACATTCTCGTTGAGCCACTGTTGCAACAGGCCTCGTGGGGACTAACAACAATGCCATGTGATCACTTTGTAGAAACTGCACTTCATGCCGGCGTTACCGATGCTGCGTCGCAGCAGTTGCGGCGGATTGCGGCCAGATTAGGTATCAGCATTGACGCGGTGACCACTGCGAAGCGTTTTGACATTACGGGCAAGGTGGACTCGTGCGAACTTGACCTGTTGGTGCGCAAATTGCTGGCTAATCCAGTTATTGAATACTGGTCTGTAGACGCACCGCTTGTACCTGTTATGCCAATAGGGACTGGAGCATCACTGAACTCTGTTCAGGTAGTGCAACTTGCAGCAGACGCAACAGATGCCCAACTGCAGGAATTGAATGCAGAACGAGGATTGGCCCTTGACATAGAAGAATTGCGGGCAATACGCGACCACTACTGCGGCCGTGGCGTGCGTGATATTGAGCTTGAGTCCATTGCTCAGACGTGGAGCGAACACTGTGCGCACAAGACATTTCGAGCAAGTATTGCGACCGACTCCGGTGAGGTGGTGGAATCTCTGATTAATCAGCTGCGAGAAACAACACGCACTATTGATGCACCGTTTGTGGTGAGTTCTTTTGTGGGTAACGCAGGAGTCATTTCATTTGTTGAAGGCACAACGATTGCACTGAAATGCGAGACGCATAATCATCCCAGTGCGGTTGAACCATTTGGTGGGGCAAATACCGGTGTAGGTGGTGTGATTCGAGATGTCTTGGGTGCATCGCACTTGCCGATTGCGTGTACGAACATTTTGTGCTTTGGGCCCCCTGATACAAATGGTTCGAACTTGCCAGATGGTGTTTTCCATCCTCGCCGTATTCGTGCTGGCGTCGTAGCTGGAATTGCTGATTATGGCAACAAAATTGGCTTACCCACAATTGCGGGTGCGGTGTTGTATGACCCCGGATACACAGCAAACCCACTGGTGTATGCCGGATGTATTGGCGTGGCACACGGAGAATATGTAGCAGAGACACCCCGGCCTGGTGATCGTGTTGTGGTGCTTGGTGGCCGAACAGGTAGAGATGGACTACGTGGTGCAACGTTTTCGTCCATGACGATGGATGCAACGACTGGCGATGTGGCGGGTGCCAGTGTGCAAATTGG
>SYAZ01000050.1 GCA_005788815.1 Actinomycetota bacterium | reverse complement strand
AGTGTGTTGGTGGCAAACCGCACTGTCACTTTTGGCGCACCAAAGACAGGCATGTTGCTCGGCGATGGTCCATCTTTTTGCGGAGAGATCGACATTGTTGATGTAGGCATCGACCCTCTTGATGATGACACTGCGTTTCTCGTTGAAGCAACAGATGTTGCAGCATGGCTACCGCCACGAGATCGTGTTTCTCATAAATGGAATAACGCAGTGCGAGTGATTGCTGGCAGTGCAGGTATGGGTGGTGCAGCGTCACTTGTCAGCATGGCTGCAATGCGCGCCGGAGCTGGCATGGTGCACTTATCGTGGCGTGCTGGTGATGCTTCATTCAATGTTCCTACTGAAGTGGTTGGCAAAGTTTTGCCCGCAGAAAATTGGGCTGATTTCATTGGACAAGATGTGCATCGGTTTCAATCTTTAGTCATCGGGCCTGGTCTCGGTCGCGGCGATGACGTTGGAGTTCAAGTTCGTTCTGTGTTGTCATGCGACATTTCGATGGTCATCGATGGTGATGGTTTGAGCGCAGCGGTAGACCCCACCGGAAAACTAGAAACACTCACTGCACGCACAGCACAAACAGTGTTGACACCTCACGACGGAGAGTTTGCAGTTCTTGGTGGTGACGCTGGCAGCCCTGATCGCATTGGCGCCACGAAAGCTTTGGCCGCTCGAACGGGTTGCACCATTGCGCGAAAAGGACCAACCACCATCATTAGTTCTCCCGATGGTCAGGTGTATCTCGTTGCGTCTGGTGATGAGCGTCTTGCCACAGCAGGTACAGGTGATGTTTTAGCCGGAGTAATTGGTGCATTCTTGGCCCGTGGATTAGCCGCGCCAGAAGCAGCAGCAGCTGGTGCATTTATTCATGGCATGGCGGGTTCGTCATTGCCAACGGAAGGTGCCATTGCACGTGATGTTGTTGCGCTGATTTCTGATGTATTAAGTGAGGTGATGTCTGATGTCTGCTGATTTCTCTTCGCGTTGGGCGTGGGCAGAAGTGCACACTGGGCTTATTCAGCACAACGTTGCGATTGTGGCCGAGCGTGTTGCGCCCGCAAAGGTGTGGGCCGTGGTGAAAGCCAATGCCTATGGGCACGGCGCAATTCCTGTTGCTAATGCTGCATTGAACGCAGGAGCCGAAGGTCTATGTGTGGCACTCATGGACGAAGGTGTTGCTTTGCGACGCGCTGGTATCACTGCACCAATTCTGGTGTTGAGCGAACAGCCGGCAGAACTTTCCGAATTGCTAGTGGGGTACGAACTCACAGCCACAGTTACCACTACGCGCGGAGTTGCTGCGTTGGCTAACGCTGCATCTGCTGCAGAAAAAGTTGCACGCGTGCATGTCAAAGTCGATACGGGTATGCATCGCGTAGGTGTTGCTCCACGCGAAACTCTCTCGCTGATTCGTTTTATGCAATCGTTTGACTCGGTGTTGCTAGAAGGTGTGTACACACACTTCGCTGTTGCAGATTCTCCCGAGCATCCGGCGAATGCCGATCAATTGAGATTGTTTAACGAAGTTCTTGCAGAACTTGCAGCACACAGTATTGAGCCTCCACTCGTACATGCGGCAAATAGTGCTGCAGCGTTGGCCAATCCGGACTCACGTTTCTCTATGGTGCGTCTTGGTATTGCAATGTACGGACTCCTTCCGGGTGACGGCGTAAAAGAACTCTGTCGCGGGCTTATTCCGGCCCTTGCATTGAAGAGCCGTGTGTCTGCTGTTCGTTGGATTGAAGCAGGTGAAGCAGTGTCCTATGGGCTGCGTCGTCCAGTTAGTGCCGCGACGTTGATAGCCACAGTTCCTTTGGGTTATGCCGACGGTGTGCCACGAGCATTGGGTGAAACAACAGTTGGCGTTTTATTGAATGGCGTGCCACGTCAGTTTGCAGGAACCATCACTATGGACCAGCTCATGATTGATTGTGGAACAGATTCTTCTGTCATGGTGGGCGATGAAGTGGTATTGATTGGTCGTCAAGGTGAGCACGTTGTAACCGCAGACGAATGGGCGAGCGCAACTGGCACCATTGGTTATGAGATTGTGTGCGGCATTAGTTCACGAATTGGTCGGCGATACCAATGATTGATTGTCTTTCTCGCGGAGTCGACGACACGCATCTCATTGCTGCTGCTATTGCGCGTCTAGTGCGACCACGAGACATGGTCGTGTTGTCTGGCGACATGGGTGCAGGAAAAACTGCATTCACTATTGGGTTTGCCAACGCTCTTGGTGTTGATTCTGAAGAGTATGTCTCTTCGCCTACTTTCAATTTGGTGCAGAGTTACACCTCTGGTCGTATTCCAATTCAGCACGCAGATTTATATCGCTTGTCGAGTCGAGCAGAAGTCGAAGATCTTGGGCTTCGTGAATTAGCCGATATGGGTTCTGTTGTTGTGGTGGAGTGGGGCGATGTCGCCTCTGATGTTCTCGGTGATGCGCTCACTGTGCACCTTGCGCACAATGACGACGCTGACGATGAACGAGACATCACTATCTCGGTATCGGGCCACGGTTGGGATACACGTTGGGATCAACTAGCCACTGCAGTTCGCACATGGAGTGTGAACTAATGATTCTTGGTATTGAAACATCGGTCGAACATGTGGGTGTTGCGCTCGGCGATTACCGCGGTGTTCGTGCGCATTCAATGTTGGCGAGTGATCGCCGACATGCAGAGTCGCTGACCCCAATGATTCAGTTTGTGATGCAGCAAGCCGAAGTAGAGATGTCTGACCTTTCTGCAGTTGCTGTAGATGTTGGCCCAGGGCTCTTCACGGGAATGCGGGTTGGCATTGCCGCTGCGCAATCAATTGCGTGGGCACTCGAGTTGCCAATGATTCCGGTGTGCAGCCTTGATGTAGTTGCAATGAACGCACATTGGTCTGAGTCGGTAGTGGCTGCTTCATTAGATGCGCGACGTGGCGAGGTGTACTGGGCGTTGTATCGCATGCGCGGACTTGGTGTAGAACCACAACGCATAACCGAGCCTGTTGTGTCATCTCCGGAAGATCTTGCAGTGCATCTCGCAGACCGTGGTGAAGAAATTGTGTGTGTAGGAAGCGGCTTTGATCGTCATCAAGAAGTCTTCCAAGCATTGCAGTGGGCACAATTCCTTGGCGCATCTGGTTCATACCCGTTAGCAACTCATTTGGTCACACTTGCTGGTCAACGACTTGCTGCAGACGACACCGTTGTGCCTGGTGCTGTTGAACCGATGTATTTACGCGCGCCAGATGCAGAGATCAATTGGCAAACTCGTGGAGCAGCGTCATGAGTTTCCTGCGTGAACGCGCAACCGATGCATTGACTACTGAAATTATGCGCCGTCGCCATCTGCGTCGGATTCTTGACATTGAAGAACAGCTGTATCCAAAGCCATGGACACATCGCACATTTGTGACCGAACTATCAGAGATGCGCACAGGTTCGCGGTACTACCTTGTGGCGTATGTTGGCGATGTGTTGGTGGGGTACGGCGGCATGTGGTTTAGTGGCGACGACGCACACATCACAAACATTGCAGTCGATCCGGCATGTCAAGGTCGTGGCGTTGCAACAGAAATGATGATCGATCTGTCCATTTTGGCCCATGATCGTGGATGCACTGCGATGACTCTTGAAGTACGCCATACAAATGTTGCTGCGCAATCGTTGTATCGGCGTTTTGGTTTTGTGCCAGCTGGGATACGCAAGCGCTACTACGAAAACAAAGACGATGCCATCATTATGTGGGCTCATGGTGTTGACACCAGCGAATTTATGGAACGTGTACGACTCATTGAAGCGAGACGACCATGAGCAATTTTGTTGTGAACGAATCAACAGTCATTCTCGCGTTGGAAACTAGCTGTGACGAAACTGCTGCATCTGTGGTGATGGGTGGCAACGATGTTCTGTCGTCCATCGTTTCAAGCCAGATAGAAATTCATGCTCGTTTTGGGGGTGTAGTTCCAGAAGTGGCCAGCCGTGCTCATATGGAAGCACTGATTCCGGTGATGCAATCTGCGATTACCGAAGCAGGAATTCTTCCGTCACGCATCGACGCAGTCGCTGCAACTGCAGGCCCAGGCTTGATTGGTGCATTACTTGTTGGTGTATCTGCGGCAAAGTCTTTGGCATTGGTGTGGGATAAGCCGTTTATTGGTGTGAATCACCTCGAGGCGCATTTGTATGCCGGTCTTCTTGATGATCCAACGCTTCAATTTCCACTAGTAGTACTGCTTGTCTCTGGTGGACACACAATGATTATTGAGATGCGTGGTCACGGTGACTACACAGTGCTCGGCCGAACCATTGATGATGCAGCAGGTGAGGCTTACGACAAAGTGGCTCGATACTTAGACCTCGGATATCCGGGTGGGCCAGTGATTGATCGCATTGCGTCGCAAGGTAATGCTGAAGCAATCGATTTCCCACGACCCATGGAACACGACGGATTAAATGTTTCCTTCAGTGGGCTCAAGACCTCAGTCATCAACTATGTGAAGAAGAATCCCGATGTCGCAAACGTTGATGTTGCGGCCTCATTCCAGGCAGCAGTGGTCGATGTGTTGTGTACAAAAACTATTCGTGCCGCTCAACAGATTGGCGCAAAAGGAATTGTGTTGGGTGGAGGAGTTTCTGCCAACTCACTACTTCGCGCACAGATGAGCGAACGGGGAGCGGCAGCTGGTTTCAAGGTGGCTCTTCCTAGTCGGGCCATGTGCACAGACAACGCAGCGATGATTGCAGCAGCAGCGTGGCATCGCTTGGGTGCTGACGGCCCGAGTTCTTTGTCATGTGGCGCGTATCCAAACCTCAAACTTGACGCGGTTCCACGATGACTCGGCATCCACTTGTCTTGCGTGGTCGCGAGTTTCCTATCCCTGTAGTTCTCGCACCTATGGCTGGCGTTACAAACATTCCTTTTCGCGCGCAGTGTCGCTCTTTTGGTCCAGGCCTTATTTACGTAAGCGAAATGGTGATGGCTGCTGCATTGGTGCACGGCAATGAGAAGACAAAGAAGATGGTGGCGTTTGCGCCGAATGAGGATTTTCGCAGTTTGCAGATTTATGGCAGTGACCCGGAGTTTGTTGGTCGGGCAGTTCGTGCATTGTGTGAACAAGACATCGCTGATCACATTGATATGAACTTTGGCTGTCCCGCCACAAAAGTGACACGCAAAGGTGGCGGTGCGGCAGTTCCAGTGAAACGAAACCTAACTCGCGCAATTATGGATGCAGCGGTGGCTGCGGCAGCACCATTTGGTGTGCCCATTACGTGCAAATTTCGCATTGGTATCAACGACGACATCACCACATTCCTCGACACCGGAAAAGCCGCTGAAGACGCAGGAATCGCCATGATTGCTTTGCATGCGCGCACTGCAGAACAGCACTATGCCGGTCATGCTCACTGGGAAAAGATTGCTGAACTAAAACAGGCTGTTACAAGCATTCCTGTTCTTGGTAACGGAGACATCTGGGAAGCACAAGATGCCATTGACATGATGAATCAAACCGGATGTGACGGTGTTGTGGTGGGGCGTGGATGCCTTGGTAAGCCATGGTTGTTTCGCGACTTGGTGAATGCATTTCGCGGAGAAGAAGTGCAAGCGTCGCCAGATCTCGGGTTTGTTCTTGGTGTGATGTTGGAACACGCTCAAGGGTTGATGCAAATCATGGGTCCAGAGTTCGGCATTCGTAACTTCCGCAAACATTGCGGCTGGTATCTCACGGGGTATCCAGTTGGTTCAGAAGTGCGCCGTTCTTTTTCTACGGCTGCCACATTTGCAGACCTCGAACGGGTGGCGGCGGGACTTGATCACACAATGCGTTTGGTTGAAGGTGGGGAACGCTTTGCTCGCGGTCATACCAACGGACCAATCAAAGTGGTGTTGCCAGAAGGCTATTTAGAAAATCGCGATGATCTCACTGTGCCTGATGATGGACATGAGATGGCGCTTAGCGGTGGCTAAATAAGTTTCGATAATGCAACTGCCACAGCAACCGTCACAGCGTTCATCGCGATCATGGTCGTAATGAACCATTTCGTTTGTTCGTGAAGTCTTTTCTCTAGCGTTGTTTCAAAACTCAACTGAAGAGCTTGTATGTCGGACTTGAACTCCACACGCAGAGCATGTATGTCGGACTTGAACTCGTTACGCAGATTAAGCATGTCGGCCTTGAGTTCATCGCGTAGATGTTGTATGTCCGTTTTGAGTTCTTCGCGTAGGTGTTGCAGGTCAGTTTTTGTAGCGACACGGAGACTATGAATCTCGGCCTTGAGTTCATCGCGTAGGTGTTGCAAGTCGGTTTTTGTTGCAACGTCGGCCCAGCCGACAGGAGGAAGTAGTTCCATAAGAGTGTCTGCTGCCTCCTCGCTCAGAATCTGACCTATCGCGGTCCGTAACTGAAATCTAGACGCTTCTGTAATGCTCATGTCAAGGATGTGTGCTGGAGTCGTAGAGTTCAGGAATGGCCACTGACCTCACCATCGTGCTTGCATCGCGTTCTCCGCGCCGTGTTGAGTTGTTGCACCGCCTCGTCTCTGAATTCAGTGTTGTGCCTGCCGATCTTGACGAAACTCCCCATCCACAGGAAGACCCGGTTGCATACGTGCAACGTCTTGCCCTGGAAAAAGCACGGGCCGTCTACTTGGCAGGCGAGGCAACGTCGGTTGTGATTGGCGCAGATACAACGGTTGATCTGAACGGCGACATTCTTGGCCAACCTATTGACGGCGACGACGCTCGACGCATGCTGCTGCTTCTCAGTGGCACCACTCATCGGGTGCATACCGGCGTGGCAGTGGTGAGCAGTCGTGGGGAACAGGTCGAGGTGGTCAGTTCCGAAGTGACCTTCATGCCCATCTCACCTCAGATGCTGGCCTGGTACATCGACACTGGTGAATCGGCTGGCAAGGCGGGTTCCTATGCCATTCAAGGTCATGGCAGCGCCTTTGTGGCCTCGTCCACCGGCTCCATGTCCAATATCGTGGGCCTTCCCCTGGTCGAAACAGCCAATCTGCTGGCCTGCGTCGGGGTAGAAGTAGCCCCATCTGCCCACGAGATATAGCCCCACGGTTGCCGTTCCTGGCCTGAAGTCCGTATCATTAGCAGTCGCACTCCTAGAGTGCTAACCCCGAGTTGGGTCCCCCTGCTCGGGTCAATATCTGCTCACAGCCGATTTCTCGGAGGAACATCATGAATCTGAAGCCACTCGATGACCGCATCGTTGTCAAGCCCAGCGAAGCGGAGCAGACCACAGCATCTGGTCTCGTCATCCCTGACACTGCAAAAGAAAAGCCACAGCAAGGCACCGTTCTCGCTGTCGGTCCGGGTCGCTGGAGCGACGACGAAGGCAAGCACTTCGCACTCGATGTAAAAGTTGGAGACGTTGTTCTCTACAGCAAGTACGGCGGCACTGAAGTGTCACATGGTGGAGACGATCTTTTGATCCTCACCAGCCGTGACGTTCTTGCGATTGTTGGGAAGTAGTCCTCAACATGGCAAAGCAATTGAAATTTCACGACGAAGCTCGTCGTGCACTTGAAGCGGGTGTCAACAAGTTGGCCGATGCTGTAAAAGTGACACTCGGACCTAAAGGTCGCAACGTTGTGCTCGACAAGAAGTTTGGCGCACCAACAATCACCAACGACGGTGTCTCCATTGCAAAGGAAGTCGAACTCGACGATCCATTTGAAAACATGGGTGCACAGTTGGTAAAAGAAGTTGCTACAAAGACAAACGATGTTGCCGGCGACGGAACAACAACAGCAACTGTTCTTGCTCAGGCAATGGTGCAGCACGGCATGCGTAACGTAGCCGCTGGTGCAAACCCAATGGGCCTCAAGCGCGGCATGGAAAAAGCAGTCGCAGCGGCTGTTGAGTCCATCAAGAGCCAGTCAAAAGTTGTAGACGACAAGAGTGATATCTCCAGCGTCGCAACCATTTCTGCAGCCGATGCCACTATTGGTGGCGTTATCGCTGACGCAATCGACAAAGTCGGTAAAGACGGCGTAGTAACCGTTGAAGAAAGCAACACTTTCGGAATTGAACTTGAGTTCACCGAGGGTATGCAGTTCGACAAGGGATACCTGTCTCCATACTTCGTCACCGATCAAGATCGTCAAGAGGCCATCATCGATGAGCCATACATCTTGTTCTATTCGTCAAAGATTTCGTCTGTTCAGTCTTTGTTGCCAGCACTCGAAGCAGTTATGAAAACTGGTCGCGCGTTGCTCATCATTGCTGAAGATCTTGATGGAGTTGCTGGAGAGCCTGATGATGACTGGGGGCGGTGGCGAAGAGGCCGCCGCTTCCGGTTGGTTGGGTGAGTAGGACCTGAAGCAGGCCTCAACAGCAGT
>SYAZ01000049.1 GCA_005788815.1 Actinomycetota bacterium | reverse complement strand
AGTGCAGTTGCGCAACAGTTTTTGTCGCGCGCAGCAAACGACTAAATCAACGTGATTTCACTTTAAGCCAGCGTGAAACGTTGCCTGCTCTGTCGACTACGCGGATCTTCATGGTGGTCACCCGAGCGGGGAATGCAACCATGTATTTGCCATTGCGGGCTGCATCGACCTTGACCGTGTAGGTCGATGCTCCAATTCGAGTTTGCACTTTCGCGATGCCTGAAAGTGCATCGCGCGCGCTGACGACAACCGAACGTTTAATGGTGGTAGTTGACCGTCGAGCGGAAACGCCCACTGCTGCTGTTTTCGCTGAAATAACTCGCATGGCAGTCACGACAGGCGCTGCGGTGTCATCTTGGGTGATATCAGCAAACAGAACAATGCTGTCTGTATAGGTAGTAACGCTTCCAACTGAATCGATGAACTGCACCCATACAGTTCGATCTTGTGATTCTGAAGTTCCCGTTGGAAGATCCCAAGCGAGGTCTTCTAGCGAATAGAAAATCCGCGCTTGTTTGAATTGGGCATTGTTGGCAACTCGAACTAGTTGAATATCAGAAGGTGGATTGAAGTTCAAAGTGACTCGGGGATTGTCGGTGGTGTCTTCGTCGTAGTTAATGACGAACCCGATGGGGGCGTCCAATGTGAACTCCACGATGTCTGTCACGGTCGTACCGGCGTCATTCTTTGCAGAGAAACGAATGTAGTAAGTCGTACGCACGTCAATGTGAGGTACTTGGAACGAGACGAAAGAGGAACTAGAAGTTGTGGAGACGTAATGCTCGGTTCCGTTTTTCAATATGGGGCTCTCGGATACCAATGCTGTGACGACGGTGTTGAGACCGGTTGTGTCTAATTGGAATGACGCAGTGGCGAAAGTATCGGTGGTGTGGACAGTGGGCGCAGACATAACAGGTACGCCGCCCTTTGTCCGTAATTCCACTATCTCACTGGTGGCTGTGCCCACTTCGTTCGTGGCAATTGCCCGCACAAAGTAATTG
Source organism: Actinomycetota bacterium (assembly GCA_005788815.1). Taxonomy (GTDB): domain Bacteria; phylum Actinomycetota; class Acidimicrobiia; order Acidimicrobiales; family Ilumatobacteraceae; genus UBA2093. The sequence continues at coordinate 3,032 of SYAZ01000049.1, read as the reverse complement.
GTTCTATTGGTGAGACCTTGAACTGTGAGAGTGAATTGAGTGTTTCCACCATTTACGAACGAGTCACTTGCCTGGTTGGAGAATGAAGCGAACGAAGGGGAAGTGGAGACTTGTAGCGCGACCGTGCCGTCTAGATCTCCGGCACCAATTGAAACGTTGGCCGATATTGATGTGAGGCTAGAGGAGAGGTTAGAAAGTGCGGCCGAAGGTGCCTGCCCTTTGGTAGTGAATGAATGCGTGGATGAGGTGGTACTACCCAAACGATTGGTTGAAGTGACTCGCACAAAGTATTCGGTGCGGGCTCGCAGGGAACTGATTTGGGTGCCGAATGACTGCTCTTGATTGCCAGTGCAGTCTGATAACGAAATCTGCACCACGCCACTAGTGAAAAGTGGGTCGGTTGAGTATTCAAGGATGGTGCTTGTAGAGAGGCGTCCTGGGTGAATGCTTACAGAGACCGATGCAGAATTACCAGCTATGCGTTCACTGGTGAGATTGCTGACAATGGGTTCAGAACCAAGTGTTGTGAATGTCTGTGTGGATCCAAGTGCAGTCCCAAAAGCATTGGTTGTAATGACTCGTGCAAAGTACAGAGTGCGCGGTGCTAGGGAATCCACAGTTCTACTGAGGGAGGTGGGAGTAAATGTCAATGCACGCAAAGTGGTGATTGTGGACGTGCGAATTGCAGTGCTGAAATCAGCACGTGTGTCGTACTCGAAAGCGACAGTGGTGGCGTATCCATTTGGATTGACAACAGCATTGAGGGTTGCTATTTCGGCGTCGACTGAAGTAGAAGCGTTCGTAACGGATGTAGGCGGCCCAACTGCCGGGATAACTTCGGGAAACCAACCAGATTTTGCTGTCTTGTTTAACGCGGTATATGCCGATAACCGGCCCCAACACCACACTCGGTTATATTGGTCGAGTGCACAAGTGCCAGAGATAGAGACTGCGATACGGGAAAGGACGATGTCATTTGGAATATATGGCGCACGGTATGTCTTTCCACCAAGGGAAGTGCCAGTTCCAAGTTCTTGAAAATCGCCGCGACCAAAGCACCACATTTTGTGAGAAACGGTCACGATGCACGTGTGGTACCAACCCGTGGAAATTTCTGTGATTGCTTCATCATTGGGAACTGTCATCGGGGTGGGCACATAACTGTCGTCGTATGTGTTGTTGCCAAAGAGCCCCATGTAATTGTCGCCCCAGCAGTAACCAACGCCGGCGGTAGACACTGCGCATACATGTTCGAGGCCACTGGTTACAGATGCGAATTGGACTCCACTTGGTGTGACAACTTTTGTGGGGAGTACGGAGACTGCATAAGGAATATGGCTGGGGTAACCAATTCCAAGTTGGCCAGCACCATTTGAGTGGCCCCAGCAATAGATATTGCCAAGAGACGTAACAGCACACGGAGTGCCGCCGAGATCAAAATCGACAACGGTTTCATTATTGGGAATAGCAACTTTTACGGGCAAACGATTGCTTTCAGTTTCCCCGCTACCGGTTGCGAGAATGTCTCCCCAACACCAAAGTTCACCGTTCGTGTTTAGCGCACAACCAATTTCGTATCCGCTACCTACTTTTGTGTACGTACCCGGCGAAGTGAATTCCACTGCCACTGGGGTACGAGTCGAAGTGGTGAAATAGCTTCCGATGTGATGCTCACCCCAGCAGTACACCTTGCCAGACGTTGCAAGCCCGCACCATGTGTGGTTGCCGCCGCCACTGAGTTGAACGAAGCGATCATTGTTTGGAAGTGCAACTTTTGTGGGAACACGTATGACTTCTTCGTTTGAATTTCCAATGAGCCACTGATACCGGTTCTCACCCCAACAGACAGCAGTGCCGTCATTGGTGATGGCACATGCAGTGCCTTGAGTGACGTCGACTGATGAATAAGTAAACGGCTCAGCTGCAGCAGTAGTGGCGGTAAAAGCAACCGCGGTAATAGGTGTTCCTACTAAAAGAACAGCAAGGACGATTCGTGGAATGCGCATACACGCACCGTAACCCTCGAATGTGTCAAAGAGTGTTGAGTGGTGTTTTACTACTCGGCAATGCCGACTGGTGAGCCATCAATGATTTGGTCGAGATACTCCGACATTCCAAACCCGGTTGCACCCTCGTGTTCTCCAGAAGTGATACGCCACTTGGTCATGCCCTCGCTGATGCGTGTCATTAGCCAGTTTCCATCGGGATCTTGACGGCGGTTTCTCAGCGGAATCAGGCTTTCAACTTCGCCTTCAAAGTTCCATTCTTTTTGTGACTTTGATGAACGAATAACGCCTGTGACTTTGTCGTGGTAGCTGTCTTCGCCCACAGTCACAGTGGAGATTTGAACATCGTCACATAGGTGAATCTTGCCGTTGTCCCAAACGAAGCCACCGCGGGTGCCAGGGCCATCTTTCTTTGCGACGCGGCTGGCCATAAAACCTAAGTTCTCGCCAAAGTTTGCTGTGAGCCAGCGGTAGTACCACGGTGCTTGCCAATAACGCGGTCCCCATGAGTGGTCGCGCAAACCGAAACCATTGATTTCCCATTCTTCATCACCAACACGTAATGAGCCAGTAGCCGTTACTAGTTGTTCGTAGTGGCCCTTAGCGAACTCTTCACCTGGAGCTTCATGCGGAGTATCTGGTTCGCCACCAAACATGCTGTTGCGGCCTTGGCCGGTAAACGTGATGTGTGCTTCGCACTCTGAGAATGGATTGTTCGCAAATGCGGTTTTTGGATCTGCCATTTGATGTGGGTCATCAAGAACGACAACTTTGCCACTGAAGTCAATGCGCAACTCTTCAAAAGGTTTCACCATTGTCCAGGTAAGACCGCCGGCATCGAGTGCATCGTTGTTTTCGATGTTTGGACGTTTGAACATGAAACCAACACGGCCATTTGGCAAGTACAAACAAATTGTCATTTCCGCGTAACCCTCGTTGGCGCGGTTGCCCATACGGAACCATCCACCTACTTGTGAGGAAGGATCGAAGCAATTGATGTACATGCTCTCGTTGAAGTTCGACTCT
>SYAZ01000048.1 GCA_005788815.1 Actinomycetota bacterium | reverse complement strand
TACGACCACTCACGACCTTTTGCTGCGTGGAATGTCAACACTTCAACTCCGTCTGGCTCTGCAACATCGGCTGATGTAACGAGCCACGAACCAAACGTGCGTCCATCGACGCCACTAGAGCGATGTTCGTCCAAGAATTGACGCACATATTTTGCAATCTGGTAGTCCGCATCATCTGGTGAGTATTCACCCGTATCCAACACGTCAGCGGCCCACGCATTCAATTCGTCTCGGCCAGTGAGTGCGGTTGCTGCGCCCACTGCACGCGCCCACGCACCACCTGAGCGAGATGAGCGAAGAGGAATGCCTGCTGCGGACAATTCTTTTCGAATACTTTCTGCCAATGTATTGACACGAACAAGGACTGCAATGTCGTTCCACGTTCGTTGTCCAATTTCTGCTCGTTGTACAAGTTTGGTAATGAGTTTCTGTTCAGCAACGTCATCTGTGCAACGTTCAAGACGTACTACTTGTCCCGAGAGTCGCCTCGATTGTGCATCGGCGATCTGGCCATCTTTTGCGAGAGTGTCTACTGCCATCTGCACAATCTCTGGTGTGCATCGGTAGTTGCTTGGAAGTGAAACGACATGTGCCCCCACATGAAAGCCGGGTAATTCATCGAACAATGTTTTGTTGGCCCCGTTGAATCCGTAGATGGCCTGGTTTGGATCGCCTACAAGAAAGAGGTCTGCTGCGTTTGGCACGAGAACTTTCAGAAATTCATATTGCAGTGGGTTCATGTCTTGCGCTTCGTCGACAGAGATGTGGCGATACTGAAAACGAATGGACTCGGTGAAACGCGGGTCTTTCTTTGCTTCGGTGATAACTGACGTCATGAAGTCGTTGAGGTCGATAACGCCACGCTTCTTCTTGGTTCGCTCGTATTGTTCGAAGATTTCAGTGAAGCGTCGCGCACCAAGCGGGATCTTGAGGCCCGCCTCCGCCAGTTTTTCAGCGGCCTTTGAAGGTGTAATCATGTGAGCGTGCGCCCAATCAACTGCCGTCAGCACGTCGTAGATGCCACCAGATTTTGCATCGTCTCCCATGCAGGAAGACATGAGCGAAGAACGATTGTTCACAATGACAGGGATACGTCGATTGCGGTCTTCGAGAAACTGCAACATGAGTCGTCGCGCGATGGCGTGGAAGGTACCAATAATGGGTCGGCCGTCAAGATCGAAACGTGCAAGGCGTGAGCGCATCTCAGTTGCAGCTTGCCGAGTAAAAGTAATGGCGAGTGTTCGTTCAATGTCTGCGGTGTCGGATAATGCTCGCCATGCGATACGACGAGTGAGCACAGTGGTCTTTCCTGAACCTGCACCTGCACGCACCACAACGATTCCAACGGGCGCAGTAACGGCGGCTCGCTGATCGGGGTCTAAACCAGCCAGCACCGAATCTGCACTCCGGGGCACTTCGTTGCTTGGGGGGTCGAGAGATCGCACGCTTAGAAACTAGGCGTTTGTTACCCTTCCTTCCATGCCCTTCCCGCGCCGCTTGCTAAATGACTACGAAACAGTGGTTCTAGACCTTCATCCACATTGGTGGTATTTCGGGCCTTCAGGCGCTGCGGTCCTTGCGGCCATGTTCGTCACCTCGTTCGTGAGGGCCCAAATCGGCTCAGGTGGCTTCGAAACTGCTGTGTCATACCTTGGCCTTGCCGCAATAGTGGTGAGCGCCGCATGGTTGTGTGTACAGGTCATCAAGTGGCGCACTACGTACTTTGTTGTCACGTCGCATCGGCTCATCTACCGCGAAGGTGTGGTGGCTCGTAACGGAGTGGAAATTCCACTCGAACGACTGAACAACGTCAACTTCAATCAATCAATCGTGGAGCGATTACTCGGTGTGGGTGATGTTCTCATCGAATCGGCGGGTCGCGAAGGGCAGCAAGCTTTCACCGATATCTCACAACCTGAGAAGGTGCAAAACATCATTCATCAGGCGATACAGAATCTGGCCACTGGCAATACGGGCATTGTCTCAGGATTTGCGGGGGTGGCTGATGAATTAGAACGGCTCGAAGGTCTGCGCGATCGGGGCACCCTCACAGAGGCAGAGTTTCGCGAGCAAAAGCGCCGATTGCTCGAATAAATCTTCCGCTATGGCTTGATGAGGCCCATAAATGAAAGAATGACAATATGGCTCAGGTACTTCTCTCAAACGGCATCAACATTGAATACGACACCATGGGTGACGCATCGAACCCCACCATGTTGTGGATCATGGGCTTCACAGCGCAGATGACAGCATGGGATGAGAATTTTCTCAAAATGTATGTCGACCGTGGTTTCCATATAGTTCGTTTCGACAACCGTGACTGCGGATTGTCATACAAGCACGATGGTGTCATGGTGGAAACAGACAAAGTCACCATGCAAGCAGCGATGGGTGAAGAAGTCACCGTTCCTGTGCCGTACACGTTGTCCGATATGGCCGCAGATGCAATTGGTGTGCTTGATCATCTTGGAATTGAAAAAGCACATGTCATTGGTGCATCCATGGGCGGCATGATTGCTCAGACCGTTGCAATCGAGCATGGTCATCGCGTGAAGAGTCTTACGTCCATCATGTCGGTGCCTGGCGACCTTGCGTATGGAACACCAGCAGACGAAGCACTTGCTGCTTTGCTTGCGCCACCACCACCCGACCGGGCTGCATACATTGAAAGCGCAGCCAACTGGGCCGTGTGGTGCTCAAAGAAGCATTTCGATTTGGCAGAGGCAAAGCAACGCGCAGCCAGAGAGTACGACCGCAGCTTTTATCCTGAAGGTTCGCATCGTCAATTGGCCGCAATTTATTCATCGGGCGATCGGTCAGATGCACTTCGTAATCTTGCGACACCAACACTTGTTATTCACGGGCGTGACGACACGTTGCTCACCCCTTCAGGTGGAGAGCGCACTGCCGAACTAGTTCCTGGTTCAACGTTTATGTTCATTTCAGATATGGGTCACGACGT
>SYAZ01000047.1 GCA_005788815.1 Actinomycetota bacterium | reverse complement strand
GATGTACACGGCATCAACTCGTTCGTCGGCCAACAAGTCGTCGTACGTTGCATGAGTACGTTCTGGCTCAAGAGTTGCCGAGCGTTTTTCATCGCGACTGGCGACTGCGTATAAATGTGCACCACGTGCAGCATGTACGGCTGGTGCGAGGCCTCGACTGGCGACAAAACCAGCACCAAGGAAACCCCAGTTCACTGTCACGTGTTACGACCGACGAAGGGTAGGAGCAACAGGTACCGCATTTTGAACGGCTGATTGTTCGGCTGCTTGCATGATTGCTACGACATTGCGAGATTGCAATGCATTCACTTCCATGGGAGTTCCATTGTTGATGAACTCGACGATGGAACGGTGAAACGCATGTGGCTCTAGTGGCTTCAATGGTGCAATGCGCGATGTTCCATCAATGTGATGAACGGAGAGAATGGCAGGCAAGTCAGCAACAGCTGGTTCGCCCGCAGGGTCCCAGTCGCCGATGATTGCACCTTCGGTGCCGAGCACATAAAACTTCGGCTTGCGTGCGGCAGCAAGATCGGAATGAACGAATGTTGCTTGTTTGCCGGAAGTGAATGTGACAGTGACATGCGCATGGTCGGCGTTAGTTGCGTGTGTCCACACGCGCTTGTGGTTTTGTCCACTCACGTGTGCAACATCATCAGGAATGATGTTCAAAATCTGATCGAGGAAATGACTTCCCCAGTCAAAAATTGCTCCACCAGAAACTTCGGCGTTTGAGTGCCAATAATCGCACGGGCGTGAATACCCACCCACAAAACTGTCGTAGTGGTACACATCGCCAATTTCACCGGAACGAATAATCTCTCGCATGGTCACAAAGTCATCGTCGAATCTGCGGTTCTGATACACCACAAGCATGAGGTCTTTGTTCGAAGCGAGTGCGATCAGTTCGTCACATTGATCGGCGGTGAGGGCCATTGGCTTTTCGAGCACAACGTGAATGCCGCGCGAGAGTGATTCTTTTGCCCACTGATAATGACTGTTTGGCGGTGTGGAGATAACAACAAGGTCAAGGAGGCCTGAATCAAGCATCTCTGTTGCATCGCTAAATGTTATTGCCTGTGGTGCAAGTTCAAGTGCGGCTACAACGCGCTCTGGATTTGTGTCGCACACGGCCGACAACTCGAGACCGTTTGTATTTTGAACTGCGAGGTTGTGCTCATGTCCGATTGCACCATACGCAAGGAGTCCGACGCGGATAGTGCTGTTATTCATTGATAACGAGATTATCTCGGGCGCATATAGAATCTCCTAATCGGGAATGTCCTGATGCCATGCATATCAGTGGAAAATCTTCGGATACGAGAACTGGCAGAAATTGAGACTTTCAGTCTCGTTGTTCGCAGATTACGAAGTCGTAAGACGAAGGTTAACCGGTAACTGGGACTACGAGCAGTCTGCTCTTCTTCTTGCCCTTCTTCGGTGTAATCGTAATCGTCACCTTGCACGTACCTGTACGAAGTCCGATGAGTTGTGGGGTTTCGAAGCGACATATAGATTTCGATGCCTTTGCCACTGAAACGCTAATTCTTGAATTTCGAGCTGCTTTCAATTTCGTTCGTTTTACCAGTGCGGCGATGTCGATAGTGCCGGACGATGCGGACGTAACTGGAATGTTGTATAAATCGGTGCCGGCAACCTTCGAGTCTGTAGATGAGGCTCGCAGTGTGAGCTCGGTTACCGCCAGTGCAAGTGAAGTTGATGTTGATGTTGATGTCGAAGAGCTGGGCAAGTTATTGAGTGATCGTGCAAACAAACGGGATATTGCGATGTCGGCTATTTCTAAATTGGAAATGATGTCGATTCCGTTTCGGCGTAATGCCGTTGCTGCATAGATGCGGTACGGCCCGTCCGCAAAACTCTCAAAGCTCAGCACGGGGCAATCCGACCCCCAGGTAATCACTTCTTGTGCGTCAATCGGGTCATTTTTCGGATTAATAATGCACTTAACCGTGTATTGACCAACGAAGCCTTGTGGTGCTCGTGAGTGAATCACCGCTTGGCCATTCATGCTCAAAATTGACACTGACGCGGGCTGGAGGCTTTGTTGTAGCGACCGGAGTTCTGGAATTCCAGTAGGTCCATTTGTGCCGGTGATTGAGTAGTAGGCCTCATTTGGCTGCAAATTGCGCACCCACATTGCTTGTGCAGTTTGCGGAAGTTGTGCGACTGCTTTGCCATAGCTACCCCAGCGACAGGCAATACCCGCATCGGTCAACTCGCGGCTCGCGAAATAAGAGGTATATGCACCTGGGTTGATAGCGCGATAGTCGGAAGGCTCCATTATTTCTACGTTCTGATGATTATCTGCTCCGCCCACCGGTGCTTTTGTGGACGACGCAGTGGTGCCACGTTGACCAAAATTCATCACCATGACTTCAGCTACGTATGGATTGAAATATGCTTCACCACTGTTGATCATGCGACCGCAGAAATTATATCGAGTCTGATACGTTCCGTTTACGCCAGTTGGGCTCGGAATTGGCTGGATTACGTGGTTGTGCGCAGCAGTTGGAAAACAAACCAAAAAGTAATTTCTTGGGCAGTACTCCCACCAGTCGCCATCGCGACATAGAACCTTGCCGTACCAACCACCCATTTGCTCGTCGTTGTTACAAAATCCGTAAGTTCCATCTCCTACAGGTTTCCACTCGGTGTTGTAGATATTCCACGAATCTTGCAATGCATTGCTATTTGTACCGGCTAGTCCTACTGCGGCGGCGGTGGAGTTGGTCCAAACAATTCCGAGGTCAGATGTAGCTTGCGAATATCCGTAGGTGCGCAAATAATCTGCGGGTGTTCCGCATCGTTGATTTCGTTGGAGACCACAATTTGATGCGCTCCAGGCTGTGAAAGTGTTGCCCGACTTATTGGTGCCAGCGTCGAGTAGACCTGGGGTGTTGTCGTTGGTGGTTGCCGCAAAACGACTGTTGCCCGTGGACTGCATTTCGCCAATGGTGGGAATTCTCCATTGTTGCGCCGAGTTGCTTCCGCGAGTTCCGTTGTCGCCTCCGGCCAAGTCAAGTGGGAAACCATTAGGTTTTCCACTTGAGTCTGTTTGTAGTGCTTGACCCCGAGACACTGGACATAAATCCAGGTTGAGGGTGTTGGTTCCGTTCCAACTCGGTACTGGTGCGTAATTGATGTACGCGTCTTCATCCGGAAGACATTCGGTAAGAGCTTGTTGCAGACCCACGTTCCGCGTACCAGTGGGAGCCATACGCCACATTTTGTTGGTCACAGTATCGAGAAATTGACCGTCTGGAATTTGCATTGAAACATGAAAGCCCATGTTCGACATCGAATGGCGCAAACTTAAGTTGATGAGGTTAAGAGTGGTGAGGTTGGGTGAACGCTTGGCTTTCATTGCTGTGTACATCTCGTTCCACGTTGCAAGTTCGGCGGCCCGCGCTTGACTCGACATCATGAGTACAACCATGGCCTGCCAATTGGCAGTGTCATCATTAGTGAGGAATCGCTTTCGTGCAAGAGTGCACTTTTGCACTTGTGACAACAACCCAGACTGAGTGCCCGTGCTCGATGCAATTCCGTTGCCGCCAAGCACCAATGTTTCGATACGTGGAATCAATGTGATGGGGTTCAGACGATTGATTTCTGATTGATTTGCATCCATGTATTCAAGCTGTGTTCTCGAATAAGTGTTGGAGGTCATATCGCCGGCCCTCAACTGATTATCTCGAAAGACTGCGGACCACGCTGCTTCGATGGGGTCAGTAATATCAGCTACGTCTCTTGTTGTTTGGGTCACACTTTCATCACAGGTGCTGGCTGCCAACAGTTGAATGGATGAATTCAAATCTGTGATCGAGACCTGCATCGCCTCGAGTTTGTTGTCAATCTTGTCGAGTTTCTGGTTGACTTCTTGCAGCATCGCGGTGATTTGCCCCAGTGCTTCAAGAATCGCCGCCGAATTTGAGTCACCACCGCCGCCAAAGAGGGACGTGAGAAATGGTGGTGCGCCTAGAGCATTCAGTGCCATGCCAATTCCGGCTACCGCAATCATGCCGGCCATAGCTCCACCCAAATTGCCAAGACCGCCAATGAGAGAACCAAGATTTCCTGTCTTCATCGAAGCGCCTGCTCTAGTTTGTGGCACTCTTGTGCCCGTTCGTGCAGTGGGTTTACTTCCAGGGCGAGGACGTTCGTAGACAGGTGGTGGTGAAGAAACTGATCGTCCTCGGCGGGGCTCAGCGAGCGGGCCTATTTCTTCGTAAATGTTGGCCGCACGGGCACGACCAACTGAGAGATTTTCAGCCGGACTCAATCGGCTATTTCCTGGGGTTTGATAGCCCGCTGCCCATTCTCGCGATGCTGCGCGAAGTGTGGGGCTGTCGTATTCGTATTCATGAACGCGAGGAATTTCGTACCCATCACCTGCCGTGGCATTGCGGGTTAGACGTGAATCGGCATTGCTTCCGCATGATGAACTCAGTACAGATATGGCAATCGTGAGAACCAGAAATTGTTTGACCCGCATAGCACCTAATTTTCTAATAGTTTTTATCAATATAGATATATATCTAATCTTGACAATATAACGAAAGAAACTGTCTAGATGTGTCGAATCGGCATTGGACTTGAATAATCTTCGGGCTCCGGTGTGTTTACGCGGGGAATATCAGGCGCAAGCGTCATGACTGAACAATTAGAACCCTAAACGGCACGTCTGGAACGTGGCAGCGAATAGAAGTGACTATTGATCTGGGTTATTGAAAATTGGCAATACAAATTCTTTGAATTCAGGGCTCATTTTTGACGGAGTTCCCGAATCAAAAGGTGGTTGTGAGGTGGTTCTGAGGAACT
>SYAZ01000046.1 GCA_005788815.1 Actinomycetota bacterium | reverse complement strand
TCGAACCCACGACAAACGGATTAACAGTCCGTTGCTCTGCCAACTGAGCTACCCCGGAAGGGAATCCACACGATACCAGCGCAGACGCTGTGCCCCCAAGGGCAAACCGCTAGTTCTCGTCGAGGTAACTGCGTAAACGATGGCTGTTATTGGGGTGACGCATACGAGCAAGGGTCTTTTGCTCTATTTGGCGGATGCGCTCACGAGTCACGCCTTCTTGCTTAGCAACATCATCGAGAGTCAACGGTTCACCGCTACTGATGCCGAATCGCTTGTCCAAGATGCGACGATCCCTCTCGGGAAGATGTTCAAGTTCAAGCGAAATCGCCGCGATCAGTTGGCGTCGCTGCACGACAGCATCCGGCGATGCATCATCGCTTTTGTCAGCTGCTCTATCACCAACGGTTGCTGAATCATCTTCAGAGTTTGTGGGCTCATCAAGACTGCGCGTCACAGATGAAATCTGTTGCAACTCTTCAATCTTCTCTGGAGAAATCATGGTGCGCTCGGACAGTTCAGCGATCGTAGGTCCGCGCTTTAGTTCAACTGTGAGATCACGATCTGCTTTGGTGAGGCGGTTGATTAATTCCACCACATGACTTGGCACTCGAATGGTGCGACCCTGATCAGCCATCGCACGCATCATTGCTTGGCGGATCCACCACGTTGCATATGTAGAGAACTTGAAACCTTTTTCCCAGTCGTATTTCTCTGCTGCGCGCATCAGACCAATATTGCCCTCTTGAACAAGATCCATGAGTTGCAGTTCGCGCCCGTCATATTTTCGAGCGATTGAGACAACCAATCGAAGGTTTGACTCAATCAACTTATTAAATGCATCTTCACCTTCATGAACCTTCAGGCGTAGCTCGCGACGCTGTGTTGCCGATAAATCTGACTTCTCAAGGGCCACCTTGGCTTCTTGCATGTCCTTGATTGCTTTTCCAAGAGTTCGCTCGCCTTCTGCATTCAATAAGTCGACTTGACCTATCTCTTGTAGATACATGCGGGTCGAGTCGCCCGCGTCAGCAGAGACGGTTTTGGTAGCAGTTGTCTTTTTGGGTGGCGCCACTCTTTCGATGGGCCCCGAAATATCAGGCTCGACTGCGGCTATTGAGATATTGAGTTCTTGCAACACTGATTCAATCTGACGAAGCAGATCCGGATTTAGTTCCACGTTTCTAAAGACGTGTGCCACTGTGTTGGGGTCTACCGTGCCCTCATCTGAGCGCGAGGCAATCAGCGTGGCCCATTCGGCCACATCTACGTCCGGGTGCGGAGGCGTGAGACGAAGCCGACGTGTCATGCGGGGTCACCCGCAGCCTGGGAAAGCCACTGCAGTAACTGCACGGCAGCGGTGTCGGCTTTGTCTGGTTTGTTGAGATCTTCGAGCAAGATGCGAACAACACGGTCCTGCTGAATCTGTTCAATATCAGCCGCCGATTGCCGGCGAGTTAGTTCGCGCCGTACGGCGGCAGAAATCAACGCCCGCGACTCAACCTTGGCATCTGCAGTGACGTCATACACCGAGGCCCGCTCAATAATTGACGCGGCGTCGGGAAGAACAGATTGCAAAGCCACATGGACATCTCCATCGGCATCGGCGAGTGCGCGAAATGCTTCGCGTGATGCGTCGTCCGCGAATAGTTCTTCAATCAACCACGGCGCAATGGAGTCCCATTCATGAATGAGCAACGACAACGCAACGAAGCCAGCACCTTCAGATGCGTGTTGCGTGGGGGAAGACACAACAACAGGAGCAGAACCGCCCTTGTCGGCAATCTTGACCAATTCACCTGCAGAGACACCTGTGTGACTAGCCACCTGGCCTGCATATAGGCGACGCACATTGGAGTCAGGATGCTCGTTCACAACTTCCATAGCTTTACTTGCAAGTCGCGCACGCGATTCGGGCGACCGTAACGGATTTGCATCGAATAACCGCTTCAAACGAAAACCCAAGAATGGCATTGCATCATCTATTGCTGCAGTGAGCGCCGCAGGGTTTGTATCGGCAAGTTCGCCAGGATCTTGTCCGGCTGGAAATTGTGCCACCGACACTGAGATGTCGTATTTCTTTTCCCATGCGTAGAACTTGTCTGCCGCACCTTGCCCGGCAGAGTCAGCGTCAAACGCAAGCACCACATTGCGCGCATACCTCTTCATGAGTTTCACGTGTTCTTCGGTGAGTGCGGTTCCGCATGTTGCAACTGCCGTTGCCAGGCCACTGCGATGAAACCCGATGACATCGGTGTAGCCCTCACACACAATGACCCGATCTTCTTTCACCACATTTCCCTTGGCCCAGTTCAGGCCATACAACGTGCGTGATTTCAAATAAATAGGAGTCTCTGTTGAGTTCTTGTATTTCGCCGGGTCTGTGGAGCCGGGAAGGATGCGACCACCAAAGGCGACTGCTGCTCCATTCTCATCGAAGATGGGAAACATCACTCGAGCACGAAAAGAATCTTGGAGTCGACCAGCTTTGTTGACAAAACCAAGACCCACCTCTTGCAGCATGGCAGCTGGCGCACCGAGGGCCTGACACAGAACATCCCAATCATCGGGGGCCCAACCGATCTTGAACGACCGAGCAACATCACCGGCTAAACCACGGTTGCGCAGGTACTCACGAGCAGTTCGGGCATCGGGCGATTCCAAAAGTCGGTGGTGGTACCACTCCACCGCTTTTTCCATGAGTTCCTGCAACTCCTTGCGGTGCTTACGCTCTCCAGTGGCAGCACCAGACGTGTAGTGCAGTTCAACACCACACTTGCTGGCCAGTTTTTCTACAGACGCCGCAAAATCAAGATGCTCCATCTGCTGGACGAAGGTAAAGACATCTCCTTTGGCACCGCAACCGAAACACATGTATCGGCCCGTTTCGTCATTGACATTGAAAGAGGCTGTCCGTTCGGAATGGAAGGGGCAGAGTCCTACTTGGGTGCGACCCGTGCGACGTAATTGCGAATACGGAGCGACGATGTCAGACAAGGTGACGGCGGAGCGCACCTTCTGAATATCATCCTCCGCAATCCCCATGCCACGACATTAGTGCCATGGAGAGTCAACTAGTGCTGAGCGTCTGAGCCGCTTCGAATTGAGGCAAAGATGGAGACGACCAGAATCATGGTAATCACCGACAAAGACGCAACGATGGGCATGTGCCACCAGTAGGACAAGGTCATCTTGATGCCAACGAAAGCCAAGATGACACCGAGACCGGTCTGTAAATACTTGAAACGGTCGCGCATATCAGCCAAAAGGAAGTACAAGGCACGAAGACCCAAGATGGCGAAAGCATTTGAGGCAAAGGCAATGTACTGCTCGTTAGTGACAGCCAGAACAGCTGGTACCGAGTCCACAGCGAAGATCACATCTGTAATCTCAACCAAGACAAGCACTGCCAAAAGTGGTGTCGCAACGTGCTTACCAAGTTCGTTCACAGTCCAGAGTTTCTGACCATCAAGTTTGTCCGTTGACGGTACAAAACGATGGAAAACCTTCATTGCCTTGCTCTTTGCCGGATCGAAACCTTCGTCGTGCGTTTGCAACAACTTGATTCCGGAATACAGCAAGAAAAGTCCGAATAAAATCAGGGTGAACTTGAAGTTATTAATAAGTGCGACACCAGCAAAAATGAAGCCAAGCCTCATCGCAAGAGCGCCAAAAATGCCCCAGAACAACACACGGTGCTGATATTGCTTAGGCACCTGGAAGTGAGAGAACAGAACTGCCCATACGAACACGTTGTCGACGCTCAAACTCTTTTCAATGAGATATCCGCCGTAGTACTCGCCACCTGCAGCAGCACCGAATTCCCACAAAATGACAAGACCAAACAAAAGACCGATACTGATCCACACTGCTGACTCGATGGCAGCTTCACGTGTGTGCACCTCATGGGCTTCTCGGTGAATAACCAGAATGTCTACGAGAAGCAAGACACCAAGCACGCCGATAAGAACTGGCCAGTGCCACCCCTCGATAGTGAGATCGACTTTTCCTGAACTTGAGGAACCGGCAGAGACAAGTTGAGATGCAAGCATCGGTAGTGGGGGTATCACGGCACCTAATCTAGTTGACTACTTGGTCTCTGTCTTGGCAGTACCGATGACTGCCTGGGCCGCAGAGAGCCTTGCGATAGGTACCCGGTACGGGGAACAACTGACGTAATTCAGACCTGCTCTGTAGAACATGTCGATGGACTCTGGGTCGCCACCGTGTTCACCACAAACTCCCAACTTGAGTGAGCGTTTTACTTTGCGACCTCTCTGGGCTGCCAGAAACACCAACTCACCAACTCCGTTTTGGTCGATGGTCTCAAATGGATTGCGCTTCAAGAGTCCCGCCTCTAAGTAGGCAGGCATGAGGCGACTCTCTACGTCATCACGACTGAAACCAAATGTCATCTGAGTGAGATCGTTTGTTCCGAAACTAAAGAAGTCTGCGTACTCCGCTAGTTCATCTGCACGCAGTGCTGCACGTGGAGTTTCAATCATGGTGCCAATAGAAATCTTTGGGCGCTTTACAACTTTCTGACCCTTTTTTGCTTTAGGTACGGGCCGTGAGTTGATGTCCGAAAGAACCGCTTCTACCCAACTGCGAGCCAGTGCTAGTTCCTCGCGTGTCACGGTTAATGGAATCATGATTTCAACAATGGGTTCATACCCTTTGGATGACACCTCGTCGGCGGCTTCCATGAGCGCACGCACCTGCATGGCGTACAACCCAGGCTTTACAACGCCAAGACGAACACCACGAGTTCCAAGCATTGGGTTTACTTCGGCCCATACATGCGCGGCCCTCAATAGATCTTCGTCTTCTTTAGACAAACCCTTTGTGGCCTTTTCAATCTCTAACTCATCTATACGTGGCAAGAACTCGTGAAGTGGAGGGTCGAGCAGGCGCACCGTGACAGGTAGCCCCGACATCTCTTTCAGAATTGCTGCAAAGTCTTTCTTCTGTACTGTGCGCAACTCTTCAAACGCTGCATATTCTTCTTCAGGAGTGCTGGCAAGAATCATGCGACGCACAACCGGCAAACGGTCAGCAGCCAAGAACATGTGCTCTGTGCGACAAAGCCCAATGCCTTCAGCACCTAGCTCGCGAGCCTTGCGTGCATCTTCATCCGTATCAGCATTCGCCCGCACTGCGAGTTTGCCTTTACGGACAACATCAGACCATTCCAGGATTGTGTTGAACTCCTTTGGAGGCTTTGACGCAGTCAGTGTTAACTGACCAAGCATCACTTCGCCCGTGGTGCCATCGAGCGAGAGCCAGTCGCCCTCGCGCACGACAACATCACCAACTGAAAATGATGCACCGTCAATCTTAACCGCATCTGCTCCAACGATAGCTGGTGTTCCCCACCCGCGCGCAACCACTGCTGCATGACTCACTAGTCCACCACGTGATGTGAGAATTCCCTTGGCAATCATCATGCCGTGCACATCTTCGGGACTTGTTTCAGACCGCACCAAGATGACATCGAGACCCTTTACTGCTGCTAGCGCAGCATCGTCTGCTGTAAAAAACACTTGCCCAACGGCGGCACCTGGAGACGCTGCAAGTCCTTTTGTAAGCGCAGGAATCTTCTTAGCAAATTGTGGATGCAACACCTGATCGAGGTGATCTGCTGCGACACGCATGATTGCTTCGTTCTTTGAAATCTTCCATGCAGAACGGCCAGTACCTGTAGGCGACACCATGTCGACTGCCATCTTTAATGCAGCAGCACCAGTTCTTTTACCAACGCGTGTCTGCAGCATCCACAGTTTTCCCTGCTCAATGGTGAACTCGGTGTCGCACATATCTTTGTAGTGGCGTTCAAGTCGTGCAAATATCCCCAGCAACTCAGCGTGTATTACTGGGAATTTCCGTTTCAATGCATTGAGGTCTTCTGTATTACGAATACCCGCTACAACATCTTCACCCTGAGCGTTAACGAGAAAATCTCCATATGGTTTGGCATCACCTGTTGCAGCGTTGCGCGTGAATCCGACTCCGGTACCTGAATTGTCATCCCTATTTCCAAACACCATGGCCTGCACATTGACTGCAGTGCCAAGTTCATGACTGATTTTTTCGCGAACTCGATACGCAATGGCACGCGGGCCATTCCATGAGCGAAATACCGCCTCCACTGCTCCACGCAACTGCTTTGCCGGATCTTGTGGGAAGGGTTTACCTGTCTGTTGAGCAATCGCCGATTTGTACACCTGGCACAGCTGCTTCAGGACTTCTGCGGGAATCTCAGCATCATTTTGCACATTTGCGTTCGTCTTAGCCTTTTCAAGTTCGTGTTCAAACACTTCACCGTCTAGACCAAGGACAATGCGGCCATACATAGAAATAAAACGTCGATACGAGTCGTATGCGAATCTGTCATTTCCCGTTGACCGAGCTAGACCTTCAACACTCTTGTCATTCAGACCCAGGTTCAAGACCGTGTCCATCATTCCTGGCATTGAAAACTTTGCGCCTGACCGTACTGAGACGAGCAATGGATCATCGGCATCACCCAGTTTGCGCCCCATCTTTTTTTCAAGAGACGCCACCTGTCGAGACATTTCATCATCAAGAGCTTTCGGCCATCCGCCGTGCATGTATGCACGACACGCATCAGTAGTAATGGTGAAACCATGAGGCACTGGCAGTTGTAACACACTCATCATTTCGGCAAGGTTTGCACCCTTGCCGCCCAGCAAATCTTTCAACTCCATTGGTGGGCGACGATGCTTATGGTCGAAGGCAAAAACGTATGGCACGAGAAAAGTCTAGGTGTATCTGACGAACGGATGTCTCGGTTGAGACAGAATTGACTGGTTAGGAATTACTAGCAATTGAGAGTGGTTCGCCCACCTCAGAGCCTCGCGCCACCCGTACCAGAGCAAGTGTGGGGCCGATCGAAGTAACGGTGCCAATTGTGACTCCGTCTTTGTCGATTCGTGCACCTACACCGAGACCTTCACGCGAAACAACACGTACTTCAACAGGAGCACTTGCACCACGCGATGCCATGCGCTCTACCAATTCTTGGCCCGGATAGCAGCCCTTTGTGAAACTCACCGCAACATCCAAGATGCCCGATGTTGCTGGAATGTCACCAGCTAAAACATCGACACCGAGTTTTGGCCATCGTGCATCTGCTCGCAAGTAGTCCACCAATTCAACGTCGACGTTTTCGCCTAATGCTGGCAACTGAGAAGCATCGGCCACTACGTCAATGGCATTGTCGCTCCCCCAGTACACCTCTGCACGGCCTGCAACTAATCCGAGTGAAGCATTTGCATCCGGCCCACGAAAAGCACGCACAACCCAGTCACTTGTGCGCATTACAACTTTTGCTCGCAATACAAATCTCTGCAGTCGCGTGATGATGACCTGCCCATAGCCTGCTTCTACGTCGAGTGTAAAGACAGTCTCGTCATGGCGTACAACTCTCAAAATCGCACAGATGTCGCCTGTTGGTTCAAGCAACAAACTGTAGATACTCGAGCCAACAGCAAGAGATGCGATGTCATTTGCCAGTTGAGAGTGCAGAAACTCTTCGGCGTCATCTCCTTGAACGATGACGACGTCTCTTTCGAGGTCAGCCCACACGATTGCATTGTTGCTCATGCTTGTGTACCCGCTGCCTTTCGACGTTGCGTCATGCGCTCAGCTGCAGGCACCGTTGCTAACAATGCGCGAGCCTTGTTGTGGCACTCCAAGTCTTCATCGGCAGGGTCACTGTCTGCCACGATTCCAGCCCCGGCCTGCAAGCTTGCGAACTTCGGCCCAACAAACATGGTGCGAATTGCAATGGCAGTGTCGAGGTTTCCGGAGAAATCCACGTAGCCAACTACACCCGCATACGGTCCGCGTTTCACTGGTTCAAGTTCATCAATGATCTCCATGGCACGCACTTTGGGTGCACCACTGACTGTTCCTGCAGGCAACGTTGCGCGCAACACATCGATAGGCCCAAGACCAGGCTTGAGGTCTCCCGATACTTGCGAAGTGAGATGCATGACGTGGCTGTAACGCTCGAGTGTCATGAGTTCATCCATGGTGACTGAACCATATGACGCCACGCGACCAACATCGTTGCGTGCTAAGTCAACCAACATGATGTGCTCAGCGACTTCCTTTGGATTTTCTCGAAGTTCTCCAGCAAGGCGTCTATCGTGCTCGTCGTTTTCCCCACGCTTTCGTGTTCCCGCAATTGGGCGAGAAATGACTTTGCCGTTCAGCAATTGCACCATGGGTTCTGGTGAGCCACCAACAATGGTGAGATCTGGTTGGCGCAAAAAATACATGTACGGGCTTGGGTTCACTTGTCGCAATACTCGATACACATCAATTGGATCGGCAGAGAGATCGATATCGAAACGTTGCGACAGCACCACTTGGAAGATGTCTCCGGCGCGAATGTATTCCTTTGCGACTTCAACAGCGTTTTGGTATCGACCGTTTGGCATCGACGAACGAGTCTCTGGCAATACATCTCCAGCCACTGGTGGCTCTACTGCAACATAGGCAAGTGGACGAGAAATATCCGCAACTGCTTCATGGACACGCTCAACGGCTGCATCGTATGCCTGATTGATCTCATCATCTGTGAGACCAGCAACTGGAACGCTCTCCAGCAGATACACACGCTGACGCCAATGATCAAACGCTGCCAATGACCCAATGACGCTGATGCTCGCGTCGGGTAGATCGCGATCGTCATGGGGAATATTCGGAAGCACTTCTATCTCGCGTACCACGTCGTAACCCAAATGACCCATGAGGCCACCTTGTAGTGGGGGTAAATCTGGGAACAATGGAGCGCGATAAATGCGCAAAAGTTCTTCCATTGCAGCCAGCATGCCTTTGTCAAGCGGAACGCTGTCGGGAATAGTGCCCGTTGCGTGCAACACGCCATCACGCAATGTCAACGTGCCGCGCGGGTTTCTGCCTACAAATGAGTACCGGCTCCATCGCTCACCATGTTCCACCGATTCCAGCAAGAAGCCGTCGCCGTCACCCACTAATTTGATGAATGCAGCGACCGGAGTCTCAAGGTCGGCAAGGATCTGTGTCCACACTGGAACAACGGTGTACTCGCGGGCAAGCGCAACAAACTCTTCGCGCGAAGGCGTAATAACAGTGGACACGAATTACTCGCTACCAAACGAGCGATAGAAACAAGTGAACTCACCCGTGTGGCACGCGCCGCGTCCTTCTTGTTCGACCACAAAAAGCAATGTGTCGCCATCGCAGTCGTAGTGAGCCTCACGCACGAACTGTCTGTCGCCACTTGTGTCGCCTTTGCGCCACAATTCTTGACGGCTACGACTCCAGTACACCATGCGTCCCTCGGCAAAAGTCATCGAC
This sequence comes from Actinomycetota bacterium, assembly GCA_005788815.1. Lineage (GTDB taxonomy): Bacteria > Actinomycetota > Acidimicrobiia > Acidimicrobiales > Ilumatobacteraceae > UBA2093. The sequence goes on along the minus strand of SYAZ01000046.1, from coordinate 42,978 downwards.
AACGACTCTGCATTCATCCACGCCATCATCAAAATTTTCCCGGTCTCAGCGCATTGTGCGATCGCGGGGACCAAACCATCGGAATTGAAAGTCACCGCTGCCAACTGCTCGGGCGTTGCCACGATGACACGACCTTCGGCGCTACTGGGGGTCTGGTCCTGATTACTCACCAGAAGCACGGTACCGTCTTGACCTGTGGTAGTTGAAACTGTTTTTATTCAAACCATTGATGGTGTTGAAATTGAAGCCGACATCATCCGTACCGACGCTGTGACACCCCGCGCTGTCGTCATTATTGGCCACCCCCACCCCCTCTATGGCGGCGACCGCCACAGCCATGTGGTGCGTGCACTACAAGAAGCTGCATCACAGGCCGACTGCCATTCCATTGCCATTGATTTTCGGGGCGTTGGGAACTCCGGGGGCTTTCACGACGATGGCGACTCGGAACGACTAGACCTCGCCGCAGCATGCGAACTCGCAGACATGATCGAGCCTGAGTGCCCCATCATCATGTCTGGCTATTCGTTTGGTTCGGTTGTGGCAATGAATGTGAGCAATCCATGGATTGCTGCGTGGTTGAGCATTGCGCCACCAACATCACTGATGACGTCATCATCTGTTGCTGCAAACAATCATCGACCAAAAATCATTGTGATGGCCGAACATGACCAGATCACTACGCCAGATGCAATGCGAGAAGCGATGAGCGGGTGGGACAATGTTCACTTCATCGAAGCACCAGGCGTCGATCATTTCTTTGCAGTTGACGCGTTAGCTATTTCCACTAAGGCGCTTCAGTGCGCACTTTCAGAAATCTAAGAGGTCACTGGGCGAACGCGAACGCCACGTGAAGACATCACAGACTTTGCTTCGGCAATCGTGTGTTCCCCGAAGTGGAAGATAGACGCCGCAAGAACCCCGGTAGCACCGCCGTGCAATACGCCTTCCGCTAAATGGTCAAGAGTTCCCACGCCACCACTTGCAATAACTGGAACGCCAACTGTTGAAGACACAGCATGAGTCAAGGCGATATCGAAACCATCACGGGTGCCATCTCTGTCCATCGACGTGAGCAAAATCTCTCCCGCGCCGAGCGCCACTGCCTGCTCGGCCCATGCCACAGCATTGATATCTGTAGCGGTGCGACCACCATGTAGATAGACAACCCATCGATTCTCATCTGCATGCCACTTTGCATCGATTGCGCACACAACACATTGCGCACCAAACTCTGCTGCAATCTCTGCGATAACGCCTGGCCTCTCAACAGCAGCCGTATTCACACTGACTTTGTCGGCACCAGCGCGCAACATGGAACGAGCATCAGCAAGTTGCCGAATTCCGCCACCCACTGTGAAAGGAATGAAGACTTCTTCTGCTGTGCGTGACACAACATCAACCATGGTTGCACGACCATCTGATGATGCAGTGATGTCAAGAAACACCAATTCATCGGCACCTTGCGCGTCATACCGAGCGGCAAGTTCTACAGGGTCACCTGCATCACGCAGATCCACGAAGTTAATTCCCTTCACAACCCGGCCATTCGTGACATCAAGGCATGGAATCACGCGCGCGACAATGTCTTGATTCACCGTAAAACCTCTACGGCTTCTCTCACAGTGAATCTGCCCTCATACAGGGCCTTGCCCACGATGACGCCATGCAAACCACCAACACGCGAAAGATCCACAAGATGATTCAGTTCACCAACACCACCGCTAGCAATGACAGGAATGGAGGTAGACGCCACAGCCGCTGTGAGCCCTTCAATATCTGACCCCACCAACATGCCATCGCGTGAAATATCTGTAATCACAAATGCAGATGCACTGGGAAACTGTGGAAGCAATTCGGCGACAGAAACACCAGATGTTTCAGTCCAACCGTGTGTTGCTGCAATGCCTTCTCGGTGATCGAGACCCACAGCGACTTGAACAACTTGCGCGACAGATTCCACGATTGACGGTTGCGCTACGGCTGCTGAACCCATGACAACACGAGTGACTCCAGCGGTTGCTAGTTCTTGTGCGTCTGCCACCGTGCGCACACCACCGCCAACTTGAAGTGATGCAGAACCCTGCAGTGCAGCAGCCACCCGAGCAATCAGTGGTCGGTTTACTGGTTCGGCACTTCGAGCAGCGTCTAGGTCAACCATGTGCACCCATTCGGCGCCCTGTTCAACAAAAGACAAAGCAACAGCAACCGGATCATCGCCATACACCGTGCTGTCGTCGTATTCACCTTGTCGAAGTCGCACAACGCGACCACCGAATACATCAATTGCGGGATACAAGATCATGAAGCACCGGCTTGTTGTACAAAGTTCGCAAGGAGCTTCAAGCCGCTCTCTGCAGATTTCTCTGGGTGAAATTGAGTAGCAAATACATTGTCACGTCGAAACGCAACGTTGACTGTGCATCCGTATTGCACTGTTGCTGCCGTATCAGAGGAATTAATAGGGACTCCGTGTAGCGAGTGCACAAAGTACATCCACGGATGATGTCCGAGGCCGTCAAATAAATGATCATTATTCGTAATCGTTAGTTGATTCCATTGCATCTGAGGCCGCTGCACTGTTTCTGGTAGCCATTGAACAGAACCTGGAATGATGCCAAGACCCGAAACCCCGGCATCTTCTTCACTCGAATCGAACAACATCTGCATTCCGACACAGATACCTAAAAATGGTTTCTTGCTGACCACAGCATTGTGTGCAACGTCTTCAAGCCCGACTGCACGCAGTGCGTTCATGCACGCACCAAATGCCCCAACACCTGGAAGCACTACTGCATCTGCTGCGCCCACTTCTGCAGCAGACGAGGTAAGGACAGCATCTGCCCCGACCCGTTCAAGAGCCTTCTGCGCTGACCGCAAATTGCCAATGCCGTAATCAAGAACCGCCACGCGCAGGCGTGAGGTCATGAAAGCACACCCTTGGTGGAGGGAACCCCCGATGACTCGATTCGAACTGCATCTCGTAGACAACGAGCAAGACCCTTAAAGCTTGCCTCAATAATGTGGTGCACGTTGCGTCCGGCACGCAAGTTCACATGCAATGTGATAGCGGCACTTGTTGCAAGTGAAGAGATGGCATGCTCAGCCAAAGATGGATCAAAAGCCGGCGAACCTAACGGTAAGCATTCTGGCAACTCCACATTCCACGCAACAAACGGCCGTCCACTGAGGTCAAGCGAAATCTCAATAAGTGCTTCGTCGAGAGGAAAGGCTCCGCTAGCAAACCGACGTACACCTGCTTTGTCACCTAAAGCATCTCGCAATGCTTCGCCAACACAGATAGCAACGTCTTCCACCGTGTGATGGGTGTCGATATGTAAATCGCCAACCGCTTTTACTGTGAGATCGAATCCACCATGTCGTGCCAACTGCTCGAGCATGTGGTCATAGAACGGGATTCCCGTAGAGATAGATGCAATTCCTGAACCATCAAGATTGATGGAGACTTCAATCGTGGTCTCTTTTGTATTTCGCTTTACTTGGGCTGTACGTGCCATGCATCTATTCTCGCCGCTCGGAGTGCCAAGAATGCTGTCAATTTGACGATTTGTCCGAAGAATCAGGACACTGCAGTGCGAATTGCTTGCAGAAAAGCCGAGTTCTCTTCTGCTGTACCCACTGTGACCCGCAGGCATCCCGCCAAGCGAGGCCATGAGCTGCAATCGCGCACCAACACCCCTTGGTCAAGAAGTGACTGCCATACGTCGGTTGCGGGCTTACTCGGCGCTCTGAACAAAATGAAGTTTGAACCGCTCTCCCACACTTCTAATTTCAACTCTCGCAGTGCTGTCTGAATACGTGAACGCTCAGCCTTGATGGTGGCCACGCGTTCTTCCATTTCGTCTGTAAACGACAGCGCAGCAATAGTGGCGGCCTGTTTGAACGCGTCAAGGTGATACGGCAATACAGCAATTTCTAAATTTTTGATAATCCATTCGGGCGCCACCACATACCCCACGCGTAGTGCCGCCATCGAAAGGGTCTTAGAGAAAGTACGTGTCACGGCAAGTGGCACATCATCAGACACAAGATCCATTGCCGACCAATCGGAGAACTCTGCATACGCTTCATCTACCACCACAATGCCTGTGGCAATCTCAAGAAGAGCTCGCAGGTTTTGTGCCGGCTCCACGAGCCCCGTGGGGTTATTCGGATTACATAAAAACGTCACCGCTGGTTGATGCTCTTTTACTACTCGTTCGATTTCGGCAACATCAAGCGTGAGGTCTGGTTGTCGTTCGCCCTCAACCACTTGTGCCCCGGTCACGCGAGCGATTTGTGCATACATCTGATACGTGGGCTCAAACGTTGCAACTTTTCGGCCCGCACCGCCGTATGCAAGCAGGATGGTCTGAATCACTTCATTGGAACCATTGGCAACAAATACTTGTTCTGGGCGCACACCATGTCGCTGCGCAATAGTTCGGCGCAATTCCGTTGCCGCCCTATCGGGATACCGGTTCCATTCAATCTCAGAAACAATCGCCTCTAATTGACGCAGCCACCCTTCAGGCGGCGCAAATGGAGATTCGTTTGTGTTGAGACGAATGGGGACATCGACTTGTGGCGAGTGGTATCCACTCATTGCACGTATTTGATCTCGGGGTTCGAAGATGGCCACTACAAGAACCTAGTCACACTACGTTGAATTATCGGGCTATTTTTTCAGCACGAATCAGCAGGCGTTCTGCTGACAACAATGCACGTTCGGCTTCGTACATGGCACTCACGAGGTCTTCGTGATTGGCTCCGACGTTTTCGATAAGGCCCGCAACGCGACTGCGATAGCGACCAATTGCATCTGCGGCGGCGCCAAGTTCGGCTCGGATAGTTGCTGTCATTGCCGAAACGCTACTTCACGGGCGCGGCAAGAGCGATAGTTGCTATTTCTTCTTGGCTTTTGTGGGCATAAGCGAGGACGGGCAGATGTCATCAAACTCGCAGCGATCGCAGGCTGGTTTCTTGGCGTCACACACACGACGACCATGCAAGATGAGTCGCAACCCAAAGCTTCCCCATTCCTCGGGAGGCAAGAAAGCATTCAAAACTTTCTCGACCTTCACTGGATCTTCTTCCACAGTGAGGCCAAGCCGGCGCGACAAGCGCCCCACGTGAGTGTCGACAGCAAGACCTGGAAGGCCAAACACCACACTGCGCAAAACGTTGCCTGTCTTTCGACCGACTCCAGGCAATGTCACTAGATCCTCGAGGTCACTTGGTATCTCGCCGTTGTATCGATCCAAAACGTTTTGTGCCATTCCAATGAGGTTGCGTGCCTTCGTCTGAAAAAAGCCAGTTGAACGGATGATCTCTTCCAGTTCGGAGGGGTTTGCTGCCGCCAACGCAGTTGGAGTGGGATACTTCGCGAACAATTGTGGCGTCACCATGTTCACGCGAACGTCAGTGCATTGCGCAGACAAGATGGTGGCTGCCAGTAACTCAAAAGGGTTCTTGTGTGTGAGTTCGCATTCAGCCTCGGGGTACAGAACAGCCAGCCTGGATGCGACCTCTTTGGCCCGACCCGCTGGTGTTCTCGGCTTTCCCATGGCACGAAGGTACCCTGACCGACGTGCGATCACTCGAAATTAAGCGTCAAATGGACGCCGCCAGCATGGATGAGGTCTCTGATCTCATTGCTGATGCGTGGAGAGCCGATGGCGCACGCCCACTGAATGATCATCTATGGCTCGATTTACGTGAAGGCGGCCGCACAGGGTTTGCCGGAATAATTGCACGAGACGATAGCCACTCTCACATCGTGGGGTACTGCCAGATTTCACGTGGACATGAATCGTGGTCACTTGACCTTATTGTTCATCCACATCACCGTTACGACTCCATGGAGATCGCACCCGACCTTCTGCGTGAAGCACTCGACATCGTGGCCACCGAGGGCGGAGGCCATGTGCACTGGTGGGTCTTTGAGCCAAACAATGTTCATCGCCAACTCGCCCACACTGCACATCTTCACCCAGGTCGACAGTTGCTGCAGATGCGTCGCGCACTACCGCTACCTGAAGATGTCACTGCATCTATCGCATCATTCACGACGTTGCCCTTTCGGCCCGCCACCGACGAAGACGCGTGGCTCACTGTGAACAACGCAGCATTTGCACATCACCCCGAACAAGGCGGGTGGACACACGAGACAATTGCATCGCGACAAAAAGAGTCATGGTTCGACCCGAACGGTTTCCTCATGCACTGGGACAAGGAATCTCTTAGCGGCTTTTGCTGGACAAAACTGCATACAGACACTGAAACAACAATGGGCGAAATTTACGTTGTTGCTGTGCACCCATCAGCTGCAGGAAAAGGCCTCGGGTACAAACTCACCGTTGCCGGCTTGCATCATCTTGCGCAGCAAGGCGCACCAGTAGCCATGTTGTATGTCGACGCCGACAACACTCAGGCAATTTCTATCTACTCGGCGCTCGGTTTCGAGATTCACCACAGAGAACACGCTTTTGTTGGCGACATTGAGGCGTCACAACCATGACATCGCTGTATGACCCAACACGTGAGGAGATCTCTGCGATTCTCGAAGGAGAGCCGTCGTATCGACTGAATCAATTGTGGAGTGGGCTCTACACACATTTCAAGAAGCCTGCAGATATCTCCAACTTGCCAGCAGCACTGCGCAAAAAAATTGATGCCGAACTACCCGAAAGCCTGATTGAAGTTCAACGGTCTACTTCTGAAGATGGCGACACAGTGAAGTTTCTTTGGCATCTCGTGGAGGGAAACCACCCAATTGAAACTGTCCTCATGTATTACGACGATCGCGCCACAGTCTGTGTTAGCACACAAGCAGGTTGTGCCATGGCGTGTGGGTTCTGTGCAACCGGACAAGCCGGATTCAACCGTCACTTATCAATTGGCGAGATAGTCGAACAAGTCATTCGTAGTGCCCGCGAGGCCGCTACGAAAGATCGCCGCATCGACAACATTGTTTTCATGGGAATGGGTGAGCCACTTGCCAATGAACCAAACGTGTGGGGCGCCGTCGAACGCATACATGCAGATATCGGAATCTCAGCACGGCATCTCACTATTTCAACTGTCGGCATTGTTCCTGGCATCCGCGCTTTGACACAACGCCCACTCCCCGTGAACTTGGCAGTGTCATTGCACGCAGCTCGTGACACATTGCGCGATGAACTAGTACCAATCAACACTCGCTATCCCATTCAGATGCTCATGGATACGTGTCGCGATTACCTCTTCGAAAAGCGTCGTCGAGTGACCTTTGAATGGGCACTCATCGATTCAGTGAACGACACCGACCGCGATGCCCACGAATTGGCAGAACTGTGTTTGCAATTGTCTCCACCTGCGCATGTGAATCTCATCCCCCTCAATCCCACCCCAGGGTGGCCCACCGTGGGAAGCTCCCCAGGACGCGTGGCTGCATTCCAGCGACTACTTCGCGACTTAGGAGTCAACGCAACGACACGCCAAAACCGTGGCACGGAAATTGCTGCGGCTTGTGGCCAATTGGCTGCAGGTCAACCAGTAACTATCGAGATGAAAAAGACGCGCCAACCGCGCTAACGCAGATATTTTGGGTTCGCCACTCGCACTTTGTCTTCAATGACTGGACGCAAACGCTCCAACACCTCTAACAATCTGGTGTCATACTCGCCATTGCGAATCTGTTGAGATAATTCAGCGTCTGAATCCACACCAAGGGACGCGAGAAGTGCGGTGTGTGATTCCAATTGGTCTGCGCCCATTGCGATTTCGCGAGAAACAATGTCTAAAACATTCATTGCGACGCGGGTATGAAACTGCAGGCGCGGTTCAATTCCACCCATGAGGTCTTTTTCCATCCACTCACGGACAGCTTCGAGCAACTCAACAGCACTTGGACGATCATGTGGGGCTGTCATGAGTTCTCCAATGTCAGTAATTCCAGTAAGTCATATTCGTTTTCACACACGCGACGACCTATAGCAGCCAGTTCATGACTGCGCGCCATACCACTGAGGTGCGCTGACGCCTGAGTAATGCACATAATTCCCCACTTCAAAGTGCCGAGCGTTTCCCACCACCGCACAATGTGACCATCGGGACGAATGCCAGATTCTTCTTCGTATGCATCAAACAATGATTCGTACGTTCCAATACCTGCAACAGGATGTGGCCCACCAAATCTCCATGCACGCACACAGAGCCAACCAAGGTCCTCCATGGGGTCTCCTACATGAGCGAGTTCCCAATCCAAAACTGCTGATAAACCTTGATCGTTCACCATCATGTTTCCCAAACGAAAATCGCCATGCACAATGCATTGATGTGTGGTGACTGGCCTATTCATCTCTAGCCAACGGAATGCCACCTCGAACACTGGGTGTGGTTCTCCCAGATCGTCCAGCACTTGCTTGTAGCGATCAATCTGGTCTTCGTTCACAAGACCTTCAACTTCTGAGGCACTAATGCGATGAAGCGAAGCAGCAGCTTTCCCTAATTGTGCTGGAAGCGCCTGGCGGGCACCGGCAAACTCATCATCGCGCAGAATTTTTCGAGCAATTGTTTCTCCTTGTACTGCTCGCACAATCATGAATGGACGCTCTAGTTCTTCTCGACGAGAACCATCCACAACGAGTTCTGGTACTGGCACGCCACCACGATGCGCTGCGGCCAACACAGCCGGCTCGGTGCGCAATCCACCAGGGGTTCCCTTGCGAACACGCTGCAAGACAAAATCTTGACCGTCGGCATTGAATCGCCAGGTCTCACGTGAGGCACCACCCGTGAGACGTCGTAAGCCTGAGACATCAGTGGCATTCATCACCACACGAATCCCGCTCGCTAGTTCCTCTGCATCGTTTGCCATCTCTCTACTCTGTCACGCCCCGCAGACCAACCGCGCCAAGCCCGATTTTCCGGCATCAACATGTGATGCGAGTACGCGATCTAATACACCCGCAGTCCACAGATTTCCGCCGTATGCCATGTGCATCGCCACTCGACAACCACTACCTTCTTGCTGCAGTTCGATCTCGAGAATCCATTCCGAGTGCTTGCGACCGTCGAGTTCTTTTCGTTCAAACACAATGCGAGTTGCATCGTGATGCGTTCGACACATACGCAACCGCTTTGAACGCGCAAAAACTCCTACCTTTGCCCGCAGTTCCACAGCCCACGAGTCGTCGCCCATTAGTTCTGCTGAATGTACCAGCGGCATCCACTGTGGATACACAGAAAGATCACTGACCAACGGAATGACAACCTCAATCGGTGCAGCGATAAGAACTTCTGAAGAATGCTTCACGAATTATTCTTCTGGCCCACGTTGCCCAAATGCACGACCCATTAGTCGCCCGAACACGGGTGCCTCACCTTCTTCTGCTTCGTCGGGAATAGTTGCAGTTGCGGCAAGGCGTGGCGACCACGGGATAGCACGGGTTTCATCAGGGTCTTCAATATGTTGGTCAACAGACAAAACTTGTTCTTGATCTGCCTCTTGATTCTCCGCAGCACGTTGTGCGTCGTTTGCCTCAAACAAAGAAGGACGAGGTCGGCTGGCCGCCTTCTTTGGCTTCTTCTCTGCAGAAGCAACTCTCTTTTTCTTTACTGGGGGCGCTTCATCTTCGTCAGCAATTCTCACGACAAACAATTTCGGCACCAGTTCGCGGCGATCATCGATTGTCCATCCACGTGGCACACTCAGTGCATTGGCATGACGCCGACAGAGGCGCCCTGCGTGGTCGCGTTCAGAGACGGCTTTGTTATCCACCCAAACAACAAGGGTGGAATGATCGATTCCATAGGACACTTCTGCTTGACCAGCGCATCCGGGACGTTCACACAATCTCCGCACAGAGTGAACGCTAGTTCTGTTACGCCCGCGACTTGACCACCCTCGCCTCCTCAGGGCGATGACGGACCGACCAACGGCGGCCACACTGCCAATAATTCGTCATTTCTTGATGACGCAGGCGACTCCCATACCTTGGCGATCTCGATATGGCTCACTTCCTGTCGGACACGTACGGTCGGTGGCTACTAGTTGACGAACTACCCCGTCGTGCGCCTCGCTACACGAGACTTCATACACCGCAAGTTGAGCGTCAATCTTTACGCACGAACCACCAGAAAGCAACTGATCTGGTTTTCCAGGTACCGACGGCTGTGCCGTTGCATGCATGAAGAGCACGACGACAATTCCTATACCAATGCACAACAACATTCCTCTCCACGGGAACCGAGCAGGCGCATAGGACGGAATGAACTGCGTTTCGGGTGGTTCGCTGACGGAGTTCTTGGTGGTGCTCGCTCGCGACTTATCGTAAGCGGCTCGTGAAGAACTCTGTGACAACACATTCCACGCTTGATTGACGCGCGTTATTCGTACCGCATCAACTCTGCCGTCGTTGCTATCGGGGTGCAGTGTGCGCATGAGATGTCGATATGCACGACGTATCTCTGCATGTGAAGCAGTGGCGGCCACTCCCAGTTCGTCGTAATGAGATTTGTTAATACCCATGACGCACGTCGACTAATCCAATGAGTTCTTCATCTCGCATGTATCGGCGAACATTTTCCTGAATACGTGTCGACAACAATGGAATCGCCATCTCAGGAGTATTTCCTACATGTGGAGTAATGATGCAATTGGGCAATGACCATAACGGATGTTGTGGAGGCAGCGGCTCGGGGTCTGTCACGTCAAGGGCAGCTCCCCCAATGATGTTGTTCTCTAACGCCCACACCAAATCCTCAGTCACTATGTGGCCACCACGCGCCACATTCACTATCCATGCATGTGGCTCCATCACCTCAAACTCAGGACGCCCAATGAGACCTTGTGTCTCGCTTGTTAGCGACAAGGCTAAGAACACAACATCAGCGCCGACGAGAGCGTCAACCAAGTTTTCTTGGCCAACCACGGTGTCTGCACCGTCTATGTGTTCGACACTCCTTCGCACCACAGTGATTGTGCACTGAAACGGCACAAGGAGACGAATCAGAGATTCTGTGATGCCGCCACCACCAACGATGGTGACTGCTGCTCCCAAGAGGTTGCGACCAACCGGACCTGTCCACTGTGATGCTCGTCCATAGTCACCAATATTTCTCATGCCCGCAAGTGCTAATCCCAATGCATGTTCTGCTACTGGTTCGGCATACACACCCTTGCCACATGTCCACACTCGATTGTCATCAATGACTGGCAAGAAATTTTCGATGCCCGCAAATGGAACTTGCACCCATTCAAGATGGGGATGATCACGAAGTAACGAACGGAGACCTTCAACATCTTTTGCCGCTGTCCACACTGCGGCTGTGGAATGTTGCGGTTGCACAATATTGCCACCACCTGCAACCACCGCGTCGTGAACCCACTGAGGCGAACCTGGGGGCTGAATAGTTATCGAGCGACTACTCGGAGGATCCATTAGTTGCCTGCCAAAGTGGCGGCAATTTCCGATGAGGAACTACCCGATCGTCTCAATACAACAGTGACAAACCACAAGGCACCCAGAGTGACAGTGAAGAGCAACACTGCACCCACACCCCAGAATGGTTTGATGGTGCTACGTGTTGCACCGATGAGAGCGACTGGGAAGGTAGTGGAACCAGCTTCGCTCACCAACGTTGAGATGACGGCGTTGTCTAGACACAGAGCGAAGGACAACAGCCCGCCCGCAACAAGCGCAGATGAAATGAGTGGCAAGGTGATTTGGCGAAACGCACGCGCCGGAGTGGCGCCTAGATCTGCGGCCGCTTCTTCCAATGACTCATCAAGCCCAGCAAGTCTGGCGCGAACAATGAGTGTGACCACGGCACTTGCATAGAGGGATTGCCCAACCCACAACTTGTTCATGCCGCCGTTGAATGGCCCCCATCCGTTCTTGAATGGGTAACCGATGATCGGAAATTCTGCGATGCGAGGAAACCACGTTGCAAGAGCAATTGCATCCATGATTTCTGGTGTTACCAAAATAAGGAACACTGTTGCCATAAAGAATTTTGTCCAGATGCCAGGTCGGCGCGCCAAAGAGACACCAGCAAAACCGCCAATAACTACGGCAATCACTGTGGCACCAAAGGCCGCAATGAACGAGTTACGAATCGCATCACCAACTCCTGCAAAGTCGAAGATGCCCCGATACGAATCTGTGAGTGCGCCGTTAACGATGAATGCAAGAAAGAATGCACCAGGACCAGCCCAATTCAGTGAACGCTTCGAAATTAAAGTCTTTCGCGATAAAACTTCTCGACCCACAAGAGCAATTGCAACAATCACTGCAAACCGCACTACAACCGCCCACGCTGCAGTCCCATCGAAAAGTTCACCCCACCATTTCACGCCTGGCTCTCCCGACCAAATCGTGAAGGAAGAACCTCCATTGAACGAGTGCAACACCACAAGCATGATTGGAATAAACAAGAAAAGAATTACCAGTGCTGTCCATGTCCACAGCGCGTACGGAAGGATGTCGACCTTAAGAAGCGAACCTTTGCCAGCGCGCGAACGAACAAGAGATTGCTCAAACATTCGACGCTTCAATGAAATTGAAAGAGGTGTTGGGTGTGCGACAATCCATGACACCAACCACACGATTGCTGCACCAACGACCATCGATGACAACACGGCACCGATCATCAGCACTGCCATCGCAGAACCAAGTGGCCAGTTTTGAGCTCCGCTAAATTGCGATGCAATCATTGAGCCGATCATGTTGCCTTTTGCTCCACCCAAGATGGTGGCGGTGACGAAGTCGCCACACATGGGAATGAATGTAAGCAGCACACCAGCGATAATTCCCGGACCCGCCAATGGGAGCGTGATGCCGAAAAACGTGGAGAGGCGCCCGGCACCAAGATCTTTACTTGCTTCTCTCATTCGCACGTCAATGCGGTCGAGAGCAACAAACAAGGGCAGAATCATAAATCCGAGATAGTTATAGATGATTGCGATTTGTACAGCCATGGGTGTCTCAAGAACCTGAATTCCTTGAGGTCCGATCCATGACATATCCACGAGCCACTTTGAGAAGAAACCATTTGGTGCCAGTGGAATTCGCCAAGCAACCGTTCGAATCAGGAAACTGGTGAAGCTCGGAACGACGACTAGGGCAAGAATGAACCCCTTCCATTTTTCAGAAACTTTAAATGCCGCCAGATACGCAACGGGCAGCCCAATCAACAAACACCCGATGGTGGCAATTGTGGAGATCCTTAAGGTAGATCTGAATACCTTGAAGAAAGTCTCATCAAAAACGTTTGCGTAATTAGCGCCAGAAAGATTGGAGAGATCTACTGGCAACAGTTTGGATCCGTCCTTGGCCCCAAAGCTGTACACCACGATGAACGCGATTGGTACGACAAAAAAAAGCGTGTACCAAATCATCGATGGAAGCGCGAGCGCATACTTTGGCGCTCGCAACTTCCGTCGTTGTTTAAAAGTGACCGAAGCGGTCACCGAATCAAGCTCCAGCCTTAGCTTTTGCCTTGTTCAAGATGTCCACGAAACGGTCAATCGAGGAGTTAAGCACTTGAGTGTGCATCGTCTTGACTTGCTCATCAGAGAAGAAGATCATGTCGCCCTTGACGAGGTCAGGAGCAAGCTCACTAATAAGACCTTCCATGTTCTTCAGGCCGGTGTTATAGCCGTGATATTCAAGATCCTTGATGGAGTTCTCAGGAATCAGAATCCAGTTGATCCACGCATGTGCAGCTTCTGCGTTTGGCGCCCCTGCTGCGACACAGAAGGTATCCATGAAAAGTTCGGTGTCTGGAGCTCCGAGAACCCAGCGCCAATTTTCTGGAGTGCCGCCAGCGTCTTCGATTCGGGAATACGCCTGACGCGCGTCACCGTTCCAGGCCATCGCCAAGGAGTACGCACCTTCAGCAAGCTTTGAACTTGGATAGCTATCGAATGCCTTGATGTGTGGCGCAAGTTTGTTCACCAAGAAATCTTCTGCAGCGTCGATGCTGGCTTTGTCTTCTGTGTTCCAGTCAATTCCGTTTGCCCAAAAATATGGGCCTACGAAGTTTGGCGGAGCATCAATGACTGCACACTGTCCACTTGCTTCACCCATACACGCATCTAGGAAGTCTTGCCACGTATTGAGCTCTTTAGTGATCTTTGTGGTGTCGTAGAAGAAACCAGTAGTGCCCCAGTTCTTGCACACTGAGTATTCATTGTCCTTATCCCATGCTTGCCCGAGGAATGCAGGGTCAACATTCACCATGTTCGGAAGAAGGGTCTTGTCGAATTTCTGAATGAGACCTTTTTCCACCATTTGCACGATGTACGGACCAGTCGGAACAACAATGTCGAAGCCACTACTTGTGCCGCCACCTGCAGACAACTTTGTAATCAGGTCTTCGTTACTTGGAAAGTAATCAACTTTCATCTTGACGCCGAGGCTCGACTCTGCGAGTGCACCGACAAGTTCTGGATCGTCGTAGTCACCCCAGGTGTACATCGCCAATGTGCCACTTGCCTGATTGATGACGCGACTCCAGTCGCCAGAAGCCTCGCCGGCTACACCTGCTGCGGTGGTGTCTGGACTTGAAGAATCACTGCCACCACAAGCCATCAACACCACTGCCATACCTGCAGTAGCCGTACCAGCTTTAATGAAAGCGCGTCGATTCAGCTTTTCCCGAAAACTGTCCGGTGCAAGAATTCGAAGTTCCTGTGTCATTTGATTTCCCCTTTGTTGTATGAGATCTGTGTTCTAAACATAGTGCGTCTGCAACTAGTCAAGATGCGCTTCCGCCATAACGACGTCTGCCTGTCGAGCCGAGAAGAGATACACCTCTTCAGGAGCCCACGAGCACCACACTTCGTCGCCCAAGGCAGGGCGCAGAGCCAAAGACCGGGGCGACAAGACCAAAAGGTCGCGCTCTCCGACTGTGACTACATATTGCAAGACATCACCGAAATGCGAGATACCCGACACCCGTGCCCTCACGATGTTGCTGCCCTGTTGAGGCTGCTCATGCGAGAGGTGAATACTCTCTGGACGCACAGCCGCGAGTGCATCCTGGCCTGTGGGTACGTGTTCTTCGGGTCGAGTAGCCACGAACACAGTGCCGTCATCTGCCACTGCACCATTGTCGGTGGCGGTTCCTTGCCAGAAATTGTTACGACCGATGAATCCAGCAACGAATGCAGACGATGGATGCTCGTACACAGTCTCTGGGTCACCCAACTGCTCGATATGTCCGTCGAGCATGATGGCGATGCGATCTGACATTGACATTGCTTCTTCTTGGTCGTGAGTAACAAACACAAATGTGATGCCCAAACGGCTCTGCAATAACTTGAGTTCAATCTGCATTTCTTCGCGCAGCTTGCGATCGAGTGCGCCAAGTGGCTCGTCTAACAAAAGAACACTTGGGCGATTCACTAAAGCCCGCGCAACAGCGACACGTTGTTGCTGGCCACCAGACATTTGTCGTGGTCGTCTTTCAGCCAACTTTGACATCTGCACCATGTCAAGAGCTTCAGCCACTCGTGTTGCAATTTCTGACTTTGGAGTACCCGACTGCTTAAGCCCATACGCAACGTTCTCTGCAACTGTCATGTGTGGAAACAATGCGTAGTGCTGAAAAACTGTGTTTACTTCACGCTTGTACGACGGCACGTTTTGCACTTCTTGACCATTGACCCGAATATGACCTGCATCTGGCTGTTCAAACCCTGCCAACATTCGCAGTGTTGTTGTTTTTCCGCAGCCACTTGGCCCAAGGAGAGAGAGAAATTCACCTGGTTCGATCGACAAATTCATCGAATCAACTGCAACCATGTCGCCAAACATCTTTGTCACATTGACAAGTTCGACTGATCCCCGCTCACTGGCCACTGGACCTCCCCATTGGTGTGCCTGTAGCAAAGCATAGGCACTCAGAGCCTCAGGACAAGCAATTACAGACTCGCAACCTATTGTTCATATATGACCCCTGAGGACCTTGACCAAGTAGACGCGTTATCGCGAAGACATATTTGGGGTCACTTCACCCGACTTGCTGGAGCTCAGCGAGACGGATTGCCCATCATCGAACGTGGTGAGGGCGCATATGTGTTCGACGCCGCAGGACGAAAGTTTCTCGATGGCCTCAGTGGATTGTTCACCGTCAACATTGGACATGGTCGCACCGAACTCGCTGAAGCAGCCCGCGCTCAAACCGAAAAACTCGCCTACTTCCCCCTTTGGAGTTACACCACTGAACCTGCTGCACGTCTTGCTGGTCGACTCGCCGAGCTTGCACCTGGCGACCTCAACAGAGTGTTCTTCACTACTGGTGGCGGCGAGGCTGTGGAGTCTGCTTGGAAACTTGCAATCCAATACTTCGCCGCTATCGGACAACCTTCTCGACGAAAAGTGATTAGCCGCGACTACGCGTATCACGGAACATCTCTTGGTGCTTTGTCCATCACCGGCATTCCTGCATTACGAGAACCATTTGAACCACTGCTACCGAACGCCGTAAAGATTCGAAACACAAACAGTTACCGATGTGCCACTTGCTCTCAGTTGCCGGCGTGCACTCTTGATTGTGCCGATGACTTAGAACGTCGCATCTTGGCAGAAGGTCCAGAGACTGTCGCTATGGTCATCATGGAGCCAGTGCAAAATACAGGTGGAACTTTGGTTCCTCCCGATGGCTACTGGAGAAAAGTACGCGAGACCTGCGACAAGTACGGCGTACTCCTTGTCTCAGACGAAGTCATTTGTGCATTCGGTCGACTGGGCCACATGTTCGCATCAGATCGATTCGGTTATCAACCAGACATGATCACGTTTGCCAAAGGGGTTACCAGCGGATACGCACCACTTGGTGGCGTCATGGTGAGCGACCGCATTGCCGGACCGTTCCTAGAGGAAAGCAACCGTGTATTCATGCACGGACTGACATTTGGTGGCCACCCCGTGAGTTGTGCTGTGGCTTTAGCCAACCTTGACGTCATGGAAAATGATGACATCTGTGGAAACGTTCTTCGTCACGAGGAATTGTTTGACGATGTCATGGCGTCGCTGTCGCAACTACCAATCGTGGGTGACGTACGCGGCTGTGGCTATTTCCGTGTCGCCGAATTAGTGAGCAATAAAGAAACACGCCAAACGTTCACCGACAATGAAAGTGAATGGCTGTTGCGAACCGTCGTGTCGCCCATGCTCTACGACGCGGGCCTTATTTGTCGTGCAGACGACCGCGCAGACCCTGTAGTGGTGCTCTCGCCCACCCTTATCTGTGGCGAACAAGAACTCGAATTCATTCGCACAACTTTGACTTCAGTGTTTACTGAAGCATGGAAGCAGTACTGCTCTCGATAATCAACTATCGAGGTTGGCCATCACGTGCTTAATACGCGTGTAGTCATCGAGTGCGTAGGCAGACAAGTCTTTGCCGTATCCGGACTTCTTGTAACCGCCATGTGGCATTTCAGCCACCACAGGAATGTGAGTATTGATCCACACGCAGCCAAAATCTAAATGCTTTGCCATACGCATCGCACGTCCAAAATCGCGTGTCCAAACGGATGATGCCAGTCCGTAGTCAACACCATTTGCCCAACGCAACGCTTCGTCTTCATCTGAGAATCTCTGCACGGTAATGACTGGCCCAAAGATTTCGTTTTGAATCATTTCGTCTTCTTGACGAAGGTCTGCAATGACTGTCGGAGTAAAGAAGTAACCGTCTGCGCCTTGGCGCTCACCACCGGTCACAACACGAGCATGGCTTGGCGTGCGATCAACAAAACCAGCAACGCGAGCTAGTTGACTTTGGTTGTTCAAAGGACCAAACGCCGCTTCCAAATCTGATGGCGCACCCGTACGAGTTGCAGATGCTTGCTCTGCAAGCGCCGCTACGAACTCTGAGTAAATCTTTGGCCCACACACAACTCGTGTTGCTGCTGTGCAGTCTTGACCTGCGTTGAAATATCCCGCAGCAGCAATACCGGCGGCAGCAGCTTCAATATCTGCATCGTCAAACACAATGACAGGCGCTTTTCCTCCCAATTCGAGATGCACTCGCTTCAGGCTCTTTGCTGCAGCCTCGGCAACCTCCATGCCTGCACGCACAGAACCCGTGACAGAGACCATGGCAGGAATGTCGTGAGTAACCATGGCTCGACCTGTGTCGCGGTCACCGCAAATGACATTGAGTACGCCGGGCGGCAAGAACTCAGCTGCAATCTCTGCGAGCAACGTTGTAGAGGCCGGAGTTGTATCAGATGGCTTCAACACAACCGTGTTACCTGCAGCAATTGCCGGTGCAAACTTCCACACCGCCATCATCATGGGGTAATTCCACGGCGCAACCTGAGCACAAACACCGACAGGTTCACGACGAATCATTGAAGTCATGTTTGCCATGTACTCAGCCGTTGCCTTTCCTTCCAACATGCGTGCCGCACCTGCGAAGAATCGAATTTGATCGACCATTGGCGGAATCTCTTCACTAGAGGTCAATGCAATGGGCTTACCAGTGTTCTTTACCTCGGCAGCAACAATTTCGTCTGCACGCGCTTCAATTGCATCTGCAATCCGATACAACGCGAGCGACCTTTCAGATGGAGTGGTTTGGCTCCACGATGTGAATGCCTTTCCCGCTGCTTTCATTGCAGCGTCAACATCTGCTGCACCACTGAGAGAGGCCTGCGCATACACCTCGCCGGTGGACGGATCTATGACCGCAGTTGTCTGACCATCGGCCGCTTCTACAAATTGGCCATTAATGAAGTTCTTGAAAGTGCTCATGTGACAAGGATTCCACATTCAGCAGCCTGTTGCTAGCCCTCCGTTGAGCCCCAGCGCCCTGTGAACCCATAAGTTATAGCCATGGCAACTTTGGCTTCCGAACTATCCCTCCCTGAAATTCCAGTCATCATGGACCAGTCCAGAACGGATCGTCATCAGTTTCTTCGCGATGTTGCTAGTCAGAGTTGGCTTGCCAAGACCGAGATTGGCTACAGCGTCTTGACATATGAATCCGTTATGGGCATCTTGCGAGACAAGCGTTGGCAATCCGCCATTGGCTTCATTGCACAATTACAAGGCATCACAAATGAAGCATTTATGAGCCGACGCCGCGAGTCCATTCTCAGTGCTGAAGGAGAAGTGCATGTTCGCCTTCGTCGGCTTGTGGCGCCAGCATTTTCTCCACGTAGTGCCGACCGGCTTCGCCCATTCATGCGCGATGTCGTGAATGGCCTCATTGATGACGTGGCACAAACTGGACGGGCAGAAGTGGTGCGCGACATTTGTGAGCCCTACCCCATTCCCATCATCTGTGAACTTCTCGGCGCACCAAAAGAAGACTGGAAATTGTTTAGTCGTCTCGCTACAGATGTGCTTCGCATTTTCGGCTCAGATTTAGCAACTGAATTACCAACAATCATGGCGGCGCAAGAAGAACTCGACCATTACACACGAGGACTCATCGCCGAGCGCCGATCAGTGCCCCTCGACGACTTGCTGACCGACCTTATTTCTGCTGAAGAAGCTGGCGACAAATTAAGCAACGAAGAACTCGTGATGATGGTGGAGGCAGTCATTGTTGGCGGCACTGACACCACACGCAATCAATTAGGACTTGCTTTGGCGTTATTCGCTGAGCATCCTGACCAGTGGGAACTTTTGCGTAACGACCCTTCACTTGCTCCCCGTGCAGTTGAAGAAGTAATGCGCTACAACGGCGCCGTTGGTGGAACAATTCGATTTGCGTCGGAAGACATTGAATACAACGGCGTTCTATTTCCCAAAGGAACGTTCATGAGTACTTCGATGGCCACTGGCAACTTCGATGCTTCGGTCTTTCCCGAGCCAAATACTTTCAATATCTTGCGGCCACCCGTTGGGCAACCGCACTTGTCTTTGGGCGCTGGTATTCACTATTGCCTGGGAGCTTCACTTGCACGCGCCGAACTTCAAGAAGCATTTACTGTTCTGTCAGAACGCATGCCTCAACTTCGCCTTGATGGCCCAGTGGAATACAAATCAACCGGTGTTGGAATCTTTGGTCCATCGTCGCTGCCAATTGCTTTCACTGCACAGTCGTAAAACCCGAACCGTGCGAACTAATGACTAGTCGCAGCAACTATCGCGCCAGCCACACGAGAAGCACTTGAAATGTGCATGCTCGGGCTGTAAATCTCCGCCACAGTGCGGGCACTCAGGAAAAGTTCCGTACCGTGTTCGACACGATTCATCTTTGGGACGTGCACCTGGAATAACACTCGGTGGTTCGTACGCACTCATAGACACATTCTTACCTCTAGTGAGTGCCGGCGTGGGGACCAACAACCCTGCGCCACAGCGGAGGAACTAGCGTCGGAGCGACCCCTATGACAGATAACCCGCACAAGGCATCACGCCGCACGCCACCTCGGCCAGGAACTGCACGTGCCGCATTCGGGTACCGCGACTTTCGCATCATGTTTTACTCAAACTTTGCATCAAACATTGGAACGTGGATGCAAAACGTTGTCTTGCCGGCATACATCTACCAACGCACTCAACGCGCCTCGGCAGTAGGCATTTTTGTATTCGCTCAACTGGGACCGTTGCTGCTGCTCTCCATCCCCGCAGGAGTAATGGCAGACCGTTTTGACAAACGAAAGTGGTTGGTGTTTGCTCAATCCATCCAGATGGGCGGGTCCGTATTGCTCGGCATTTTCACCATCGCCCACTCCCCGATCTATGCACTTTTCATCGCACAGCTCTGCGTTGGAATAGGCAATGCATGTAACGCGCCTGCCTTCTCTGCAGTGCTTCCAAGCCTCGTACGCCCAGAAGACTTAGGCGGCTCCATCAGTCTGAATTCAGCTTCCATTAATGGGTCGAGAGTTACTGGACCCATCTTGGTAGCGCTAATGATGAGCTGGGGCGTTACTGCCGGACAAGTATTCATCTTCAACGCAACGACATATCTGTTCGTTACGTGGGCCGTTCTGCGTATCAAAATCCCCGCAACGCTTCCTCGCAAAGAACACGGCCTTAAATCATTCACCGCCGGATTCCGCATTGCTCGCGACAGAAAGACCATCGGAAGAATGTTGCTCTCTATGAGCTCGTTCTCACTGCTCTGCTTGCCGTTTGTTGGACTATTCCCCGCAGTTGCAGACTTGGCATTTGGTATTGAACCAAAAACTGTCACGTATAAATGGCTGTATGCAACATGGGGCACCGGAGCACTTGTCGGTGCGCTCGCTATTGGAACCGTTCTTGCACCATTTGATAAGCGAACTCTGACACGCCATGGATTTCTTGCGTTTGCCGTGACAATGATCGCCTTTGCATCAGTGCGTGGAACCCCACTTGCATTCATCACAGGTTTCTTCCTCGGCGTTGCATACTTCGGAACAACTACATCAATGATGACTGTGTTTCAGAGCAGACTCGAAATAGAGATTCGCGCTCGAGTCATGGCTCTGTGGTTTATGGCTTTTGGTGGAACCATTCCAATAGGTAATGCAATCTTTGGCCCAGTCATGGACGCCATCGGTGCTCGTCCCGTTTTGTACTTGGGCGCAGCATGGGCACTGTTTTTGGCTTGGTGGTGCGACATTGAGAAACTTGACCGCAAATTAGATTCGAAACCGCAATCTCTCTAGTGCTTTAGCGCTTGAACAACGCGCTCAGTTGCTGCGACACGTGAACCTTTCACGAGAACGACTGAGTCAATATCCCCGCTCGACAATCGCTGCACAATCTCTTCGACAGACAGTGCCGCAACTCCATACAAGTCAGTTTCAAGAGGAAGAATTTCGATTCCTAGATCACGACATGTTGCAGCGACCGAAAGGTGAGCGTTGACTTCATCATCCACTTCGGCCATCTGACCCAGTACCGCAAACCTCAATGAAGCCTTCACTTGAGCAAGCGTGTGCAGTGCGGCAATCACTGATAACGAATTCGCGTTATACGAGTCGTCCAAGATACGAAGTCCTGCTTTTGTAGCAACCCACTGCATTCGTTGTGGTGCTCCTGCGACGGATGCCAAAGCACTCACTGCGTCTTGTAATGACATACCGCAGTGGATACCCACTGCAATGGCCGCGGCCGCGTTTGAAACCATGTGTGTTCCCGGAAGGGGCACTAACCCAGACGCCTCATCTGTGCCACATCGAAAAACAGTGAGGTGACGACCGAATTCGTCAACGGAGCGAGTTGACCACACGACATCGGCGCCGTCATGTGACCCAAACGTGATGACTCGTGCGGCAATGCCATTGACAGTGCGCATTGCATTGACGGAGTCAGCATTCACGATTGCAACTCCGTCGGCTGGAAGCGACTGCACAAGTTCTGCTTTAGCTCGCACCACGCCATCTATTCCGCCAACGCGAGAACTGTGAGCGTCACCCACTTCCGTAATAACCCCAATGAGGGGCTGACCGATTGCACAGAGTCGACCAATTTCGCCGAACCCGCGCATGCCCATCTCAAGCACCAACGCGTCACACTCATCGGGAGCGTTGGCGATTGTTATTGGAACGCCTATGTCATTGTTCAAGGATTTCTCAGGGCCATGTACATGCACAAAGCCGCCCGAGAGAACTGCGCGCACTAAATCTTTTGTGCTGGTCTTTCCTACAGAGCCCGTAATGCCTACGACACGATGTTGAAGTTGTGCACTCAACTTCTGACGCAAGTACGCGCCGATTGATGCAAGTGCATCAAGAGTGTTCTCTACTTCGACGCAGGTGGCCCCGTCGATTCGTCTCCCGTGATTGACGAGCAAGAACGCAGCCCCACCTGCAATGGCATCCTGACAAAACTCATGCCCATCGCGCTCGGCACCCACTGCCACAAAGACTTGTCCGACTGCCAAAGTTCGACTGTCAAATGAGATGCCATTGGCCTCAACGTCTGGCCCTATCAGGGTTCCATGGGCAGCAAACGCCACTTCTGAAGCCGTCATGCGCATGTGCAGACCCTAGTGGCGAGTACCGTCGTGACGATGGACAGCGTCTCCCCCCTCCTCAATCTTGTGGTCATCTATGGGGGCCAATCTGCCGAACACGACGTCAGTTGCGTGACCGCGGCACATGTGCTGAAAGCAGTCGACCCCAAGAAATACAGGACCACTGCAATTGCGATTAGCAAAGACGGCCAATGGTCACTTCCTGCACTGCCTGTTCACGCCGACGGGACAACTAATCCGGAAGCCATTTCTGACACCCTCGCTGCGACTGGCCCAGCCACCACATCGGCAGCGCTTTCTGCTCTTGGCACCAACACGGTCGTCATGCCATTGCTTCACGGACCACTGGGCGAAGACGGCACCATCCAGGGTTTATTGGAATTGTTGAATCTTCCATACGTAGGTAGTGCCGTGTTGGCTAGCGCCGTTGCGATGGACAAGGGAGTTTCAAAATCTCTTTTTGCTCAACACAACATTCCTCAAGCGCGCCACATCACATTGCGCGAAGACATGATTACTCCTGCTGTCTTGCAAGATGCTGCGTCTCAGTTGGGACTTCCACTTTTCGTGAAGCCCGCCAATATGGGTTCATCTGTAGGCGTCACTAAAGCGCACACCATCGAAGAGTTTCAGGCCGCCGCACAGCATGCTGCCACATACGACGAGTGGATTATCTGTGAAGAATGCATTAGCGGGCGCGAGATAGAAGTTGCAGTCATAGGCAATCGATCACCACGCGCTTCTGTCGCAGGCGAAATCATTCCTGGCAATGAGTTCTACGACTACGAAGACAAGTACGTCACCGATTCCGCAACGCTCATGATTCCGGCACTACTGAACGAACAAGAGAGCACTACGGTTCGAGAGTTAGCCCTCCGTGCTTACAACGCACTGCACTGTGAAGGAATGGCGCGCGTCGACTTCTTTTACGAAGAAAATGGTCGCGGCTTCTTGTGTAACGAAATCAATACCATTCCCGGGTTTACACCTATCTCCATGTATCCAAAGCTATGGAATGCAACAGGTGTGCCATACTCGCAATTAATTGATGAACTCATTGAGTTAGCCATCGAACGGCACGCTCGCCGCAAAAGGACTACGTCGCGTTAACTACCAGCTGCTGGAATGTTGATGACTTCACCCGGCAACAATATCTGCGAGCTATCTGCCCAGTTATTCGCCGTGAGAAGTCCGCCGAGAGTTACGCAGAACTTCTTTTGGATGGCAAAGAATGAGTCGCCCCTCTCAATGGCATAGGTGCCAGCAGGTCGTGTACCGCATCCTGCCGATACTGGGCCAGTACCGCCACTTGTACCAGGAAGCGTTGTGCCCGTATCTGGGTTAACCACAGCAGCAGCTGGAATTCGCAGCGTCTGACCGGGATATGGAAACTGAGCTGGACTCACCATTGCGTTGTAGGCAAGCAAAGTATTGAGAGAGATTCCGTACTTATTCGCAACACCAATTGGAGTGTCACCAGCTTTCACGGTGTAAATGGTTTCTTGCCCAACAGCACCAGAAGGAAGCGTGGTTGTGGTGCCTGGCAAAGTACTTGCAACGGGTGGAATGGTGGCAAAGTTAGTAGGAGTGACATTGACAACCGTGGTTGCAACCCCCAAGGTGTCACCACCGCACGCCGACATAGTTAAGAGCGAGATGGACACCAAAGAAACTGCAACTGCAGTTCTGCTTTTGAGATGACCAATACGTTGCAACAACACGACCATCAACAGTAGAGCCTGAAGCACCCCAAAAGGTGGCGCATCGTGGTCACGGGCAATAATTGGGCGATTACAGCAGCGGACGAGCTGTCGGGAGAACTGGAGATGGCAAAGAAGTCTCTCCCATCAGGTATGTATCCACGCCTGCTGCACATGATCGACCTTCAGCAATTGCCCACACAATAAGACTCTGACCACGACCCATGTCGCCTGCCACAAAGATGCCAGGAACGTTGGTCTGATAGTCGGCACCGCGAGCCACATTGCCGCGTTCATCGAGTGCCACGCCCAACTGTTCTATCCACGAACCTTTTTCAGGACCAACAAAACCCATTGCCAAGAAAACAAGGTCGGCAGGAATTTCAATCTCTGAGCCTTCCTTCTTTTCGAACCGACCGTTCACCATCTCGACTTCATTCAGCAACAGTGCGCGCACATTTCCATTTCCATCATCAATGAACTTTTCAGTATTCACACTGAACAATCGCTCGCCGCCTTCTTCATGTGCAGACGAAGTGCGATAAATCATGCTCCACTGTGGCCACGGGTTATCTGCAGCACGCTCTTCAGGTGGTCGCGGCATGATTTCCAATTGAATAACTTGCTTTGCACCTTGACGAAGCGATGTGCCCAAACAATCAGCTCCAGTGTCTCCGCCACCGATAATGACAACGTTCTTTCCTTTTGCATCGATTGATGCATCTGAAAAATCGCCTTCTTGCACTTTGTTTGCAATTGGCAAGTACTCCATCGCTTGATGAATACCTGCGAGTTCCCTACCAGGCACATCTAGGTCACGCCATGCTGTTGCACCACACGCCATCACAATTGCGTCATGAGAAGCGAGAAGAATCTCTACGTCTACTGCCCCACCAACATCTGCGTTGGTACGGAACTCTGTACCTTCTGCACGCATTTGATCTAAACGACGATCGAGATGACTCTTTTCCATCTTGAACTCAGGAATGCCATAACGAAGCAACCCACCGATTCGGTCTGCGCGTTCCAACACAACCACTTCGTGACCAGCACGCGTGAGTTGTTGGGCTACTGCAAGACCAGCAGGACCACTGCCGATAATTGCGACGCGCTTTCCTGTTTGCAATGTTGGAATTTGTGGCGTCACCCATCCTTCATTCCATGCGTGATCGATGATGGTGACTTCCACCTGCTTGATCGACACGGGATCTTGGTTGATTCCCAAGACACACGCAGATTCACATGGCGCAGGACACAGACGCCCGGTGAACTCAGGGAAGTTGTTGGTGGCATGCAGTCGCTCTATGGCATCTTGCCAATGTTCGCGGTACACCAAATCGTTCCAGTCAGGAATGAGGTTGCCAAGTGGGCAACCGTTGTTGCAGAACGGGATACCACAGTCCATGCAGCGACCTGCTTGGCTCTTCAAGATGGAACCATCAAATGGTTCGTACACCTCTTTCCAGTCTTTCAATCGCAGTTCCACTGGACGACGCGTCGGACCGCTACGGCCCCACTTCAAAAATCCGGTTGTCTCACCCACGTGCTGCCTCCATCACTCGGTCATCTGTTTGTTCTTGTGTCAACCCTTCGGCTGCTGATTCTGCTTGCACAGTAAGAACTCGTTTGTAATCACGTGGCATTACTTTGCGAAAGCGTGACACTTCCACAGTCCATGCTCCCAAGATGCGCTCAGCAATGGCTGATTCAGTAAACGAACCGTGTCGAGCGATTGTGGCACGGAGCCATTCCTCATCTTCGCCACCAACGTGTTCAAGGTCCACCATCTCGTAGTTCACATTGCTTGGGAACTGACCATCTGGGTCATACACATATGCAATGCCACCAGACATACCAGCAGCAAAATTTCGACCAGTAGCGCCAAGCACCACCACGCGACCGCCTGTCATGTACTCACAACCATGATCGCCAACACCTTCAACGACCGCTGTCGCTCCCGAGTTACGAACACAGAAACGCTCACCAACGGTTCCACGAATGAAGATTTCACCACTAGTTGCGCCGTACCCAATGACGTTGCCAGCAATCACGTTTTCTTCCGCAACAAATGTGGACTCACGATGTGGATGCAAGATGATGCGACCGCCAGACAAACCTTTTCCGAGGTAGTCATTACTGTCACCTTCTAGTCGCATTTCAATTCCTGCAGGAACAAACGCACCGAAGCTTTGGCCAGCAGAGCCCGTGAAATGAATCTTGATAGTTCCGTCAGGCAGACCTGCACCACCCCAAGCTTTCGTGACTTCGTATCCAAGCATTGTTCCTACTGTGCGATTCACATTTCGAATCGGAACGGAGATGTTCACCGGACGAGCGTCCGCAATTGCAGTTTGGGACTGTGCAATCAATTCGTTATCAAGTGCTTCACTCAAACCATGATCTTGAGCGACGGACATAAACGGAGTTTGGTTGTACGGGTTATGTGGAACTTCCAACATCGGAGAAATGTCGAGACCCTTAGCCTTCCAGTGATCGACAGCCTTTCGAGCATCAATCATTTCCACATGACCAACGGCTTCTTTCAAAGTACGGAAACCAAGTTGTGCGAGATACTCCCGCACTTCTTCGGCGATGTACTCAAAGAAGTTCACAACAAACTCGGGCTTACCAGAGAAACGTGAACGAAGCGTCGGGTTCTGAGTTGCAATGCCCACAGGGCATGTGTCGAGATGACAGACGCGCATCATGATGCAACCACTCACCACTAGTGGTGCAGTAGCAAAACCAAATTCCTCAGCACCAAGCAAGGCGGCAATCACAACGTCGCGTCCAGTCTTCATCTGACCGTCGGCCTGCACAACAATGCGGTCGCGCAATCCGTTCAGCATCAGGGTTTGTTGGGCTTCGGCAAGTCCGAGTTCCCATGGGGCTCCTGCATGCTTCAGAGATGTGAGTGGAGATGCTCCAGTGCCACCATCGTGTCCAGAAATAAGAACGACGTCTGCTTTTGCTTTGCTCACGCCGGCAGCAACAGTGCCCACTCCCACTTCAGCAACCAACTTCACGTGAACTCTCGCCAATGGGTTCGAGTTCTTCAAGTCGTGAATCAATTGCTTCAAGTCTTCAATGGAATAGATGTCGTGATGCGGTGGTGGACTAATCAAGCCAACTCCTGGTGTGGAGTGACGCGTTTTTGCTATCGACGGATACACCTTGTACCCAGGTAGCTGGCCGCCTTCGCCAGGCTTTGCCCCCTGAGCCATCTTGATCTGCAAGTCGTCGGCATTCACCAGGTATTCGCTAGTAACACCAAAGCGCCCCGATGCCACTTGCTTGATGGATGAACGCTTTGAATCACCATTTGCCATCGGTGTAAAGCGTTCTGGGTCTTCCCCACCTTCGCCAGTATTGCTCTTTGCACCAATGCGGTTCATTGCGATGGCGAGCGTCTCGTGCGCTTCGGCAGAAATTGAGCCGTAGCTCATTGCACCTGTTGAGAATCGCTTCACAATTTCAGAGACTGGTTCAACCTCATCGATAGAAATTGGTCCACTTTCGCTCGTACGCAACTCAAACAACCCGCGCAACGTTGCCAAACGTTGCGACTGGTCGTCAACATCTTTGGTGTACTGCTTGAACAAGTCATACCGCCCCGCACGAGTGGAGTGCTGCAAGCGGTACACAGTGTCTGGGTTGAATAAGTGATATTCGCCTTCGCGACGCCACTGATATTCGCCACCAAGTTCAATACGGCGATGCGCACGAAGATCGGGGCGCTTCGGATGCGCAGTTGCATGGCGCGAAGCCACTTCGCGCGCAATCTCTTCAAGGCCGATTCCACCGAGGCGAGACACTGTGCCTGTGAAGAATTCGTCGACAAGGTCTGTTGCTAAACCAATCGCTTCAAAAATTTGCGCTCCGGTATACGAGGCCACCGTTGAGACACCCATCTTTGACATCACTTTCAAAACACCCTTACCCGATGCCTTGATGTAGTTCTTCACAGCCTGATATGGCTCCATGCTTCCCAACATGTACATGTCATTCGAAATGATGTCTTCAATGGTTTCAAATGCTAAATACGGGTTAATGGCACCGGCGCCAAAACCAACAAGCAATGCCATGTGATGCACTTCGCGCGCATCGCCGCATTCCACAACCAATCCAACGTTTGTGCGACGCTTCTCACGAATGAGGTGGTGATGCACCGCGCTTGTCAACAACAACGAAGGAATCGGTGCAAACACCTCATCGGAATTGCGGTCAGACAACACGATGATTCGCGCGCCTTGAACAATTGCTTCGCTGACATCTTGACGAATCTTGTCTAAAGCGGAACGAAGACCTTCGCCACCCTCTGCAACTCGATACAAGCCACTAATGACAACAGCAGCCAAATGTGGATGTGTGTTCTCGTCGTTGATGTGGATGATCTTTGCAAGGTCGTCGTTATCGATAATTGGAAATGGCAACACCAACTGGCGACAACTATCTGGACCTGGTGCCAAAAGGTTTCCTTCTGGGCCAACACTTGTACCAACTGCTGTTACCACTTCTTCACGTATGGCATCCAACGGCGGGTTCGTTACTTGTGCGAAGAGCTGCTGGAAGTAGTCAAACAACAAGCGAGGTCGATCCGAAAGAACAGCAATCGGAGTGTCTGTACCCATTGACCCAAGTGGTTCAGTACCTGTACGGGCAGTTGGAGCAAGAATGACTTTCAGTTCTTCTTCGGTGTATCCAAACATCTGTTGCCGGCGCATCACACTGTCGTGGCTGTGAACAATGTGTTCTCTATCTGGCAGGTCGGCCAAGTGCGTGAGGCCTTGTTCAAGCCATTCTGCATACGGAAGCTCCGACGCAAGTTGCATTTTGATTTCTTCATCATCAATGATGCGACCTTGAGCGGTGTCGATAAGGAACATCTTGCCTGGCTGCAAACGACCTTTTTTCACTACGCGTGAAGGTTCAATATCGAGAACTCCAGCCTCTGATGCAAGCACGACAAGATCATCTTTCGTGATCCAATAGCGTCCAGGGCGCAGACCGTTACGGTCAAGCACTGCGCCAATGAGTGTGCCATCGGTAAATGCAACGTCTGCTGGTCCATCCCACGGCTCCATCAGCGAAGAATGGAACTCGTAGAACGCACGCTTGCGTGGATCCATGCGGTCATTGTTTTCCCAGGCTTCTGGAATCATCATTAACAATGCATGCGGCAACGAACGACCTGAAAGATGCAACAACTCCAACACTTCGTCGAAACTTGCAGAGTCACTCATACCTGGTGTGCAGATTGGGAACGCGCGTTCAAGACCATGAATCGTGTCGCTAGCCAACAACGCTTCGCGAGTGCGCATCCAGTTTCTGTTTCCCTGCACCGTGTTGATCTCACCATTGTGAGCGATGTAGCGATACGGATGAGCTAAAGGCCACGAAGGAAATGTGTTTGTAGAGAAACGACTATGCACGAGTGCAAGCGAAGACTCCATACGGTCGTCCCACAGGTCTGGGAAGAAGTCACCCAACTCGGGAGTCGTAAACATTCCCTTGTACACGAGTGTGCGCGCCGACAACGACGAGAAGTAGGTACGCATGTCACCAATGAGTTCACGCTCGATGCGCTTACGCGCCACGAAAATCTTGCGGTCAAGATCTATGCCCTCTGCACCTGCAGGGTCATCGAGGAAGAACTGCTGAATTGCTGGCATGACGGCACGCGCGGACGCACCTAGGCAATCTGGGTTCGACGGAACAACACGCCAACCAAGTGGTCGAAGCCCTTCTTCAACAATGATGCGCTCAACAGTTTCAATTGCCGTTGCTGTGCGTACTGGATCAGCCGGAAGGAATGCGATGCCTACGGCGTATTTGCCTATGGCAGGAAGTGCAAAACCTGCAACTGCTCTCAAAAATACATCGGGTACCTGAATCAGAATTCCAGCGCCATCGCCCGTGTCTGCTTCTGCTCCCGTAGCTCCGCGATGCTCCATGTTGCATAGCGCGGTAATACCAAGCGTCACTATCTCGCGACTGCGAACGCCTTTGATATTGGCAACGAACGAAACGCCACATGCGTCGTGTTCAAAGCGTGGGTCGTACAGGCCGTGGGCAATGGGGAGATCTGGGTTCATGTGCGTCGAGTCCTTACATCTGCTACGAGAGCAGGGGTAATCAGGTGGATTGTCCACCCGGGACGACGCTGGCCCGAGCAAGGATAAGGCTACCCAGGCTGATGCCCTGATGCCAAGGGATTTAGGTGCCTATTTGGGGTCGATGTAGGCAGGTGCGCGCTTCTCGAAGTCGCTCATTACTGCTTCACGTTGGTTGTGTCCGCCGATGAGGCTTCCAATGATGCGACGTTCTGCAGCAAATTGGGCAGCGGCAAAATCCATGGTGAGACGGTTCAACAACTCTTTTGCACCACGCACCGCATCTGGGCTGCGCTTGCAGATCTCTTCGGCATAGGCAAATGCATCTTCACGAGGATTATCTGATAAGCGAGTAACAACACCAATTTCGTGTGCTTCACGACCATCAAAGATACGAGCAGACAACACGATGTCTTTCATCACGTCGGGGCGCACGAGGCCCTGCAAGAGAACCGTGCCTGACATGTCGGGCACTAAGCCCCAATATGTTTCGCGAACACTGAACTTTGTATCTGGATGAGCAATACGAATGTCGGCACCGAGAGCAATCTGGCAACCGCCACCAAGAGCATGACCATGCACTGCAGCAACAACCGGCACTGGCACTTCTTGCCATACCCATGCTGATTGTTGTCCCAGATGAGTGATGCGTCCCTCTTCCATGTCGCTAGCTGCTGGTTGTTTTTGCGTTGTATCTCGGTCACCACCACCGGCCATGGCACCCATCGATGCAAGGTCGAGGCCGGCACAGAACGACGGACCCTCCCCAGAGAGCACAACAACACGAATCTTTTTATTGGTCTTCAATGATTCGCCGGCGTCCACAATCGCTTGGAACTGCTCACCGTCAAGGGCGTTGCGCTTATCGGCACGGTTAAAACGAACATCGGCGATGCCGTCGGATATAGAAATAGTGACTCTGTCGCTCATGTCCCCAGTTTGGCACGGTCCCACTCGTCAGTTGTCAGTGAAGGCGTGGCAGAATGCGACTCATGCATTTAAACCTTTCCGCCGATGAAGTACTCAAGACCACCCGCAGCGTGCGCAAGCGCCTCGATTTCGATAAGCCAGTAGAGCGCGAGATTGTCGAGGAATGCCTTGAAATCGCCTTGCAAGCACCCACAGGTTCAAACAGCCAAGGCTGGCATTGGATCGTCGTGGAAGATGCGGCAAAGAAGAAGGCACTTGCTGACATCTATCGCAAGAACTGGGACCTGTACTCCAATGCACCTGCTCGCCAATTCGCTGAAGGCGACACACGCGGAGAGCGCATGCCACTCGTTCGTGACTCTGCAGCATTTCTTGCTGAAAACTTTGAGAAGGCACCACTTCTACTCATCCCAGCAATCGACGGTCGTCTCGACAACCTTCCTTCATTTGCCACTGCAAGCCAGTGGGGTTCACTGTTGCCGGCCGTATGGAGTTTCATGCTTGCCCTACGCGAACGTGGAATGGGTTCTGCATGGACCACCATCCACCTCATGAACGGTGGCGAAGAAGAAGCAGCCAACTTGCTTGGCATCCCACACGATCGCATTAGCCAAGCGGGCCTCTTCCCTATTGCTTACACAATCGGTACAGACTTCAAGCCTGCAAAGCGCGAGCCTCTGAGCAAAGTCCTTCATTGGGATAAGTGGTAGTGGCTGACATTGTCACGTATGTGCTGACTGATGGCGTTGCTGTCATCACGATGGATGACGGCAAAGCCAATGCAATGTCACTTGCACTGCAACAGGCAATTCACGCAGCGCTTGATCAAGCAGAACGAGACGCAGCACCTGTGGTTCTGGCTGGACGCCCTGGCATCTTGTCTGCAGGCTTCGACCTC
Organism: Actinomycetota bacterium; assembly: GCA_005788815.1. GTDB lineage: Bacteria > Actinomycetota > Acidimicrobiia > Acidimicrobiales > Ilumatobacteraceae > UBA2093. The sequence continues at coordinate 10,417 of SYAZ01000046.1, read as the reverse complement.
AAAACACTTGCAGCAAGTGGTCAACCAGCAGTCGACATGCTGAATGGCGGACTTGAACTCGCTATTCGCTTGTTGTCGTTCCCTCATCCTGTTGTGATTGCTTGTGGTGGCCACGCCATTGCAATGGGTGTGTTCATCCTGTTGTGTGGTGATTACCGCATTGGTGTCCGTGGCAATTTCCGTTACACCGCGAATGAAGTTGCCATCGGCATGACAATGCCTTTTTCCACGATCGAAATTCTTCGCCAACGTGTGACGCCTGCAGCCCTCACACGTTCAGTTTTACTCGCGGAGATTTTCACTCCAGACAATGCGGTGGAAACAGGATTCCTCGACCTCGTTGTTGATGAGTCAGAACTAATGACCACTGCAATTGAGTTTGCCAATTCCACGTCCTCACTCAATGCAGATGCGCACACTCACAGCAAGAAGCGCTTGCGTGCAGATGTGATCACCGCTATTCGTGAAGGCCTTGTAAAGGACTACGACGGCTGGAAGAAGCAGTTCCTTTAATCCACCAAGCGCAAGCCGCTTGGTGCAATCGACTGATCGACAAACGGTAAATCAACCACGAATTCTGTGCGATGCGCAGGGAAAACGTGACGCGAGACCAACACAGTCTTGCCTTCAACGCTCTGGGTTGTTCGTTCACACCGCAACACGGGTGAACCGATAGGCACCTTCAACAATGCAGCTTCATCTGCCGAGGCGGCATCTGCACCAATTGTTTGTGTTGCCCCTGCAAATGGAATGTCGAGCAGTTCATAAAACGGAGAACGTTCAACATCTGCACGAGACAAGTGTTGACCCAAATCACCGGGACACCACACCGTGACAATTGCAAACGGCTCACCATCAGCGAGATTCACACGACGCACTCGCAATGCTTGGGAAGTACCCAATGCCAGCGCAACATCTTTGGGTGCTTTTTCAAATGCAAACTCCAACACTCGCCGCTCAGGCGTTGCTCCAGAGTTGCGCAGTTGGTCTTCCAATGTGGCCAACCGTGCGAGAGGTTGACGAACTGTTTCGCCGGCAACAAACCATCCGAATCCCTGGCGCGAATCAACGAGGTCACCGTCGCGCAACAACTCAAGGGCTTTGCGAATAGTCACGCGACTGACTTCAAATTCAGCGGACAAATCAGATTCACTCGGCAGCAAACGCCCAGCCGCATACGAACCCGAGAGAATTCGGCCTCGAAGTTCTTCGGCGATCTGGTGATAGCGAATGGTTCTCACTTGTATTATAGTTGTATACATCTGAACAAAACGCAAGTACTAATTACTTGCCCACCGAAAGGTAACCACCATGGCCGTTTCTGCTGGCACCCCGATTGAACTTGTGCAAGGCGTGTACGCAACGCTCCCCGCTCATGCCGCACTGGGACGCAAGCGCCTTGGTCGTCCACTCACATTGGCTGAGAAAATTCTCATCAACCATCTTTCTGACCCCGCTTCACAAGAAATGGAACGCGGTCGCAGTTACGCGGACTTCCATCCCGATCGCGTCGCCATGCAAGATGCAACAGCCCAAATGGCGTTATTGCAGTTCATGACAGCAGGTCTTCCCACAACTGCCGTGCCATCCACAGTGCATTGCGACCACCTCATTCTTGCAAAGGTCGGCGCCAAACTCGACTTGCGTGACGCAAACGATGTCAACCGCGAGGTGTACGACTTCTTGCGCAGTGTCTCTGCAAAGTACGGCGTTGGTTTCTGGGGTCCAGGTAGCGGCATCATTCACCAAGTAGTTCTCGAAAACTACGCATTCCCTGGCGGAATGATGATTGGTACCGATAGCCACACACCAAACGCTGGTGGTCTGGGCATGGTGGCAATTGGTGTTGGCGGTGCAGATGCTGTCGACGTCATGACTGGCTTTCCGTTCAACGTGCGTTGGCCAAAAGTTATTGGCATCAAACTCACCGGAACACTTTCTGGTTGGGCCAGTCCAAAAGATGTCATCTTGGAAGTTGCACGCCAACTCACCGTCGAAGGTGGCACCGGAGCCATCGCTGAATACTTCGGCTCAGGCGCAGACAGCATTTCTGCAACAGGAAAAGCAACTATCTGCAACATGGGTGCAGAAATTGGTGCCACATGTTCAGTGTTCGGATACGACAGCAACATGAGTGACTACTTGCGCGCAACAGGTCGCGAAGCAATCGCTGCCGCCGCAGATGCTGTAGCCGACGACCTTCGTCCTGACGATGGTGCGCAATACGACCAAATCATTGAGATTGACCTCAGCACCCTGACGCCACTTATCAACGGCCCACACTCGCCTGACCGAGCCCACAAAATTGGCGCACAAGGCGTAGGTGCTGCAGCACGCGAAAACGATTGGCCACTGAACATCTCGGCAGCACTTATTGGTTCTTGCACGAACTCGTCATACGAAGACATCACCCGTGCAGCATCAATTGCACGTCAAGCACTCGCCAAAGGCCTCAAGGCTAAGGTTGAACTCCTGATCTCACCGGGAAGTGAACAAATTCGTGCAACCATCGAGCGCGACGGACTTCTTGCAGACCTTGAAGCAATTGGCGCAACAGTGTTGGCCAACGCATGTGGTCCCTGCATCGGACAATGGGAGCGCGCAGCAGATAAAACTGCAAAGCCCAACAGCATTGTGAACTCTTTCAACCGCAACTTTCCAAAGCGCGCAGACGGCTCAGCAAATACGTTGTCATTTGTAACAAGCCCAGACACCGTGATGGCCATTGCACTCTCCGGTCGTCTCGACTTTGATCCGACTGTCGACACCATCACAGCTGCAGATGGCACCGAAGTAACACTCGATGCACCACGTGGCGACATTCTTCCCGCAAAGGGCTACGACCCCGGCGTTGACACCTTCACTGCTCCACCAGTAGATGGAAGCGGTGTTGCTGTGGAAGTGAGCCCTACCTCTGATCGTTTGCAACTTTTGCAACCGTTCACTGCGTGGGACGGCAACGACTACATCGAGTTACCAATCTTGATGAAGGCACAAGGAAAGTGCACGACAGACCACATTTCTGCAGCCGGGAAGTGGCTTAAGTATCGTGGCCACCTTGAGAACATCTCGGGCAACTTGTTCATTGGTGCTGTCAATGCATTCGGTGGCGCAGTGGGCGAAGGCCTCGACGTGATCGACGGTTCACGGCGCAGTTACCCAGACATTGCCAAGCACTACGGCGAGTCCGGTGTGCAGTGGTGCGCAATCGGAGACCAGAACTACGGCGAAGGTTCTTCACGTGAGCATGCAGCGATGGAGCCACGCTTCCGTGGCGGCGTCGTTATCTTTGCCCGCTCTTTTGCTCGTATTCACGAAACCAACTTGAAGAAGCAAGGGCTAGTTCCACTTACTTTTGCCAATCCCGACACTTATAACCAGATCGAAGAGACAGACCGCATCAGCGTGTTAAATCTTCCTCCTGTTCCCGACAAACCAATGCAGTGCCGCATCACCAAGGCAGATGGTTCCACCATCGACTTCGAGGCAAAGCACACATTTAGTCCTGAACAAGTGGAATGGTTCAAAGCCGGTTCTGCGCTCAATATTGTTCGCGCAAAAGTTGCCAGCCAGAAATAACTAATCGGTACCTGGGCGCCGATCATCTTCGGCGTTAGGGTCACCCTTGTAGTTCGACGGGTACGACCGTCGCAGTTCATCTTCAGTGGGCTCGTAATATTCGCGTCCCTCTGGTGGCAACAATGCGCTAATGGCAGCCATGATTGCTGCGGTATCTGCGTCTGCATCTGTGTAAGACAACGACACTGGCGCACCAACAACAATGATGACTTCTGGTGGTGATGTCACGTTCGTGATGTTCGGCAACTTTGCGTTGCGTGGCCACACTTTTTCCGTTCCCCAAATACCAATTGGAATGACTGGCGCTTTTGTCTGTGCTGCCAGTTTTGCTGCACCCCAACGCCCCTTCAATATGGGATCAAAGAATGCCCGGCCACGAGGGATCGTTCCTTGCGGCATTAACGCAACAAGGTCACCAGCGACTAACGATTCTGTTGCTGCCCTCAATGGTTCATCACTGCCAGTTCCGCGCTCTACACGAATGCCGCCGAGTGCAGCCGCGAGTGGGCCAATCACTGGCGCATCAAAGACTTCTTTTTTGCCGAGGAACCGCACTGCTCGCCCAGTTTTTGCAACAGCTAGTGAAACGGCAGCAATATCGAAATAACTGCGATGATTGCCACAAATAATCGCTGCGCCATCTGTTGGGATATTTTCTGTGCCCGAGATTTTGAATCGTGCATACGGGAATACTTCAGGACGAGCAAACTTCATCAGTACTTGTTGTGCTTCAAGACCAACTACGGGTACCTTTGCAACACCTAGGGGTACATCAAGATGCATAACCGGCCAACGACGTGCTGCAGCCATGAGGCGTAAACGCCAATCTGGGTTCACGCAAAATGGATTACCCACAGAAGTGAGTAATGGCTCATCAAAAACACTGTCGCTATAGGCATACGAACCAGCGAGATCAACTCCGTTTTCTTCAGCCCAACGCTTCACAGCATCGCGTTTTCCGCGCGACCAGACATATTGACCGTCTAACTCGCCGGTGTAACAACCGTCTGCGTCAACTGCATAAGTAGTTGCAATCACATCGTCAAAACCCATGAGCTCTGCAAATGGTTCAATGAGGTCGCGCGGAGTTGTAGTTGCCAAAACAACTTTTCTTCCTTCCGCACGATGTCCGTCAATAACTTGTTTTGCATATGGCTGCACCATTGCAAGAATGTCGGGCGCTGCTGTACGCGATGCTGCGCGCACTTCCTCACGTGAATGACCACGCATCGCAATGACTGCTTGACGACCCAACACCATGGACGGAAGATTCTCACCGAACGTTTCAAAGACTTGATACATGAGAGATTCGCCAGGAATGTTTCTGTTCACGACTCCTGTTTCGCGCAACACACGACTCACAACATGAGCAGATGCGCCCGAAAGAAGTGTCCGATCAAGATCAAAAAAAGCTGCGTGCCCCACGCGGGCACACTACGCCTGAATTGGGGCGTTGTATATGGGGAGAAATGGGAAAGGCCCCGCACTAGGCGGGACCTCTCTACCGAAACCCGATGGTGGGGGGACCATCTGATGGGTTCTTTCGGCCGGACTAAAAGGGGGATGTCCGGCGCGATTTATTAGTGAAAGTATGCACGTGAATGCGTGAACACTCAAGTCGAACGGCAAGATACTTGCTATCGTTTTTAGTGATAGGTCACTTCCGACCCAGAAAGCAGTCTGAGCCATGGAAATCAAGCAACTTCAGAGCCTCGTCGCCATAGCCGATCATGGGTCGTTCTCGGCAGCCGCCAAATACCTCGACACGGTGCAGTCGAACGTGTCTGCTCACATTGGACGACTTGAAGCGGCACTGGGCACCACACTCATCGACCGTTCCACCGGCGCTCTCACCGACGAAGGCGACTTAGTGCTCACTCGCGCACGGCGCATTTTGCACGAAGTGGAAGACATTGATGCAGATATTCATTCATTGGGAGACACAGCAACAGGAGATTGCCGAGTTGGCACCATTGGCACAACAGCACGCTGGCTGATGCCACCACTTCTTTCGTCATTGTCGCGACACCATCCAGGTGTTCGGACCACCATTGTTGAAGGCGCTACCTCTTCATTGTTGCTTCGACTCGCAAATGGTGAAATTGACGCGGCAATTGTTCACCTTCCCATTGCAGATACCACCCTCGATGTTCGTGAATTATTTGCAGAGGAACTATTCCTTGTTGCACCAACGCAGCATGTCTTGGCCACGCACACATCCATCACATTGGAAGAACTCGCAGAGCATCCCATCATGCTTGCTCCGCGAGGAACTGCACAGCGCCGCATTGTTGATCGAGCTGCAGCAAACCACGGAGTTGTATTGCAGTCGCTCGCCGAAATCGATGGCGTTCGCCTCATGGCGTCACTCGTTTTCGAAGGTTTCGGTGCCGCAATCGTTCCAGCAAGTGCCGTACCCGGGTGGCTAAAGGGCAACTTTGTACGTATCCCTATTGAAGAGATGCCACGCAGAGTCGTGGGCTGGGTGCAACGCCCGCGACCACGACCCAACAGGGCCACATTGGCGGTACGCGAGCGTGCCATAGAGACTGTGCAACGCCATGCCCCACGACAACCCGGAATCACCCTAGAAATAGGCGTGAAACCTGCCAAAGGACCTCGTCCATCGCTCAGTGTCTAGTCTGTACAGAGTGAGCGCTACCCACATCAATACTTTTGACGTTGTGGTTGAACTACAGCACAGTGTTCCTGGCGCCGCTTCTGCCGCAGTCGTGCGCTTTTCAAATGGTCGAGAAGCAGTCTGGCTCACCGTTGATGGTGAAGTTCATAAAGGCGCGCTCTCTGCTGCTGCTTCACACATCATCGCAACTGCTGCTCAGACTGCACGTTCGAAGGGACTCCCCCTCGTTACGCAAATGGAATCATCTGGTGCAGACATTCTTGAAGGCATCGCTGCACTGCATGGTTGGGGCACGGCAGCAAAAGCATTGGCGGATTGTTCAGGCGTTGTTCCCACCATCAGTATTGTGACTGGTCCGGCAGTGTCTGGCCCTGCACTACTCATCGGACTTTCTGATTTTGTTGTGATGACAGATGACTCGTATGCATTTGTTAGTGGACCAACAATGGTTGCTGAGTTCACCGGCATTGAAGTTTCAACCGATGAACTGGGTGGCGCAGGAACACATGCTCGTCATAGTGGCGCAAGCTCTGTGGTGGTGCCCGATATTGCTGGAGCAATTGCGTGGGTCGAAGAACTCCTTGAATTTTTGCCCTCCAATGTTGACCAACTGGCACCAATCACAGAGACCGATGACGCTGACGATCGGCTCACACCTGAAGCTGGTGCTCTCATTCCAGAAACCTCCACTGGTAGCTACGACGTCCGTGACGTGATCGCATCCATTGTTGACGACGGTCATTACATGGAGATTCGTGCACGATGGGCCGGCAACGTGATCACTGCTTTTGCAAACATGGCGGGCTACTCCATCGGCATTGTGGCCAACCAACCCATTTCACTTGCTGGCACACTCGACATTCCCGCATCACAAAAAGCTGCGCGTTTCGTTTCATTCTGTGATGCATTCAATATTCCAGTTCTCACCTTGGTCGACACTCCTGGTTTTTATCCAGGAAAAGACTTGGAGTGGCGCGGCATGATTCGTCACGGCGCGCAACTGGTTTTTGCGTATGCACGAGCAACGGTTCCACGTATCTGTGTCATCTTGCGCAAGTCATATGGCGGTGCATACATCGTGATGGACTCAAAAGAGATGGGCAACGACCTATGCCTTGCATGGCCGTGGGCTGAACTGGCCGTTATGGGCGCGGGGCAAGCCGCTGCCATTCTCCAGAGGCGCGCGACCGACAATGAACGGGCCGCCTTTGAGGCAGATTATTCAGAGCGACTTTTGAATCCGTACATAGCCGCAGAACGTGGCTACGTGGACGCCGTGATTGATCCAGCCGATACTCGGCGCGAGATTTGTGCTGCTCTGCACATGTTGCGAGATAAACGTGAAAAACTCGTGTCTCGTAAACATGACAACACGCCTCTTTAAGCAATTATCAAGCCACGTAAGTGGAATGCAGCACTCCGGTTCGCCTAATCTGTCTCATGGGGGAGAAAGCCCCCGCACACAATTCGTCACTGTCGAGGGGATCCCAAATGACTGACACAATCACTATCACTGATGACCGGACGGGAAAGTCCGTCACAGTGCCCATCACGGGCGGGGTCTTCAACTCATCCGCACTGCGGGAACTTGATCCGAACCTCTTCATGTACGACCCTGCGTATCTCTCCACGGCAGCTTGTGCATCTTCCATCACCTACCTTGACGGAGAAGCAGGCATCTTGCGTTACCGCGGCTACCCCATCGAACAACTCGCTGACAAATCTTCGTTCCTCGAAGTTGCATACTTGCTTCTCAAAGGTGAACTCCCCAATGCGGCCGAATTAGAACAGTGGCAGTTCAACGTGACTCGCCACACCATGATTCACGAAAACATGCGTAAGCGATTCGTTGATGGCTTCCATTACGACGCACACCCAATGGGCATGTTCATTTCCGCCACTGCAGCACTCGGCACTTTCTACGTCGACGCAAAAGACATTTTTGATTCAGAATCATTCGACAAGCAAGTGCTTCGTCTTGTTGCAAAAGTGCCGACCATTGCAGCCATGTGTTACCGATTCAGCCAAGGACTCCCCTTTGTGTCTCCAAACAATGCCTTGTCATACGGTGAAAACTTCCTAAACATGATGTTTCGCATTGGCGATGACTACACCGTTAACCCAGTCTTGGCTCGTGCGATGGACGTCTTGTTCATCTTGCACGCAGACCACGAGCAGAACTGTGGCACCACAGCAATGCGCGTAGTCAGTTCAGCCAACTCAGATCCGTACACAGCCACCGCAGCAGCAGCCGCAGCCCTGTACGGTCCACTGCATGGTGGAGCCAACGAAGCAGTAATTCGCATGCTCGCTGAAATCGGCGACGTGAAGAACGTTCCTGCATTTATTGAAAGCGTGAAGTCAGGCGAAGGCCGACTCATGGGATTCGGTCACCGCGTCTATAAGAACTTTGATCCACGTGCCACCATCATCAAGCAGACTGCGTACGACGTCTTTGAAGTGACTGGTATGAACCCGCTTCTCGAAGTCGCTATTGCACTTGAGAAGGCTGCGCTCAGCGATGACTACTTCATCAAGCGCAAGCTGTACCCGAACGTGGACTTCTACTCTGGTCTCATCTATCAAGCACTCGGTTTCCCGGTCGACATGTTCACCGTGTTGTTCGCCATTCCGCGCACAGTGGGCTGGTTGTCACACATGCAAGAACTTCTTGCAGATAAAGATCAAAAGATCAGTCGCCCACGTCAGTGGTACACCGGCTCTGACGAGCGCAACTACACAGCAATCGCTGCGCGATAATCAACGTGGCGTCTACGCCACTGAGATAACTATTTTGCCAACGTTGCCGTTGGAAGCCATGTATTCCTGCGCTGCAGCAATGTCTGCAAAGTTGTAACGCGAGTCAATGACTGGTCGTAACTGACCAGTAGAGAACAATGGCAACATCTCTGCAGCGAATCGCTGAGAAATTGCAACTTTTTCTTCAAGTGGACGAGCGCGTAACACGGTGCCCGTAATGGTGGCTCGTTTTGCCAACAAAGCTCCCACATTGAATGGCACTGGCTTACCCGCCATCACTCCCACTTGAATAATGCGACCCTTGACTGCGAGTGAAGCAACATTGCGTTCCACATAGTCACCGCCAATGACATCAAGGATGACATCAACGCCATTCCCACCGGTTGCTTTCTGCGCTTCCTCTACGAAGTCCTGCGAACCGTAATCAACAACAACATCTGCACCAAGATCGAGACATGATTGCACTTTGCCAGACGAACACGTGACAACGATGCGCGCACCAATTGCTTTAACAATCTGTATTGCGGCTGTGCCAACGCCAGATGCACCAGCATGCACCATTGCCCACCGGCCAGACGTGAGTCCACCCTGTACGACAAGAGCATCCCAAGCAGTAATGAATACTTCGGGAATTGCAGCCGCATCGTGTAGCGACATGCCTGCTGGAACAGCCATTGCTTGTCTCTCGTGAGTGACCAGCTGTTCTGCATACGCACCACCACTAGTGATACCCATAACGTGGTCGCCCACTTTCCAAGCGGTGACACGCTCGCCCACTGCCGCCACTGTTCCGGCAAACTCAAGACCTGGAATTTCAGGACCAGAAGGAAATGGGTTCGGATAAAAGCCCAAACGTTGAAGCAAGTCAGCACGGTTCAGCGCCGTAGCTGCAATATTTACAAGAATTTCTTCGGAACCAAATACGGGCGTAGGGACATCTTCGAATTGCAGAACTTCTGGTCCGCCGTGGTCGCGAAGAACCACTGCTTTCATGTTCAGGCCATCTTTGCTTGTAGACGACGATCGATTGCAGCTAGGAAATCTTCAGTCGTAAGCCATGGTTGATCTTTAGAGATGAGAAGCGAAAGGTCTTTTGTCATCTCGCCAGCCTCGATGCACTCAACACACACTTGTTCGAGCTTCTCAGCAAATTCACTGAGCTTTGCATTGTTATCGAGCTTGCCTCGGTGCTTAAGTCCGCCTGTCCATGCATAAATAGATGCAACAGGGTTCGTTGAAGTCTTGTTGCCCTTTTGATGCTCGCGGTAATGACGTGTGACTGTGCCGTGTGCTGCTTCTGCTTCAACCGTGCGACCGTCTGGTGTCATCAAAACCGATGTCATCAGACCAAGTGAGCCAAAACCTTGAGCAACAGTGTCGGACTGGACGTCGCCGTCAAAGTTATAAAATGACCTCACGAAACCGCCCTCACACTTC
>SYAZ01000045.1 GCA_005788815.1 Actinomycetota bacterium | reverse complement strand
TCCAACTTTTGGCCTGATGCATTTGAGTGCTGGGTGAGGTCGAAGTCGGTGCGTTGTGCAATTCCTTCTAGTTCTCCCCATCCCCACGGGAACATAAATTCAACATCGCTGGTTCCGGCTGAATAATGCGAGAGCTCATCGGCATCGTGAGCCCTTATGCGCAACATCTCGCGTGGAATGCCAAGTTCCACGTACCAGTCCATACGTGCTTGACACCAGTACTCGTACCACTTCGGGCCTTCGGCTGGTGGAACAAAAAATTCAAGTTCCATCTGCTCGAATTCGCGAGTACGGAAAATGAAGTTTCCTGGTGTGATTTCGTTGCGGAAACTTTTGCCCACTTGCGCAATACCAAATGGTGGTTTTTTGCGGCTTGTTTGCAATACGTTCGAGAAGTTCACAAACATGCCTTGTGCGGTCTCTGGCCGTAAATACACATCTGCACCCGCAGCCTCTACTGGGCCAGCTGTGGTCTTAAACATCAAGTTGAAAGCGCGTGCTTCAGTAAATTGACAACCCTTCATGCCTTGAGGGCAATCGCGCGTCTCAATGTGGTCTTCACGGAAACGTCGTTTACACACCGTGCAATCCACAAGCGGATCAGAGAAGTTCGCCAAGTGACCAGAGGCTTCAAAGATTTGTGGAGGCCCAAGGATGGCTGCGTCAATCAGCACAACGTCGTCTCGTTGCTGCACCATGGTTCGCACCCACGCATCCTTCACGTTGCGCAACATCAATGAGCCCAATGGGCCGTAGTCATATGAGGAACGGAAACCTCCGTAGATTTCAGCACTGGGGTATACAAACCCCCTGCGTTTACACAGATTGACAATCTGTTCAAGGTCTTTAGCGGGCATAGGTATCTAGCCTACAAGTGGCGGTCGAACACACCGAGACTTCGTAGCTTTCGCTCGAGATGACTCTCCATAGCTTCCATTGCCAATTGGCTCACCTCGGTCACGGCAGAATTTTCTTCCATGTTCAGTGCTTCACTCATTTGGCCACCCAAAATCATTCGCAATAACGAAAGCCCAGCAGCCGAGATGGGAACCCCCGAGCGACACGCGCTGCAATGAACTCCGCCTTCCTGAACGTCAAACGTGGCGATAGAGCCTTCCTCGCCACAACGAACACAAACATCTAACTGAGGTCCATGGCCTTCTATCGCTAGCAGTCGCCAATAAAAAGCCCCGAGCATCAGTGGAGACCCGCGCTCATTCAATGCATGCAATGCACGCGACAGTACCGCATACAAATGCGGTACTGGTTCTCGGTCTGGTGTCAATTTGTTGACGGCTTCCAACATCGACAACCCCTGGTTCATGCGATCGAAGTCCATGCGCAATGCGGAGTGCGTGTGCACCAATTTCACCTCAGCAACAGTGTCGAGGTCACGGCCACTACGCAATGCAATGTCGACATGACTCATGGGTTCTAACCGTGCACCGATAGAAGATTTTGTTTTGCGCACACCACGAGCAACGGCACGTACCTTGCCATACTTTTCCGTCAATAACACAACAACGCGATCTGCTTCACCGAACTTGTATGAGCCAAGCACTACCGCATTGTCTCTATACGTGCTCACGAGTCAAGTCCACCAAAACGTCGGTGGCGACGATTGAAATCATCGATTGCCAACTCCAAATGACTGGAGTTCAAATCGGACCAAGCAATGTCAATAAAAACAAGTTCGCTATAGGCAAGCTCCCACACCATTGATTCAGGCATTCGATGTGGTGGCCCCATCACGACAACTAAATCGGCTTCTTGCTCTGCTGGCTGCAACAGTTCTTGTGACAACAGTTCTTCGGACATGTCGTCGGGCGAAACTCCACGCATGCGCAAGGCCTCTACATTGGCGGCAAATCTTTCATGCCCACTTGCCATGCAGTCGACAATCACATTGACTCCGTTATCGCGATGCCACACGTACCGTTCACCGTGACCCACTTCGATCACCACTATTTTTCCCGTCGACTCGAGTAATTCTCTGAACTTGACTCTTTCAACGGTGGCGAAATCTTCACCATGATGAGGAAGCAAGGTGACCCAGTGAGCTCCTCCAGCGGCAGCGCCGTCAGACAACGAACACAATCGTCTCTGCCATTCGGCGATGGTCATGTTCAGCCACTGCCCCGGTGTGCCGCCAGATACCACTACATGAGACAGACCATTTTCGACAAAGTCAGCAGTATTCGGCACGCTCCTAGTCTCTCACGCCACGCCACTTGAGCCTGTTGCACCTCACACGACACAACGAGTTACTAGGGTGCTACTGCCATGAAAACCTCACCAGCGCCTCCTCTGCACATGGCATGCATCATGGACGGCAATGGCCGTTGGGCCCGTCGCAAGGGCCTTCCCCGTACCGACGGCCACACAGCAGGTGAAGAAGCATTGGCCGAAGTAGTTCGTCAAGCAGCGCGCCGATCCATTGGCTGGTTAACCGTCTTTGGGTTCTCTACAGAGAACTGGGTGCGACCTCGTACCGAAGTGCGCCACATCTTGTCGCTGCACCGCAAACTTTTCTCTCGTACCGACGAGATGAATTCCAACAATGCACGCACCAAGTGGATTGGCCGTCCATTCTCCGAATCTGGCGCACGGACTCCTGTCTATGTGCAAAAGGCCATCAAGAAAGCAATTGCCGACACGCAAGGCAATACCGGCCTCAATGTCACAGTCGCGTTCGACTACGGAAGCAGAGCCGAACTAGTGCGTGCGGCCAAGCGCGCCATGACCAACGGCCCAGTTACACCGCAAGCAATTGAAGCCAATCTGTACGACCCGCAGATGCCTCAAGTAGATCTGCTTGTTCGCACATCGGGTGAAACGCGTATTTCAAATTTTCTTTTGTGGCAGATCACAGGCTCACACATCTACTTCACCGAGCGCACCTGGCCCGACTTCGATGCCAATGAATTCGCTAAGGCTTTGGCGTCTTATGAAGAGCATGCCAACGCATGAGTGGTTCATTAGCTGCACGTGCAGCCGTCGAAACTTTACGCAAAGTCACTAGTTCTTTCAGCGGCGCCGAAGAACGCCAAGGACAAATTGATATGTCTGCAGCCATTGCGGAAAGTTTGGCCTCGGGGCGCTCCATCATCGTGCAAGCAGGCACTGGTACCGGTAAATCTCTTGGATATCTAGTCCCCGCGTTACTCAATGGCAAAAAGACCGTCGTAGCTACGGCTACAAAAACACTGCAAGACCAATTGCATCGCAATGACTTACCTCTTCTCGCACAACATCTGGGTATCGATTTCACTTGGGCCGTCATTAAGGGTCGCAGTAATTACGTGTGCAAACAACGCGTTAATGAACTGTCAGATAAATCTGCACAACTTGAGTTCGAAGAACTTTCTGGGTCCTATAAAAAAGAAGTTGACTCCATCATCGCTTGGTCGCGCACCACTACTACCGGAGATTTTGAAGAACTAGATCACCTTCCTAGCGACCGTGCTCGCAGTGCTACTTCCGTTGGCAGCGACGAATGTCCAGGGCGAAAGAATTGCCCAGTCGGCAATGAATGTTTCGCCGAGAAAGCGCGTGAACGTGGCGCAGAAGCAGACGTGGTTGTTGTAAACCTTCACATTTATGGGTTACACATTGCGAGTGGCGGCGCTTTGTTGCCGCCGCACGAAGTAGTCATCTTCGACGAAGCCCACCAACTTGAAGCCATCATGAGCGACACAGTGGGAGTTGCTCTCAGTGCTGGCCGATTCTCTTCCCTTGCATCTGCAATCAGGAAAGTTATTGCCGATCCCACAATCACTTCAAAGATGGAACAAGCCGGTACTCGTTTCTCTGCGGCGCTCACACCTTTTCATGGCAACCGTCTCTCCACCCCCATGCCCACCAGCATCACCGAGCCACTCTCCATCGCTCGTATCGAAATTGGTGGCCTCATCGGACAAATGCGGGGCATTAAGACAGACAACGAAGCCACTAACCAAAAGAACCTGCGCGCTCAAACCCAAGCCAATCGTCTTGCAGAAGCACTCGACCTTGCACTTGGCAAGTACGAGGGGTACGTGGCGTACGTAGAGGGAAGCACAGAGCGACCACAATTACGCATTAGTCCATTACATGTGGGTGATGTTTTGTCGGGGTCCGTGTGGGGAAATGTTGCAGCAGTGCTCACTAGCGCCACTATCCCCAATTCGTTGCCTGCCCGAGTCGGCCTACCCCTTGAAGGCACTGAAGTCATCAGCGTAGAAAGTCCGTTCGATTACGAAAAGAACTCGCGACTGTATTGCTCACCCGATTTCCCCGATCGTAATTCTCCTAATTTCACAGCATTTGTACACGACGAACTGGAAACACTTATTCGCGCTGCTGGCGGGCGCACATTGGCTCTGTTCACAAGCAACAAAGCACTCAACCAAGCCACCGAAGAACTTCGTTTGCGCCTTCCGTACCCCATCTTGAGCCCATCTGATTATCCACGTCAACGACTCATCCAGATGTTCCTAGAGGACGAGAACTCATGCATCTTTGCCTCTCAATCATTTTTCCAGGGCGTCGACCTTCCAGGGCGCACTTTGTCGCTTGTTGTGCTCGACAAGCTGCCGTTCCCCCGCCCGGACGACCCGTTGCTCGAAGCCCGTCGCGAGGCTGTCGGAAAAGACGTTGCGTTTGGACAAATCGACTTACCGATTGCAGCAACTTCCTTGGCCCAGGCTGCTGGTCGCCTTATTCGAACTGCTAACGACAAGGGCGTAGTGGCAGTTCTCGATCGCCGACTCGCTGTCGCTGGCTACTGGCGCACGCTTATCAGCGCTCTTCCCCCTATGACGCGCACCCGAAACCGTGAAGAAATCGAAAAGTTTCTGCAGGACATCACCGACGCCCCCGCGGATTAATAACCGAGTCGCTCCAGGCGGTCCAGATTCTGTTGCCAGTCCTTGTCGACCACCACATGCAGCTCTATGAAGGCACCTTCGGGCATCTGAGCACGAACCTGTATCCCCACTTGCTTGAGGAGCTCACCACCTTTGCCGATGACCATTCCTTTTTGGCTTTCGCGCTCAACATAAATCTCGCAACGCACTCGCGGCCATTCCCACTCGGTCACTTTGGTAGCAACTGAATACGGCAACTCATCTTTCAACACTGCAAGTAATTGTTCGCGCACGAGTTCAGCCACCCATTGAGAATCATCAGTGTCGGTCACCATGTCGGCTGGGTAATACTCAGGCCCCTCCGGCATACGTGCAGCGAGTGCAGCGAGAAGTTCGGGAACCCCTTCGCTGGTTCGCGCTGACACTGGGAAATATTCAGCTGCTTCAAGAGCAGAAACAGCCTGTAATTGCGACATCAATTGCTCACGCGTTGCTTTATCGGATTTATTCACGATGACAAATGCATTCTTAATATCAATACGATCCGCAACCCACTGATCGCCTTTGCCGAAAGGTTTACATGCGTCAATGATGAGACACACGATGTCGACATCTTTCACACTGTCGAGGGCGGTTGCGTTGACTCGTTCACCGAGTGGTGTGACCGGCTTGTGAAGACCAGGAGTGTCGACGAAAACGATCTGAGTTTCGCCACCGTGGTACACGCCGCGAATTCGAGTGCGCGTTGTTTGCGGCTTGTTGGAGACGATGGAGATCTTGACTCCACAAATTGCGTTCACCAATGTTGACTTCCCAACATTTGGTCGACCTACAAAGGTCACGAATCCACTGCGCACAACAACAATGTAGTGACTTTTGCACTGCAGTGTGCAAAATAATGAATCTTCACTCTTTTGCTGACTGTAAAAACAGAATGGTCCTTCACAAACACCCATCGCACCTGACACACTGAAGACATGTTTTCTTATGCATTCAAAAACTTGGATCCGAAAAAGTGGTTCGACCGCATGCACCCTCAAACGCTTGCCATCGCGATGTTCCTTCTCTACATCGATGGGGCTTTCGCAGTCATCGCATTGCTCGACAGATCTGGAGAAATCGGCTTTTTACGGCTACTGGGTGGCTTAAACCTGCTGTTTGCCCTCTGCATGGTGGTTGCATACATCGCTGGCGCATACCTGATGGCCAACGGTAAACGTCTTGGATGGGTTCTTGCTGTAGCCGCATCCTTCTCTCCCTTTGTCGCTCGTCAATTAATTACCCTTCAAACCAACTACGGCGATACGAGCTGGGTCCTCACAGGGGGCGACACCATTGGATTTCTTTTCGACGCGGCTTTGGTGGCTCTCCTGCTTCACTCCATGACCCAGCAATATGTCAAAAGATGGCTCCGTTAATCCTTGGCACCTCGCCCTGTGACACACTAAGTACATGGCACCACGACATATTGAATCCATCGAAGCACTAAAAGGCCTTATCGGCGAACACCTCGGATACTCCGAGTACATGGACGTCTCGCAGGAGCGTGTTAACAAGTTTGCAGAAGCCACCGGAGACTTCCAGTGGATTCACATTGATGTTGAAAAAGCAAATGCCGGTCCTTTTGGCGGCCCTATCGCACACGGTTATCTCACTTTGTCCCTCGGGCCTGTACTTCTTCCTCAGGCATTCACCGTTGGTGGCATTGCAATGGGCGTGAACTACGGCGCAAACAAGGTTCGTTTCATCGCCCCTGTAAAAGTCGGATCACAGATTCGTGCAGGCTTCAAGCTTCTTACAGTTGAAGACACAGCAGGCGGCGCACGCGTCACCCTCGAGGCCACCTTCGAGTGCGAGGGTGCTTCAAAGCCGTCGTGCGTCGCGGAAGTTATCTTCCAGTACTTCGCTGGGTAACTAACTTTTAGCGAAAGTTGGAAATCACTTTCGTCGCAAATAGTTCAAGAGTCTCGGTTGACGGGTAATCAGCACACCACGGAATGAATCCGGTGCAATCCGCATCTAAATACTTCTGGATCTTTTCGCTCACCTGCTCTGGCGTGCCCACCAGAGCCTTGGCTCGCCATGACTCTGCAGGTTCACCCCAAAGATTCTTCGACCCGGCCTCAATAATTTCTTTTTCAGTTTCACGAATGAATACTTCGCTAGAAATAGTTTTGCGAATGGTGTCTTCGTCTCGACCGATGATGCGGCAATGATCCTGAAGAATTGCGCGCTTTTTTATGAACTCTTCGAGCGAGCTACCAAAGTTTGAGACATCAGCATGTTGGGCAACAACTCGCAGGGTCAACTGCTCACCACCGCCACCAATCCACACGGGAGGAGTTGGCTGCTGCAATGGCTTAGGGTCACAATTCGCGCGAGACATCTTGTAGTACTTGCCGTCGTAGTTTGTCTCTGCGTTTGTCCACATTGACTTCACGATCTCAACTGTCTCGCGCAACATTCCGATGCGATCAGATGGCTTGGCAAACTCGTATCCGTAGCCCTTGTATTCGCTTTCGTACCAACCAGCCCCGATACCCCAGTCGAGACGACCACCAGAGATGACATCGACTGTGGAAGTGATCTTTGCTAAGAGGCCTGGGTTGCGATAACTGTTACAGCCCACCATCTGTCCGAGCCTGATGCGGCTCGTGCGCTGACTAATGGCAGCAATAGTGGTCCAACATTCAAACACTGCTTCTTGAGCAGGCTTAGGAACATTGTGGAAGTGGTCGTATACCCAAATCGAGTCGTACCCAAGTTTCTCAGCAAGTACCGCCACATCAACCGATGTCTGCCATTGGGCTTGAGCACCTTCAATGCCAGCAAGTTCCATCTTCCAGCCTTGTGGAATGAATACTCCGAATAACGGGCTGTGGGAATTGTTCGACATAGTCCCTCCTTGTATGTCGAGGTTATCGTTCATCTATGTCGCTCTTCCCACCCGCAGTTCTTAGCATCGCCGAAATTCATGAAGCCATAGCGGCCACACGACCAGATGAGGAGTGCCTCATTTTTCGCGAGAAGCGTTTCACATGGAATGACATCACACTGCGCACTCGCCAACTAGCTAACTACTTGGCCTCACAAGGACTTGGCTGCCAGACCGAACGTGATTCGTTACTGAACTGGGAATCTGGCCAAGATCACCTGGCCATCTACCTTCACAACGGCAATGAATACCTTGAAGCCATGCTCGGTTCTTGGAAAGCTCGTGTTGCGCCGTTCAACGTGAACTATCGATATGTGGCAGAAGAACTTGAGTATCTGCTCACAGACTCAAACGCCTCTGCATGCATCGTGCACTCTCGGTTTGCACCATTGCTTGCAGCAGTCCGGCCAATGCTGCCGAATCTGCGTGTTGTCATTCAAGTGCCCGACTCCTCGGGAAACCCATTGCTCGATGGTGCGATTTGGTACGAAGATGCGCTCACTCAATCACCCAGCACAAAACCTGTCGCGGGCTATCACGGCGATGATTTGTACATCTTGTACACGGGTGGAACAACCGGCATGCCAAAGGGTGTTTTATGGCGAAATGCTGACGCAGTTGTCGAATGTTTTGGTGGGTCAAAAACCGCTGCAACAGTAGAAGAGTTTGTTGCAGAAGCAGCGGGCGCGCTGCGTGCTGTTCCGAGTCCGCCATTCATGCATGGCGCCGCACATTGGATTGCCATGCGTACATGGTTGTCCGGTGGCACCATCATTGTTCAGTCGCAGCCGGATCGCCTAGACGCCGACGACATCTGGGGAATCATTGAAGCCGAACGTGCAAACTTTTTGCTGATTGTTGGTGACGCTTTTGCAAGGCCGCTGCTCGATGGTCTTGCCGCCAGCAATCACGACTTGTCATCGCTGCTCTCCATTTTGTCGGGTGGCGCTCCGCTCTCTGCGCATCTGAAGGTGGAGTTCCACTCTCACCTACCAAACGTCATGGTTGTTGACGGACTTGGCTCGTCTGAAGCAGGCGGACAACTCTCGCAAGTTGCAACAGGTGAATCTTCGACTACAGGCGCGTTTCCATTAGCGCCTCAAAATCACATCTTGTCTGAAGACCTCTCTCGTGAACTTGAAGCTGGCCACGACGACCTTGGATGGTTGGCCAAAAGCGGACGCTTAGCACTGGGCTATTTGCACGACGAGGCAAAGACCAAAAAGACATATCCCGTTGTCAACGGAGTTCGCTATGTAGTTCCTGGTGACCGCGCTCGCCTCACAGCAGACAACATGATCGAAGTACACGGACGCGACTCTGTCACCATCAACTCTGGTGGAGAGAAAATCTTCGCCGAAGAAGTGGAAGCTGCTGTCAAAGCGCATCCCGATGTGTACGACTGCGTTGTTGCTGGACGCCCGAGCGAACGTTGGGGCAACGAAGTAGTAGCTGTAGTACGACTAAAAGATGGTGCTCAGCCAAACGAGCAAGCGTTACTCACGGAAGCAGAGCACCACATTGCGCGCTACAAATTGCCGAAAGCGTTTGTATTCGTACCAGCCATTGTTCGCTCGCCTGCAGGCAAGGCCGATTATCGATGGGCGAAACAAACCGCCCTCGACGCTGCGCGGTAATCCAGATATTTAGATCGGCAAGTCACCCGTAGCGGTACGAGTGGTTCCGGTATCTGTGAATGCTTTGATGGTGATCTCGGCGATACGCATCTGGTGAATTTCGTCTGCACCATCAGCAAAGCGAGCCCAACGTGCGTTTTGTGCCATGCCAGCAAGCGGAGTGTCTGTTGAGTACCCCAATGCTCCGTGCACTTGAATCGCACGGTCGATAATGCGGTTCAAGCTATTGGCCACAAAGTGCTTCGCCATGGAAACTTCTTGACGGAAATCAGTTCCGGCATCAATCTTTGAAGCAGCATGCAAAATCATGAGCTTGCATTGGTACAACTCCATTGCCGAATCAGCAATTAACCACTGAACTCCTTGCTTTTCTGCAAGTAGCGAACCATGCGAGTAACGATTAAGTGAACGATCCACCATCATGTCGAGCGCGGTCTCTGCTTGTGCCACCCAGCGCATGCAATGCGCAAGACGCGCTGGTCCGAGTCGGTACTGACCAAGACGGTGTCCGTTGCCACGACCACCAAGAATTTGTGAGTCATGAACACGTAAGTCTTCAAGGACAATTTCAGAGTGTCCTGTGGCGCCGTGCATTGTCTCCACTTCGCGCACATCGTTCCAGCCCTTGCTTGGGAGATCGATGATGAAAGCAGTGTTTGCACCACGAGATCCTTCAGGCACATCCATTTCGGTGCGGGCAATCAGAATCGCAAACTTGGCGCGGCGTGCGCCAGAGATAAACCATTTGTGACCGTTGATGATCCACTCGTCACCATCTTTGATTCCGTGTGTACGAATCAATGTTGGGTCAGATCCTGCAACTTCTGGTTCAGTCATCGCGAAACAAGAAGACGACACTCCATTCACCAATGGCTTGAGGTACTTCTCCTTTTGCTCATCGGTTGCCCAGTGAAGCAAGGTATGCATGTTTCCTTCATCGGGAGCTTGACAGTTGAACACCCATGGCCCCACGCGTGTCTTTGCTGCTTCTGCTTGCACCATTGCCAGAGCAACGTGCCCAAGGCCCATACCGCCCCACTCTTTTGGCATGTGTGGCAACCAGAGCCCCACTTCTACAGCCTTCTTACGAAGACCAATCAATTCGCGCACGTACTCTGCATGCATCTCAGGCGCCATGTCGTCGCGATGACCAAATGGTTCCATGGCAGGCTTAATCACGTTGTCAATAAAGTCGCGAACTTTGAGACGAATTGCTTCGTGTTCTGGTGCAAGGGTGAAATCAATCATGGGGTGCCTCCAATTGACACAGCGGTTTTACTCATTCTTGTGCCCCGTGACCAATGTCTGCGAGTCAAGAGTCTGTCTGCACTGTTTCCGAGCAATAGCCTTGCCCTGTGACCACTCCAGACCCCACCCCTCGGCCAACGTGGGACACACAATCCCTTCCTGAAGGCGAAGACAAGGCGCGCATGGTGCAGTCCATGTTCGACGCCATTGCGCCTCGTTACGACCTCGTCAATCGAGTGATGACTTTTCGTCTTGATGTTCGGTGGCGTAAACGTGCGGTGAAAGACCTTCAACTCGCTCCAGGCTCACTTGTTCTCGATCTTGCTGCTGGTACCGGTGACTTGTGTATTGATTTGCGTCGCGAAAAGTTACAACCCATTGCCATGGATTTGTCGTTTGGCATGCTAAGTGCCGACAGAAGCAATGCGCCGCGCGCTCAAGCTGACATTCTTCGACTTCCAGTACCCGACCATTCAGTCGATGGCATCATCTGTGGGTTTGCCTTACGCAACCTGGTCGACTTACCAACTTTTTTTGCTGAATGTGCACGCACCATCAAGCCAGGTGGACGCGTCGCGTTACTAGACGTCGGTGTTCCACACAGCCGCCTCATTCGATTCGGAAACAAGATCTACTTCGGAAAAGTTGTTCCGCGTATTGGCGCGCTTCTTAGCGATGGCCCTGCGTACCGCTATTTGCCCCGCAGCGTGGCGTACTTGCCTGAACGACACGAGTTGTTGAAGATGTTGCAAACAGCAGGCTTTGCAGATGCAACCCACACGCAACTATCTGGTGGACTCACACAGTTAATGGTGGGCACTCGAAACCCATGATCTACCGCACGATCACAGTCTCTACAGATTTCGATCTGAATGCAGTGTGTGGCGGCGATGGAGTGCTGTTTGTAAAAAGCGGCTTCGGTTCTGCGGGTCGAAACGAGATTATTCGCACTAACTCTGACGCCATGCATGCAGTACTAAGCGAATTGACTTTGTCGCGTCATTCGCAACCAACTGAATCAAATCTGGCAACACCGATTGCATTTGGCCTTGTTCCTTTTTTGCCCAAGACCCCTTCGGTTTTTCTCCTGATGGGTCTCACATTGACAAAGCACCCCGATGGTTCAGCAACCATGACTGTCGTCAGCGATTCTGAAGACGACCTCACAGATGAATCGCTTCGTACTCTTCTAGAGAGCAGCAATGATTCACGACCACCGCGTCCGTCCAGCAACTCATATCGGGTGTCGCCTGTCATGCCTGTTGGTCGCTATCTAGATACCGTCACAGCCGCTCGTGATGCTGTACGTGCCGGATTGTTGCGCAAGGCTGTCATTGCTAGAGACATTGAAGTGCACGCAGACGACCCCATTGACACCCATGCAGTTCTATTGCGACTACGGGCCCTATTTGGGAGCAGCTATCGATACTGCATTAACAACATGATCGGTGCTTCACCAGAACTGCTTGTCGAGGTAACGGGCCGAACAGTTCGCAGTCATCCGCTTGCAGGAACTGCACCACGTTCAGGTGATGCAGAGACAGATGCAGCGTTAGCCGAAGCCTTGATTGCAAGCACGAAAGATCAATTGGAACATCGTGTCGTCATCGACATGGTGCACGACACGTTGCTACCCCACTGTTCTTATCTTGACTGGGAGGCAGAGCCATCCATCGTGACCGTGGCAAACGTGCAGCACCTTGGCACAGCCATTGAAGGCGCACTGCATGACCCTCCGGCACATGTGTTTACTCTCGTACAAGCACTCTGCCCAACGCCCGCATTAGGCGGGTTTCCCTCTTCTGATGCAATCGATTTCATCTCTGAACACGAAGAGATGGACCGAAACTTTTATGGCGGGGCCGTTGGCTGGATGAACAGAGACGGCGACGGATGCTTTGCAGTCACCATTCGCTGTGCAGAGTTGTCATCCGATCGTCGGAGTGCTCGCTTGTTCGCAGGAGGCGGAATAGTTGCAGACAGCAATCCCTATTCAGAACTCGCCGAGACTCAGGCAAAGTTTCAAGCGATGCTGTCTGCCATCGTTAGGCCGTAGCACTAACGGCTGCAGCAATGCTGCTGTTCAATTCGTCGTGCTGACTGACATTCACAGAACGGTCTAACACCACTTCTACAATCTTGGTTCCCGATTGAGCGAGAGCAGAACGCAAAGACTCTTCATCACTTGCGCAGAAGTACGAAAGCCCATAGGTTTTTGCCACATGTTCAAACGAGACACCGTGTGGAGTTCCATACAACAGTTCAAACGTGGCCTGGTCTAGATGTTCTGCTTGCGGCAGGAATGAAAAAATTGATCCGCCATCGTTGTTCGTCACCACAATGGACACCTCTACGGCGCGTCGATTCAGTGCTAGTAGACCATTCACGTCGTGCAACAGGGCAACATCACCAATAAGCAATGAAGTTGGCGAACCAGAACCTAGCGCGACACCCACAGCTGTACTCACCACCCCATCAATGCCGTTAGCTCCGCGGTTCGAATGCACAGTGACACCGCCCGTGACCGAACCGAACCACTCGACATCTCGAATTGGCATGGACGAGGAAACAACAAGCTGGCCACCAACAGCTAATGACGACGTCAGTACTCTCGCCACAGTTGGTTCGGAGAAGTTTTCCGTAGTCCAAGCGGCAATTGCTTTTTGCGCCGCAGTTTCGGCTTTCTGCCAACCGTGTACCCATTCTTTGCTGCACGCACGAACAAGCGGAATGAGTCGTTCACACATCAATCCGACATCGCCGCTCACAGACAAACTATTTGAATGCGCAGGATCTATCACCGAGGGCGTACTAGAGATATGAACCTTAAAAGCGTTAAGACTGGACACCCACTGCGCCAACACCTTGGAGGCCGGTGGTTCGCCGATCCACAACACCACTTCTGGTTTGTATGTGGAAACAAACTGCGACACTCGCACAATTCCATCGAATGCAAGAACTACAGACTCGTCACACTCTCTCAAACCACTGCGTGGGTCTGCGAACACAGGCCAATTCAAAGCTTTAGCGAGAGTCAGAACGTCACGCGAGGCACCGCGACCGGCAACAATGATGCCGGTCTTGTCGGTCACGTGCGTGGCGATGTTTGTAATAACAGATTGGTCTACGCCTTGAGCGTGAAAAGTTTGTGACCATGCACCATCGCGCGCCGCAGGCAACTCCTGCACATTTCCAACCAGTGGTTCTCTAAATGGGAGGTTGAGGTGCACCGGACCTGGCCGAGCGCCAAGACTTTCGGCATAACTACGCGCGGCAAGCGCACGCCACGAACCCCGTGCGTCATCAGACGGAACTCCGGGGTCGTAACTCCATCTCACAGCAGATCCGAAGAGTTTTGTTTGATCAATAGTTTGAGGAGCGCCTACATCACGCAACTCGGGAGGCCTATCAGCCGTACACACAATGATTGGCACATTGCTCTGATGCGCTTCAACAACAGCGCCATGAAAATGAGTGGCGGCAGTGCCAGACGTACACAGCAAGATCGCAGGGCGACCCTGCGCCAGAGCTATTCCAATGGCGGCAAAAGACGCACTGCGCTCGTCATGGAATATGTGCACCGCAATTTCGTTTCGACGCGCAAGGGCAACTGCCAGTGGCGTGCTTCGGCTTCCGGGCGCAACCATGGCGTGGCGAACCCCTTGTCGAATCCATTCGTCCACCAAGGTGGCACAAAACGTGGCTGCGGTGTCGCCGATAGAACTCATGTCACCTATCGTGTCACCTGTGAGAGTGGAAATTTGGTCCGACGTTGTGTGCCCATGGTGCTTTATAGGTAAGCGCCGTTTTGAGGCTGCAATTGCCCGCCTGCGCGAGAAAGGTGTCACGGAGCCCATAGAGGTGGTGTACAAGGCTTTCCAGCTGGACCCCACTGCCCCAGCAGGGGTAGCCACCCCAGTGGTGGACGCGTACGCCAAGAAATTCGGTGGTCGCGAGCGAGCCGAGCAGATTTTGCGCCATGTCACAGATGTTGCTGCCCAGGACAACATTGAATTCAATATGGATATCGCAGTTCGAGCAAACACAATTTTGGCCCACCGCGCTCTTCACTGGGTGCTGTCTCATCACGGCGCAGAAACGCAATCGGCATTCAAAGAAAACTTACTGAACGCCTATTTCACCAAAGGCCGCAATGTTGGCGATGCGGATGTGGTCGCAGATTGTGCGCAATCTCTTGGCCTGGATGCATCCGCACTTCGACAGTGGCTCGACACCGACGAGGGAAACTCTGAAGTGTTGGAAGATTTCCAAGGCGCAGCCGCACGTGAGATAACGGCAGTTCCGTCATTTGTTATTGATAACAAATTTCTCATTCCCGGCGCTCAGGACATCGACGTTTTTATCAACGTCATGGAGCGTGTCCTTTCTAAATGACACTTTCCTCCCACGTCATCGGAAGCGGTCCGCCGGCAACATTTCTTCATGGCTTTACGCAAACATCACACAGTTGGTTGGAGTTAGTTGAACACTTGCCATTAGCCAGCACATTGGTTGATGCTCCAGGTCACGGCGAGTCTCTAGATGGAAAACGTTCGCTCACTCAAATTGGCGACGACATTGCAGCGATCATGCCAACCGGATTCCTCGTTGGTTATTCCATGGGGGCACGTATGGCTTTGCACACCGCACTGCAACATCCACACAAAGTATCTGCACTTGTGCTTGTTAGCGGTACAGCAGGCATTCGAAACGACGAAGAAAGATTTGCTCGCAAGAACAGTGACGACACTCTTGCTCATCACATTGAAGAAGTGGGCGTCACTGCATTCATCGACGAATGGTTGTCTCAACCACTTTTTGCCGGTCTCAACACCTCCACAAATCAACGACCAGACCGATTGCGTAATACGGCAAATGGGTTGGCTAATTCTCTGCGCTACGCGGGCACAGGCACGCAAGAGCCCTTGTGGGACCAACTACACAACCTAATTATGCCCGTGTTACTGCTCTGCGGAACGACAGACACAAAGTTCCATTCCATCGCTCTGGAAATGGCGACAATTATTCCCAACGCAACTTGTGTAGCCATAGAAGGTGCTGGACACACGGTGCATCTCGAACAACCAAAAAGGTTTACCGAGGAGTTGCTTCGCTTTACAGCAACTACAGAAGCGCGATAGCAATTCCTGCTGCGTAGGTGAGGCCCATAATCATCTGTGCCTTCCCGACTGCACCAAGGACACTGATGAGGTCTTTCCCTTGTGCACCACGAGCCACAGCATCAAGTGCTGGTTTTGCGGCGACAACACCAACAAGTCCAAGTAGTGCAGATGGACCCGCCTTAAACGACGTCACGATAATCACGACGCCAGCAATCGCGAGCAATGCGGTAAATAGGTAACGCGTCTTCACGTCACCCAACTTCACGGCAAGGGTTCGCTTCCCTGCGACAGTGTCGCCCGGAATATCACGCAAGTTATTGATCACAAGTAATGAGCAAGCAAAACAGCCGGCAACAACACTTGCTAACAGACCCATCAATGTCATTTGTTCGGCCACCACATACTCCGTGCCAAGCGTTGCTACAACACCGAAAAAGACAAACACGAAAACCTCACCAAGACCTGCGTATCCGTATGGTCGAGGTCCACCTGTATAAGTCCATGCCGCCGCGATGGAAACGACACCTACAAGTATCAACAACCAACTGGTGACAATCGCAAGAGCAAGTCCAGTGACAGCAGCACACCCAAATGCCATTAGCGCAGCCCGTTTAACCGAGGACGCACTTGCTACACCGGATCCCACTAACCGCAGCGGCCCCACACGAACTGCATCAGTTCCCTTTATGCCATCTGAATAATCATTTGCGTAATTCACACCCACTTGCAAAGCAAGGCTGACAACACCTGCCAATGCTGCGCGCCACCAAAACGTGGTCTCGCTAGATGCGGCGCATGCCATACCAATAAAAACAGGCACTACAGCGGCCGGCAAAGTGCGCGGACGGGCACCAAGTATCCATTTCTTCCAGCCAAGTGCATGGGAAGGTTCATTCGTCATGCATCTAGTGTCGCATGGGTCGTACGCTAAAAGGGTGAACGAACTCGTCTGCCTTGATCTACCCCTGGGTGAGGCTTTCGTCAATCGCGTGCGCACGGCGTGGGACGCAGGTGATGCAGTCTTTCCTCTCGATCAACGGCTACCGCCAGCTGCACGCCAAGAAATTCTTCGCGTCATCAAACCCACTGTGATCACAGACGCAACTGGCGACACAAGGACACATGGCGACAGGGTGTCAGATGGTGATGCTGTAGTTATCGCCACCAGCGGCACAACTGGCGTCCCCAAGGGTGTCGTCCTCACGCATCAAGCAATTGAAGCAAGTGCCCAAGCGACAAGTTCTCGGCTGGGTATCACCAGCGATGATTGCTGGTTTGCGTGTCTCCCGCCGTCTCACATTGGAGGCCTGTCGGTCGTTCTGCGATCTCTCGTGATGGGCACTCGCCTGCTCACGGCCCCCTCGTTCTCGGTTGAGGCGTACAACACTGCTGCATCTGAAGGCGCAACCATTGTCTCGTTGGTTTCCACAGCAATGCAGCAAGTAGATACTTCACTGTTTCGCACCATTGTTCTTGGTGGTGCAAAAGCACCTGTTCACAGGCCAGTTAACGCTGTGGTGACATACGGACTGACAGAGTCTGGCAGTGGGGTTGTTTACAACGGTCTGCCACTTGAAGGAGTTGAAATCGACATCCGAGACGGTGTTGTTTTCTTGCGCGCACCTATGTTGCTGCGTGCATACCGCGACGGCTCGACTCCCCTTGTTAATGGTTGGCTCCGCACGGGCGACCACGGCTACATAGATACTGACGGCTCACTCCATGTAGACGGCCGCGAAGATGATCTCATAGTGACAGGCGGTGAAAACGTGTGGCCCGAACAAGTCGAGACACGTCTCAGTGCAATGACAGAGGTTCGTGATGTGTGTGTTGCAGGCGTGCCTGACAACAAATGGGGTCACGCCGTTCATGCGTTTGTGGTCTTGGAACGAGGCGACAGTTTGTCTATCGAGGCGGTTCGTGAATGGGTAAAGGAAACCATGCCCGCATACAGCGCACCCCATGCCGTACATGTAGTCGCAGAAATTCCTCGAACGTCGCTTGGAAAACCCCAGCGAAACATTCTTGTGAGTTCAATTACTAACTAACCAGCATTTGAGGTGCTGAGTCCAGCGCCGCCGTCAATCACGTATGTCTCACCCGTGATCCAACTTGCGGCTTCAGACGCCAAGAAGGTTGCGAGGTTTGCAATGTCTTGTGGCTCACCCAAACGACGCACAGGAACTGTCTTTGCAATCTGGTCGCCAAAGTTTTCAACCAGGAAACTTGCAAAATCTGTCTTCACGAGTCCTGGCGCAATGCCAACAACACGGTTCGGCCCTATCTCGCTTGCCAGTTGGCGCGTGTAATGAATGAGTGCAGCCTTAGTGAGGTTGTAGATGCCGAGGCCACCACCGTCGGTGCGCAAGCCACCCACAGATGCGATATTGATGATGACGCCGGGATTGTCTTTGAATGATGCTTCGTACGCGGCCTGTGTCCACTGGATCGGTGCCTTCAAGTTCACCTGAAATGTTTTCTCATAACGCCCGTCATCTACTCCAAGTGTTGGTCCGTAGTACGGATTGGTCGCTGCATTGTTCACCAAAATATCGAGCCTCCCAAACTTTTCGATAGTTTCGCGCACAACATCCGTAGCGGCAGTTGGGTCACCCACGTTTGCGGGACGGATTGCGACTTCTCCGTCGATTCCTTCCATAGAAGAAGCATCGATCTTGCGTGACACCATCATCACGCTCGCGCCGGATTCTGCAAATGTCTTTGCAATAGCTAGACCAATACCGCGCGATGCTCCAGTGACCAGAGCCACCTTGCCTTTAAGTGAAATTTCCATAGGGGAAAACTAATCGCCCGAGATGGAGAACTACCTACTCGACATCCACAACGGGTAGCACACGCACTTTCGTAATGCGTCTTCCCTCTAATTCGTCCACTACAAAACGCCAGCCATCTATCTCCAATGACTCGCCTGTGACAGGCACATGTTCGAGGATGCCAAAGAGAAATCCGCCCACAGTGTCGAATTCCTCTTCGTCAAGCTTTGTTTCGAAATGATCGTTGAACTCAGAGATTGCCATACCTGCATCGACGAGAGATTCGCCGTTCGGAAGCGGACGCACCATCGGATCCTCATCGTCGTGCTCATCAACAATTTCGCCGACAAGTTCTTCAAGACAATCTTCCAATGTGACGAGACCAGTAATGCTGCCATATTCGTCGGCAACAATGGCCATATGGAAATGGTCGCGCTGCATCTCGCGCATCAACTTTGCTACTGGCTTATTTTCTGGAATCACAACAGCAGGTCTGATCAATGAGTCCACCGGTTGCGCTCCTTCGCCTGCACGAATCCTCTTCATCAAATCCTTTGTATAGGCAATGCCAACAACGTCTTGATTTCCGTCTTCATCTTCAGTCATAACCGGCATACGACTAACACCATGCTCAAACGCCTCGTCAATAGCGGCATCAATGGTGCTGCCGAAGTCCACACTGACGATGTCGGGCCGTGGTCGCATGATCTCTCGCACGACTGTGTCACCGAATTCAATGATGGACTCGATGAGTTCACGTTCTTCGTGCTCAATCACTTCCTCTTGAGCAGCAGCCTCAACTAGCCCAAGGAATTCTTGTTCACCAACGAATGGACCTTGCTCAAGACCCTTTCCTTTTACGACGATATTGGTCAGGCCAATCAAAGCTTTTGAAATCATCATGAGTGGCCAGAAGCCAACAAGTAGCGAAATGAGCTTCGATGTAGACAACGCTGCACGGTCAGGCTGTTGAACTGCATATGTCTTTGGCACTGCCTCGGCGAACACAAAAAACACAACAACGTTCAATAACACACCAACAACAACACCCGTCGGCCCGAACAATCGGCCAGACACAACACCGGTTAACGTGGCTTGCACTGTCTGGCACACATTCACAGACAACAGCAATGGATTGACCCATCGCTCAGGATGACTGACCAGACCAAGGAGAGCTTGGCCACCCTTGCTGCCCGAATCGGCAAGAGCTTGAGCCTTTGGTTTCGAGACGCGCGACAATCCCATCTCGGCAATTGAGAGCACTATGAGAACGCAGAGCAGTAACGCAATCGCTATAAGCATCCACCAGTCGGCACTGGTTGGTGTTGCTGCAATCATTCTTTGTGTTCCTGTCTAAAACTGATAGGAGCGGGACCGCTCCAATAGTGGGTGGTCAAAATGTCTAACTCTCGGGCACGCATGTCGGTTGCCGACTCTGGAGTGTCATGGTCAAACCCTAAAACATGAAGCACTCCGTGCACCACCAGAAGGGCAATCTCGTCGTCCATTGTCCCTGCGTGTTCTGAAAACTGCTGTTGCGCCACCAGTGGACACACAATCACGTCGCCCAACAATGTGGGCATATCGTCGTGGTCAGGGTGAGGCCGAGACGGCCCGCGAGTTAACGCGCCAGGTCCTTGCGATTCGGTGACCTCCACACCGTCTAGCGGAAAAGCCAAAACATCTGTGGGGCCAACTTTGCCCATGTGTTCAGCGTTCAGGTCGGTCATGGTTTCAGCATCAACAAAAAATAGTGACAGCTCACATCCGCCACGAACTCCTGAGTGCATCAATGCATTCACTGCCAATGTTCGCCAGCGAACTAAGTCAACTTCAATGCCCGATTGTTCGTCCGAACAAAACACTTCCGGGACTCCATCGCCACCCGTGCGCTTGGGGGTCTGTATTCGAGGCCTCATGTCACTCATGTGGACGACTTTCGAGCACTGGCACGTTTTGCATCAGCAACCGTTGCTCGTTCGTAGGCAGCAACAATGTCGGCCACAATTCGGTGCCGCACAACATCAGAACCGTCAAGGTAAACAAATCCCAAAGAGTCAATGCTTCCGAGTTTCTTTTCTAGTCCTACTAGCCCGCTACGCCCATCTGGCACATCTATTTGTGAAACGTCTCCGGTGACAACCACTTTCGATCCGAAACCAATTCGCGTAAGAAACATTTTCATTTGTTCAGGAGTGGTGTTCTGCGCCTCATCAAGAATGATAAATGAGTTGTTCAAGGTGCGGCCACGCATGAAAGCCAAAGGAGCTACTTCAATAGTTTGCCGTTCAATTAATTTCATTGCCGCTTCAGGATCAACCATGTCATACAGAGCGTCATACAGTGGACGAAGGTATGGGTCGATCTTTGCCATCAGGTCACCAGGAAGAAAACCCAACCGTTCGCCAGCTTCCACCGCAGGACGAGTCAATACGATGCGCTGCACTTGTCGAGCATGTAACGCTTGCACCGCCATCGCGACTGCCAACCAACTCTTGCCAGTACCAGCAGGGCCAATTCCGAAAGTAATTGTGTTCTCGCGAATGGCGTCGACGTATCGCTTTTGACCAGCGGTCTTTGGACGCACCATGCGACCTCTAGCCCCTTTCAAAATGTCATCAGTAAGGACAGAACTAGGCCGCTGTTCAGCGCGCACCATCACGATGCTTCTATCCATGACAGATTGATCGAGACGCTCACCACTTTGGAGCAGTAACACCAACTCCTCAAACAGGCGACCCACTTGATGAGACCGTGGGCCATTACATGTGATCTCGTTCCCTCTCACCGCTACAGCCACATCGGGAAAAGATTCCTCTACGCGTCGCAAGTATTCGTCTCGAGGCCCGAGCAGTTCAGCCATGAGATGGGTGCCCGGCACTACGACCGTGACGGTGGGGGCAACAGTTGACATCTGGTGAAAGACTATCCACCCGACTCCAATCCTGATGATTCCACCCTCCTTGTCCGATGCGTAGTACCGTCACACTCGTTCTCTTGGGCGGTGCCACCATGAAAAAATCAGGTTTTTATGTTGCGTAGAGCCTTCATTGCAGTGTCATGGTTGGCAGCCCTTGGAGCTGGCGCACTCGGCGCCCTTCACGGCATTACTCAGGCCAGTACCACCAGCACTACGGCCCTTATTGCCGTGGTTGGGGCGTTTGGCGCAATCGTGATTGGTTCCATCGCCCATAAACCCCCATTTGTGGTCGCTGTAACGGCGGCTTTCTCCATTCTTGTCATTTCCGCATCTCGCCATATAGAGGCTCAATCAACTAGCGGCACTTCCCCCATAGTCGAGCTGCTCCTGCTTGCCAGCCAAGCCGGATTGGTCGTTGGCCTTCTCCTTATTGTGCGTCGGCGCCTCATTGGTCAATTGGCAAATGTGCTGACAGATGGAATCATCGTTGGTCTGGGTGCGTGGGTGCTCGTCTGGATTTTTCTGATTCAGCCATCGTTAGCGCTCACAAACAACACACCCGCCATCACGGCGATACAAAGCGCCACATTAGGCGTAGCAATGATTGTGTTGTTCTTGCTCGCAACATTGCTCTTCTCAAACACCGCGCCATCGGCTCCAGTCGCGTTCCTGGGATTATCTGTGTCACTCGGATTGGCAGGAATTATTCTTCGGTCAGTCATCGTTCGTTCCGATGCCTATTTGTTCGCATCCACTGTCAATGCTTCGTTTTTCATTGCGTTTGCTCTTGCAGGGGCCAGTTTTCTCCATCCGAACATCCGTCATATCGACAGTGGAGCCATCTCGCGTTCGACAGCACCATTAATGACACGCCTGATGACAACGACTGTGTCACTGATTGCACCCATCATTGTTTTAGCTATCACAGACCCACACGACTCCACCGACCGCGGGGTGCGCACGGTATCTGTCATCGTGCTCGCAGCAGCGGTCATGCTTCGAGTAATTCAATCCGTCCGATTGAATGCGACCACTCAAGACACACTCGTGCGAAACGCACTGACAGATTCATTAACTGGATTACCGAACCGCATCCTCATGCTGGAACATATCGAGAAGGCAATTCAGTCATCTTGGAAGACGACACAACGACCCACCGTTTTATTCATCGACGTTGATCGTTTCAAAAGCATCAACGACAGCCTCGGGCATTCAACAGGCGATGCCATACTCACTGAAGTTGCACGCCGACTCTCTAACGCTATTTCACCTCAAGCAACAGTTGCCCGCATTGCCGGTGATGAGTTTGTTGTGCTCGACAGCACCACCGAAAGCCCCACGCAATCAGTAGTGCTCGCAGAACGCATTCTTGACGCGCTACGAGACCCAATGAAGGGAAACGGGGGCGACATGTTTGTCACGGCAAGCATCGGAGTTGCATATGCGGTTCCTACATTGCGTTTATCTGCCGAGGACCTCATGCAACATGCTGATACTGCGATGTACCGTGCAAAGTCAGCGGGGCGTAACTGCATTGCATTATTTGATGACTCCATGCTTGAAAGTGTGACAAAGCGATTAGACGTAGAGACCGCTTTATACCGTGCCCTGGAACGCAACGAACTACGCCTCGTGCACCAACCCATTGTTGATATAGATCTCGGAATTGTCATCGGATTTGAAGCCCTGATGAGATGGGACCGCACAGGCGCTGGAACAGTGTCCCCCATCGACTTCATTCCTATTGCAGAAGAAACTGGCACCATCGTGCCGCTCGGGTCATGGGCCATCAACGACGCATTACAACAATTGCGTTCATGGGTAGATACCGGCGTGTGTTCACCCAGCACCACCATGAGCGTTAATGTCTCGGCTCGTCAATTGCATGATCCAGAGTTTGTAACAATCGTTAGTAACGCCCTTGAATCTTCTGGCGTATCACCAGAGCAGCTCTGGCTTGAAGTGACCGAGAGCGTCATGATTACAGAACCCACTCAGGCCTTAAGTGCGCTGCGACGCCTCAATGCTTTAGGTGTACGAATTGCGATTGACGACTTTGGTACTGGCTACTCGTCATTATCACTTCTTCAGAAGTTCCCTATTCAGTGCATCAAAATTGACAGAGCATTCGTGAACGATGTGTCCACAGATCAAGCAACCCAAAACATCGTTCGCACCATCATTGCAATGGCCGAGGCAATGGGTGCCGACGTTGTTGCCGAAGGCGTCGAAGACAAGAGCCAACTACAGACATTAAAAACACTTGACTGTCACCGTGCGCAGGGCTACCTCATTAGCCCACCGGTCGATGTTCACGATGTCCCCCGCGTTGTGCGCAGTATTGAAGACCCTGACTCCTGGGTGTCAACAACGATCTAAGAAGTTTTTCCCACCCGTTCGAGTTCACCATTTGGAAGTCGAACAAACAATTCCACGGTGTGTGCACCTTCGGTCAATAGCCCGTAATCCAAGATGGCCGCATATGACACCACATCACGTGCACCTGACAGTTCACCAATAACGCCAGCGGCAATTCCATCTATGGCAACAACACCTTCAGTACCTTCTTCAAGTGGTTGAGACAATTGAATCCTTCCAGTAATCAGTGACGGGACCCTCGCACCTTTTTTTGTAGACACATTTGCAAACATGCTCTTCTGTGTGACTGACCAACTCGTGACTGTTGTTGATGTAGGAGAAGCCGGCAACACCTGACCCACAAGTGATGCAGACAAACCGACGGCGGCAACTCGACGTAATGATCCTTCTCGTCCAATAATCGAGTTGTAATAATCCGAACGAGCACGGACAGCCTCAAAGCCCTCTGTCAACTCTGCCGTCTCCCCAGTAGCAGAGACCACCGTGCGTTTGCGTGTAGCTGGGCATTCGCCAGCTACCGACAAGCCCGCAAACTCCCACGATGTTTTCGTCTCGGTCACTTCAATGATTGTTGGAAGCAAATCTAAGTTCGAGATCGGGCAATCACTCTCCTCGCCACTTGACTGTTTCGGATACTTAATAAAGGTAGGAATTCGATACACATCGTTTGCTTGACCCATATCTGAGAAATCGGTATGTCGTTGCGGCATGGTGGGCAAGAAAGAGATGCCATGGTCTGCGGTGACAACAAGAAGAGTGTTGTCCCAGCGTCCGTTGGCCTTCAATGTGGCCATCAGCTCTGATATCGCATTATCAGCGACCCCTACTTGCATAAGGAACGTTTGGTATGTGTCGCGCACCACTTCCTCATCGTCTGGATTCTGCGTAGTTATAGAGGAAGACAGCGGGGCGACACGGTGATCAGGCGTCAATCGCCATGGCGCATGTGGAACAAGTGCATGCACTACCCCTACTCGAGACGAAGGGTCCTTCACCAACGCATCAACACCCGCGGCGATTGCATCAACTTGTGAGAACGCACCAGCATCCAATTGTTCTTTGAACTTGTTCGCAACAGCGCCAAAGCCACCCCATGTACCTTCAATGGACGGAATCCTCGTTCTCGCAATTGGCGGAAGGACGCGATGACCATATACATAGCCCGCATCACGAACAAACTTCACGTACCGACTCACATTGAATCCGAACGAGGAACCCGCCTGAGAATCGCACACAGACGGCGGACACAGACTCGTGACAGGCTCTATGCCATCAACAACTGTTTTGCCACCGAACAAAGAAAAAATGTTTTTGGGGTATTGCTGAAGGAATGGTCCCCCAGTTGGGGTGGGCACTTGTGAGGCCAAAATTGCTGGAACAGCCTGATGAGTGAAGTTGGACACCGTGACAGAGTTTCTGAACCACGTTGATTCCTGTGCGAGTTGTGCAAAACCGGGAAATCTTTCAGCATTGATCTTTCCATCAGCATCGAGCAGTGCATACAACGGAAACTCGTCAAACACAATTTGTAAAACCGAAACATCTGTCCGGCCAATAACCGCATCCGATGTGGGGCCAGAGGTTCCGAGTATCACTGGCTGCAACTGAATCAACGCAGTAGCCAGCACGGCGACACCAAGAGCCGACAACCAACGCGACCAATCACGTACGGATTTAAATCGATCAAAAGTGATGGGTACTGCAATGGCGAGGGCCATCCCCACCGCAATGGGAACAGAGTTGCCCTGCCATTGTGCGATTCGAGCAATCGCGAGACCCACTAGAAACGAAAACGCTGCGATCTGCCACAGACGCACCGCCTCATTAACGCGCGGCCCGAAAACTTTGCTTATGGCATCGATTCCCGTTGTCACCAACGCCGGAACCAAGAGCACCATCAGCACAAAAACGCATACTTCAAGTGCTGACATCTTTGCTGCCGAAAACACAGTTGTGTTCTTTCCATACAAGTCCAGAATCGGCTGGGCAATCGCAATCGTGGAAAGAGCAAAATATGTGAGGAAGTGCTTACGAATCACCCGACAACCTTGCCACAATAGAAAGGTGTCCAACATGCTCTCCCGCACCAAAATCTGCCAGTTGCTGGTGGGGGGACTCTGCGTCTCGGCATTCATCGCCCCACAGGTAACTTTTGCTGCACCACCAACAGCATCCATCGCGCCCAATGGACAGGGGCGTCTTCTCATTATCGGAGACAGCCTCAGCGTGGGTACGGATTACTTCGGCAAGTTGCAATCACGCGTTGAACGCTTGGCGATATGGCCAAAAGTTTTCATCGACGACAAGCCAGGTCGAAAAGCATCTCTTGCCGCGCCAATTCTTGCCAAGCATCTCACTGCCGACACCACGGCAATTGTTATTGCACTCGGTACTAACGACATGATTTCTCGCACCGAGTCTTGGTATCCGAAATACGTCATTGATTTAGTGATGGCACAGACCCGAGATCTTCCGGTGCTCTGGGTTAATACAAAGTTTTCGGCACTTGGAAGACGTGATTGGATCAGTCGGTCCGCGCGATTCAACAAAGCATTAGTAAAAGCACAGTCACGATGGCCACAACTTCGTATCGCGGACTGGAACACATCTTTTACACCAAAGGCCTCTAGTCGTTTTATTGCAGATGGCGTCCACCTCACCGTTAGTGGCTATAAGACGCGAGCGAGTTTTTCTGTGAATGCTTTGCGCACGTATGGCAGGCAAGTCGTGGATGCGTCAACGACTACGACGACTACGACATCTTCGACTACAACCTCAACAAGCACATCAACAGTTCCACCGACCACCACCCCGTAATCGGCAAACTGCCTGAAACGGTTACAGTTCACCCATGCGCGCAGTTGTGTCTCACCAGGGTTCTGTCTCAGTAGTAGAAAGAGATATTCCTTCGGGCGAAGGTGAACTCATTCGCGTGACGTCCTCTGGAATTTGTGGCAGCGATTTGCACCTCATCAGTCTTGGGCTCTCAGGAATTGTTTTAGGTCACGAGTTCGGTGGTTATACAGAGTCAGGCCAACTTGTTGCAGTTAGGCCTACTGGTGAGTGTGGCTACTGCGCAGAATGTAAGCGCGCTCTACCTCACACATGCAAGATGGCGGCTGCGTCACTTCACGGCACATCTATTGATGGTGGACTTGCAGAATTCGTGCGTGTAGAAAAATCCAGGTTGATTGCAGTTCCTGCAAACGTGAACCCAGATGTGGTTGCACTCGTAGAACCACTCGCAGTCGTTGTGCACGGAATCAATCGCATACCTATTACACCTGGCATGAAAGCCATAGTGGTTGGTGCCGGCTCCATCGGGCTTCTCACAGCTGCTGTTCTTGTCGATCGCGGCGTAGAAGTAGACATCGTGACGCGCCACCCCCACCAGACTCAGGCCGCCGAGGCATTAAGGGCTCACCCAATCTCCACCCCAGGCAACAACTACGACTTCTCGTTCGACGCCGTGTGCACCCAGCAGTCTTTCGATGCCTGCGTCAGTGCCACCAGGCCTCGTGGCTCGATTGTGGAGTTCGGCATGGTGTGGTCGCCGGTGGCACTTTCGAACACCCTGATGTTGAAGGAAATCTCCGTTATCCCGTCCATCTTTTATACCCATGACCACGAACACCATGATTTTGAAGAGGCTGTAGTCGTTTTGGCGCGGAATCCAAACATCGCTACCACCCTTATTACCCATCGGTATTGCCTTGATGACGCAGTAAAAGCCTTTGACACCGCCAACGACAGAGCCAGCGGCGCGATCAAAGTGCACTTTTTCACTAACTGAAAGCACCAGCGTCAACCTATTTTGGTGACAATCGCTCATCAAAATAACCCGTCAAATAATTGTCGAGCACAATCTATTTCTGGTGCGTGTGGTTGGCGTCACAGCGATTCTTACTGCTATCGTGCCCTTAGTCACATCACAGTGGTGTGCCAATTTTGGGGGTAACTCAATGACACAACGTCATACGACACGGTCCCGAGTGTTACGTAAAGTCGGAGCAGCTCTTGCTGCTTCGCTTGCCGTTTCTGCTCTGGCCACAACCGGTGCTAGCGCTAACAGCGTTGCAGCCGGTCCGACAGCTGGCGGCGGCGGAGATGCAAAAGTTGCAATCTTCGACACCTTCGGCGGCTGGTGCGGACCTGACAACTTGGCCAACTCGGCTTTGATGGCAGCTCGTACCATTTACGAAACATTGTTTGAAAAGTCAATCGGTGGAGACATGATTCCCGTGCTCGCCGAATCTGGATCAGCGGGAAAGAATGCCGACGGCACTCTTGACCTCAAGACATGGACCATCAAGATTCGTTCAGGCATCAAGATGCACGACGGAACAACCCTCGATGCATCGCTTGTCAAGTTCAACTATGACGCAGGTCGTGGTGCTGGTGTTCTAGCTGGTCAAGTAGGAGCCTCATATTTGGGCACTGGCGTTCCGTTCCTCGCAAACATCCTCAGCATTACTGCTGACGATGCTGCAGGAACCGTTGTGTTCAAATTGTTCCGCTCACAGAACGACTTCTTGGGCACCTTGTATGCATCTGGTCGTACCTTCATCCGTGCTAAGGCACAGATTCAGGGCGCAGGCGGTTCAGTAGCAAGCGGTGGAGCAGGAACCGGTACTTGTGGCGCAAAGCCAGTGGGTTCCGGACCATTCATGGTTGAATCAAACTACGTGCGTGACGCCGACAAGTTGAAGGTTGTTCGCAACCCGAACTACTGGCGCAAAGATGCCAAGGGTGTTCAGTTGCCATACTTGAATTCGATCACATTTGACAACATCAAGGACTCACAACAGCGTAAGAACGCAATTGTTAAGGGCAAGTACGACGCAGCGATGTTCACATCTGGCGAAGGAAAGTACGTAAAGCAAATTCGTACCAACAAGAGCCTTATTGAGTACAAGTCGAAGAATGAGTACTACCCATCTTTCTGGTACAACCAGAAGATCCAGCCTCAGTTCGCAAACAAGAACTGCCGCGCTGCTGTCTCTCACGGCATCGACCGCGTGACATGGGCACGTATTCGTACTAATGGAGAAGCCACTCCTGCTCCGTCACTCGTTGGACCAACCAGCGTGATGTACAGCAAGAAGGGTTTTGCGACTTACAGCAAGGCGAAGGCAAAAGCCGCTTTGGCACTTTGCTTGGCAGAGACCGGCAAAGCAGACCTCACATTCACCATTCCTGCTGACATGAGTGCAGTTTCATTGGCCAACGTTAAGTTGATCGCGCAACAGCTCAAGGCCGTTGGAATCACAATGAACATCGTGCAGAAAGAGTCATACGTCATCATTGGTGAAGCGTTTAACGCTGCTAAAGGTAACCAGTACGACGCAATCCTCATCCTTCTTATGGAAGGAACCGATGTGAGCTTCAACTTGCCGTTCGTTGTCTCTAACTCGTTTGCAACTGGTTTCACAGGCTCAACGGCATATTTCAAGCCGCTGCTTGGCACAATCTTGAGCCTGACCCGCCACACCGACACCAAAGTTGATGAGCTGTTTTACGCAGCACAGGCTTTGCCAAACGGTGCAGACGGTAACGGTGGAACTAAAGCCGAGCGGGCAGCCGTAAAGAAGGCTTACGCAGCAGGAACTGAATATCTTCAGAGTGAGAACCTGATGTCATCAGTTGCGCATGGTTACTACGCCTTGTTCACCACCAAGAAGGTAAAGAACGTGGGCAAGCTGAAGGGACCTTCGGGCAAGACTCAGCGTGTTGTTACTAACTGGGGAATCGACTGGACAGGCGTTTACCTCACAAAGTGATGTAAGTGATGTGTCTTCACCTCGGTGAAACACTTTGCAAAAAAACATACGGAAGGGCCACTCCTAATTGGGAGTGGCCCTTTTCGTTTGTGTAACATGAGTTGAACACAGGGGGGGCCTTGGAAACTTTTAAATACATTCTTCAACGCGTAGTCATCGCACTAATAGTCGTCAGTGGTGCAACGTTTTTGTTGTCATTACTCATTCAACTACTACCCGGAGATCCAGCTGTCATGGCTGTGCCCAATGCAATGCCCGAACGCGTTGAGTTGATGCGTAAAGACATGGGTCTTGATCGTGGCGTACTCGGCTTCTTCTGGAAGTGGTACACAGATATGTGGCAGGGCAACTTCGGCAACCAATACAGCAACAACGACACCATTAGCGTCACCGTTCTTCTCAAGCGTGCATTGCCAACAACACTTCTCATCATCTTGTATGTACAGATTGTTGGCTTGTTGGTCTCCGTGCCGCTTGGTCTCATTTCCGCATACCGCGAAGGTTCACGATTCGATCGTTACCTCCAGACAACGTTGTTTGCACTCTCATCGATACCATCGTTCGCTCTTGCGCTCATCTTGGTTTTGTTTATGGCAGTTCGCTTCGACTGGTTCCCGGTTCTTGGATACGTCAGCCCCACCGAGAATTTTGGTGAACACCTAAAAGGAATGGTGTTACCGGTGCTGTCTCTTTCCGTGGGAATCACTGCCTCCTACACGCGACTATTGCGAACCGATGTAATCGCCACATTGAAAGACGACTACATCATGATGGCCAACTCAAAGGGCATCTCGAAGTCTCGAGTTCTGTGGCGTCACGTACTACGGGCATCAAGCACCACCCTGCTCACCTCAGCTGCTCTCAATATGGGTGGTCTCGTGGGTGGCACAATCATCACCGAGATTTTGTTCAACCTGCCTGGATTGGGATATCAGATTGCGTTTGCAATCGCTTCTCGCCAAGTCATCTCACTCATGTCCTTTATTGCCGTCACTGCTGCCTTCTATGTGTTCTTCAACACGATGGTCGATGTGATTGCCAATATTGTCGACCCACGCACAAAGGAGCGCCGTGTTTAAAAAATTTATGAAGAAGCCAATTGGCTTCAAGTTGGCTTCACTCTGGCTTTTTGCGGTCGTATTTGTATCCGTCACATACGACCTGTTTCCATATGTTCAGTGGGACGCAATCTCTGACTTCTCTCAAGGCGACGGGCCATTCAAAGTTCCCGGTCATATCTTGGGAACTTCATATGACGGTATGGACATGTTCACCGCAACGATGCATGGCGCTCGCATGTCCACCTTTGTGGCGGTTACTTCCGTATTTATTGGAGGAGGTATCGGATCATTGTTGGGAATCTCCGCCGCTTACTACCGTGGCACGTACGACAAAGTGATGAGTTCAATATTCAACATGATTCTCGCCA
Source organism: Actinomycetota bacterium (assembly GCA_005788815.1). Classification (GTDB taxonomy): domain Bacteria; phylum Actinomycetota; class Acidimicrobiia; order Acidimicrobiales; family Ilumatobacteraceae; genus UBA2093. The sequence goes on along the minus strand of SYAZ01000045.1, from coordinate 27,655 downwards.
TTCCTAACTTGGTGATGTCGCTTGCGCTCATCTCGGTTCTTGCAAACGGAAACAGCAACCAACCAGCATCAGATTTCCGCCGTGTGCTTGTCTTAACAATCTCACTGACGATCGTCATCATTCCGATTCTTGGTCGCATCGCCCGCGCCTCAACTCTTCAATGGTCTAGTCGTGAATTTGTTTTGGCTTCAAAATCTATTGGAACCAAGAACTTTGAGATTATTAAGCGCCACATCGTCCCGAACGTGGCACCTGCCATCTTGGCAATTGGTTTCTTTGCGATTGGAGTTGTCATGATCGCTGAAGGATCACTCTCGATCCTTGGCATCGGCATTCCGGGTGGCGCAAGTTGGGGTTCATTGCTCGCAATTGGTCGTGCAAACCTCGAATACTCCCCGCATGAGGTGTACATCCCCGTTGCGTGTATCGGTTTAACCGTTATCTCTACCAACTACTTTGGCGACTACATCAGAGCCAACCTCGACAAGAGAGAGTCAAAGATATGAGCAATGTTTTAGAGGTCACTGGCCTTTCCATTACGTTCGCAACACCACGCGGAAACCTCCGTGCGGTCAACGATGCAACCATCACTCTTGAACAGGGCGAAAGTATCGGTGTTGTAGGCGAATCAGGCTCTGGCAAGACAGTGTTGTCCCGGGCCATCATGGGCCTTCTTCCCGGCACTGCCACACGTACAGGCTCTATCAAGTACATGGGCAATGAGATCTCGGAGCTTCCCGAGAAAGAGTTGCGCGAGCTTTGGGGTACCGGTATGGCCATGATCTTCCAGGATCCAATGACCACATTGAATCCTGTTCGCCGCATCGGTACACAACTCACCGAGAGCCTCACAGTACGTCTGAAACTTTCAAAGAAAGAAGCACACGAGCAGGCAATTGAACTTCTTCGACGTGTTCGTATTGCTGACCCAGAAGGCATGATGCGCAAATTTCCGTATCAGCTTTCCGGCGGTATGCGTCAGCGCATCATGATAGCAATTGCTGTTTCTTGCAAGCCTGAACTTCTATTTGCCGATGAGCCCACCACCGCTCTCGACGTGACAGTGCAAGCTCAAGTACTTGAACTCCTGAGTGAACTTCGTAAAGAGTTCAACATGGCAATGATTCTTGTCACACACGACCTTGGCGTAGTGGCCGGCCATACCGACAAAATCGCGGTGATGTACGCAGGTGACGTAGTTGAGATGGCCCCCACAAGGGAACTCTTCAATAACATGAAGATGCCGTACACAGAGGCTCTCTTAAAGTCCATTCCTCGTCTTGACACACCGACTGGCACTCGCCTTCCCGTGATTGAAGGACGTCTTCCTGACCCAACAAAGAACGAGCCTGGGTGCCCGTTCGCTGATCGCTGTCCGTATGTTGCCGACAAGTGCCGTGCGGAAAAGCCACCATTGAAAGACACTGGAAACGGACACCTGTATCGGTGCTGGTTCCCTATCGGAGGAGAAAAGTAATGGCTGGTAGCGGCAAAGCACACATGCGGCCTGATGGCGACCGCATTCTTGTAGTTGATGACCTCACGGTCGAGTTCAACCTTGGACGTGGCAAAGTTGTGAAGGCTGTCTCTGGTATCAGCCTCGACCTCATCCGTGGTGAGACGCTCGCCATCGTGGGCGAGTCTGGTTGCGGTAAATCCACACTTGGTAAGGCGATTCTTCAGTTGCCGAAGCCCACCAGTGGTTCAGTGAATTTCTTGTCCAAAGAACTCACCTCAATGAACAAGCACGACCTGCGAGAAATGCGTCCTGCGATGCAAATGATTTTCCAAGACCCCATCTCCTCTCTCGACCCACGTCTTCCCGTCAGTGAAGTATTGGCCGAGCCATTGCGCGTCTGGAACCGTGGCAACGAGGTGGAAATCAACGAAAAGATTGATGAACTTCTTCGTGCTGCCAACCTTGACCCAGCGGTAGTTCGCGATCGTCGTTCGTACGAGTTCTCTGGCGGCCAGTGCCAGCGCATCAGCATCGCGCGTGCACTCGCCCTTGACCCCACCATGATCATTTGTGACGAACCAGTGTCGGCACTCGACGTGAGCGTTCAGGCGCAGATTTTGAACCTTCTGCAAGACATGAAGGATCGCTACGGCCTCACACTCATCTTTATCTCTCACGACCTAGCAGTTGTGAAGGCTGTGAGCACACGAGTCATGGTGATGTACTTAGGCAAAGTGTGTGAAGTGGCCCCACCAGATGATGTGTACCTCCGTACACGCCACCACTACACAAAGGCTCTCGTTGGTTCAGTCCCGATTCCCGACCCAGATCGCAAGATCAGCGCGGGACTCATGCAAGGCGAACCGCCATCGACCATCGATCCGCCATCGGGATGCCGTTTCCGTACACGTTGCCCAGCTGCAACAGAACAGTGCGTCAACGAAGAACCACAACTTCGTGAAGTAGCAGTCGGTCACTTTGTGGCCTGCCACCACCCTCTCGAGGATTAATTACTGCCCTGGCCAGCCAGGAGTATCAGCATCTAACTCCACACCCATGGTGTTAAGGAACCCTGACACCAAGCGGTACACGCCTGCGACCATCACTAGTTCTACTAGTTCTGCTTCGTTCCATGTTTGTGCCAGTGCTTGCCATGTTGCGTCACTCACGCAGTTATCGGCGCATAATTCGTCTGCCATTGCGATGAGATGCGAGTCGTTGTTCGACCATTGCCCCGCCTCAACATCGCGTGTCAGCGCTGTTACTTCTTCTAGAGATAAACCAACACGTTCACCGATGATCGTGTGTTGTCCGAATTCGTACACCGACTGACAATTCCAACCGACGCGCAAGATCACAATCTCGCGCTCACGTGCAGGCAGGAATCCTTTGTTGAGGAACAACCCGGCAAAATTCATGAACCGCTTCAATAGTCGTGGATGATGTGCAATCGTGCCGAAGATATTGAGTGGAGTTCCGTCGGGCGCATTAATGCCCATGCCCAAAATGGCGGCGAGTTCATCATCTATGTGTTGCACCGGCGCAATGCGAGGCGATGTAGGGCGAAGTGAACCAAGTGGAGACGGCTGTGAAGTCATGCCCTATCTTGCCTCAAACTGAACTAGCCCAATTACTTCTAGTACCGTTGGAACGTGTTGACACCCAGGCCTTTCATACGCCAGATACCTGGTATCTAGAGATGCCTCACCAGCAATCCATTCCCTTCGGTGGCGAGTTACTACCTGCAGATGGGTCAGCTGTACTAATTCCCGGGTTCCTGTCTGAAACCGAGGCGGATGACTTCTTCGCAGACCTGTACAGCAAGACCCCATGGGAAGAGCACAGCATCAAACTTTTTGGCAGACAGATACCTGAACCTCGCTTGTCCACGTGGCATGCCAACGCGAATCTGCCCTACACATATTCAGGCGTGCCTCGCACCCCACACCCATGGATCGAGCCTCTTGCATCTCTGAGAGCCGCGTGTGAGACACATACTGGCCACTCATTCAACGGCGCTCTGCTCAATTTGTACAGAACAGGTCAAGACGCCATGGGCTGGCATTCAGATGATGAAGCAATCAACGGCCCTAACCCCGTGATTGCTTCAGTCAGTTTGGGAGCAGAACGCCGATTCGACTTTCGCCATAAACAAACGCGCGAAGTGATTTCTGTGGTGCTACCCCACGGATCTTTGCTTGTCATGTCGGGTGCGTGTCAGACCTACTGGCTTCACCGAATAGCGAAAACCACGCGAGTACTGCAGCCACGCATCAACGTGACATTTCGTCATTTAATAACTATTGATTAACTGACAGATCCGCTTGGAACAAACATCAGTTGACCTGCTTCTCGCGGCCTTCCCAATATGGTGCACGCAACTTGAACTTTTGAAGTTTGCCAGTTGTGGTGCGGGCAAGTTCGTTTCTGAACTCGATTCGCTTCGGGCACTTGTAACCGGCCAACTTTGTTTTCACATACGCAATCAGTTCGTCTTCGGTGAGTACAGAACCGGGTGTCTTCACCACAAGCGCCATCACAAGTTCGCCCCACTTCTCATCGGGTATCCCAATCACAGCTACTTCAGCAACGTCAGCATGAGAAAAAACAGCATCTTCCACTTCGATAGATGACACATTCTCGCCACCCGAGATGATCACATCTTTCTTACGGTCAGCAATCGTGATGAAATGATTCTCGCCTTCAGAACCGCCATCGCCTGTATGGAACCAACCGTCAACGATTGCCTTTGAGGTTTCTTCAGGTTGTTCCCAGTACCCAGACATCACCACATTGCCCCGTGCAAGCACTTCGCCCTCTGCATCCACTTTCATTTCAACACCGAGAGACGGCGCACCTGCAGCTCCCAGTTTTGCTGCACGATCTGCAGGCGACAGATGATCCCACTCAGCACGGGTGCGATTCATCGTAAGAAGTGGAGACGTTTCTGTTAGGCCATAAATCTGCACGAACTCCCACCCAAGATCAGTTTCGATTCTCTCAATCGTTTTTGTTGGTGGTGGTGCTCCAGCAACGACCATTCTCACTTGGTCACGCGATGTGGGCAATCCGGAGTCTGCAGCTGCGTCGAGAACCATGTTTGCTACAGCAGGTGCTCCGCAGAGCAGCGTCACACCGTACGCATCAATACGTCGCAATATTTCTGCACCATCTACCTTGCGCAACACAACATGCATGCCACCCATCGCCGTTACTGAGAACACCATGCCCCATCCGTTTGCATGAAACTGCGGGAGCGTGTGCAAGTAAACATCGCGGTCGTTGACGTTCATCTGCCAACCAAAGATTGCAGCGTTGATCCACAAGTTGCGATGCGTTAGTTGCACACCCTTAGGACGCGCTGTTGTTCCACTGGTGTAGTTGATGGTTGCAGTGGCATCTTCATCTGGCACCCATGCGACAGGCTCGGTGTCGTACTTGTACAAGATGGCGTCAGACTCGGCACTAATCACGAACTTATGCTTGGCAGTCACTGTCGCAAGCGACTCCTCAAGTTCTGGGTCGACCAGCAACACTTCAGCACCACAGTGTTCGATGATGTATGAAATCTCTTCGGCCACCAGACGGAAGTTGATGGGAACGAGCACACGGCCATAGCCACTCACGCCAAAGAAGGCTGTCAGCAAACGAGCGCTGTTGTGGCTCACTACGGCCACTCGAGCCCCCTGCGGCACTCCCAGGGCGTCTAGGCCAGCGGCTTGAGCGCGTGCCCGCCGAGCCATCTCTGCGTAAGTCAAAGTACCCCAGGAGCTCGCAGGCTGGTCAGGTTCGTCGATGACTGCTATCCGGTCCCCGTACACCTGCTCGGCGCGACGGAGGTGATCCACGATGGTGAGGTCTACTTTCATATCCCTACCGTAGATGTTTCGGGTCGGTCCTAATCAAGTGGTAGCGATCTCGCAGGTCCTTTTTCAGCACCTTTCCCGTCGCATTGCGAGGAAGTTCATCGGCTTGCCAAAACACCTTGCTTGGAACCTTAAAACCGGCAAGTCGCGACTTCAGAAATGCCTCTAACGCTTCTGCATCTTGTGCGCCACGACCATCGGCAGGAACAATGACCGCCGCCACTTCTTCTCCAAGTTTCTCGTGTGGCAACCCAATAACTGCGCAGTCCTTCACAGCGTCATGCTCAAACAGAACTGTCTCCACCTCAACGCAATACACGTTTTCACCGCCACGTAACACCATGTCTTTAATGCGGTCCACGATGTACACAAAGCCGTCTTCATCTACAAAACCAGCATCACCCGAATGAAACCAGCCATCTGTAAATGCTTTAGCTGTCTCTTCAGGCTTATTCCAATAGCCCTGCACATTGTTCGGCCCATAGATCCACACTTCACCAATAGAACCAGCAGGAAGATCTACGCCGTCTTCATTCACAACGCGAATGTCAGTGCCGACAAACGGCAAACCCACACTGTCTTTCTTTGCAAAGTACGCAGCTCCACTATTTCCGATTACTGCTGCAGTTGTTTCAGTGAGGCCATACCCATTTGCAGCTCCCACCTTTCCTGCAAACTCTTTTTCAATCGTTGCTACAGAGTCTGGCGGAACAGGCGCGCCACCTTGTGAAATCGCAGTGATACTTGATAAGTCGTACTTGTCAAAGTCGGGATGTTCTAGGAACGAACGCACAACGGTGGGAACACCACCCAATGTGTTGACCTTGTACTTCTCGACAAGCCGCAATGCATCAGCTGCATCCCACTTGTATTGAGTAATGATGCACACGCCATTGTTTGTATTGGCATTCATTCCACACAAGCCTGCGATGTGAAAGAACGGGAACGTTGACAATGCAACGGTTTGAGGCTTGGGCGCAGACGTTGGCACTACGCCGGCCATTCGCGCGCCCACAGCCACGCCTAACAATCCATTCCACATGTTCGTGATGTAGTTACGGTGTGTTCCGGCAGCACCTTTGGGAAAACCAGTTGTTCCCGACGTGTACAAAATTGTTGCAATGTCATCGGTGTCAATACGAATGTCATGAATTTCAGGGTTCTCATCTGCGGTCACGTCGTGCCACATTGTCCAACTTTGTCGATCCTCACCTCGTGTCACCACAGCAATATCAATCTCGAGTTCTTGCAGCACTTCATTACTCAAACGATCTTGTCGTTCACCGTCGACCACAACAGCACGAGCACCAGAATCTGTGAGCGCATATTTCAACTCATCAGTCACCCACCACGCGTTCAGGCTGACAAGCACAGCGCCAATGCATTGTGTTGCCCAGTAAGCAATAACCCATTCGGGATAGTTGCGCATTCCCACCGCAACACGATCGCCTTGTTGAATGCCTTGGGCCTGTAACCACGCCGCTAACGAGCGAACCTGCTTATCGGCCTCGGTAAATGTGGTCACCACATCGTCGAATATGAGATACGGAATGTCTCCACGTTTTGCAGCAGTTAGCCACACTTCACCCAACGTTCGTGGCGAATTTTTGAATACTCGCAACGGATTCCCATGTACTGAAACCGTCTCTAATTCAAAGACTTGTCCAGCAGAAACCAGTTCTGTCTGTATCTCTTCGCGTGCCCCCACGCCATGAGACTACTGAACACAGAACATACTGACGCGACCGAACAGAGAGCCTTGAGAACACCTAAGGTTTGGGTCAATCAAGGAGACCATTCATGTCAAAAAACATTCTCATTACAGGAGCCGGATCTGGTTTTGGCAAGGGTGCAGCGATTGCGTTGCTTGATCGAGGCCACAGAGTTATCGCCACTACTGAGACAGCCGAACAGGCATCCGCACTCCAAGCCGAACAGCCTGGGCTGCAAGTAGAAAAGCTCGACATTACGAATGCCACCGATATCGCTCGTGTGTCCAACTGGAAGGTTGATGTACTTATCAACAACGCCGGATACGGCCAGACCGGGCCGATGTCAGACGTGCCAAATGATCGTCTTCGTAAAGTCTTTGAAGTAAATGTCTTTGGAACTGTGGCGATTACACAGGCAGTTTTACCGGCAATGGCTAAACAAGGTTCCGGAAGAATCATCATCATGTCTTCCATCGCAGGCAAGTTTGCAGCTCCCGGATTTGGCCCGTACGCAATGACCAAGCACGCATTAGAAGCAATGGGCAAAGCCATGCGCGCTGAACTGGCTCCACAAGGCATTGACGTCTGCCTCATTAACCCTGCGCCCTACAACACTGGTTTCAATGACCGCATGGCCGACTCCATGTGGGAATGGTTCGACGACTCTGCGGTCAATGCACCCGCTAGAGAGATTCACAAGATGGTCGGACAAATGGTCACCACGAACCAGATGGACCCAGCCGAAGTAGTGCAGCGCCTAGTTGAACTTGTTGAAGCAGAAACTACAACAGAGAACAACTTCGTACCCGAGGGGATTACTGAGCTATTGGGGCTGTAAACCCTGATGACAGGTAAAATTGAGCCATCAACGACGACAAGATTCTCCTGTATTACAAGTTCACCCCCATAGCCGACCCAGAAGCGATTCGGCTATGGCAGCGCAACGTATGTGAATCACTCGACCTCAAGGGTCGCATCATCATCTCGCGTCATGGCATTAACGGGACTGTCGGCGGCTCAATTCATTCCGTCAAGATGTACCGTCGTCTCACTCGCGAGTATGCGCCATTCAAAGACGTCGATTTCAAATGGACTGAAGGCGGAGCAGACGATTTTCCACGCTTACAAATTCGCGTACGAGACGAAATTGTTACTTTCGGCGTACCAGACGAAATTCAAGTTGACGAGAACGGCGTCATTGGCGGAGGTCAACATCTCTCCCCCGTCGAAGTCAATGAACTGGTTGCGCAACGAGGTGACGATGTTGTGTTCTTCGACGGACGTAACGAATTTGAAGCGCGCATCGGTCGTTTCAAGAATGCTGTTGTGCCAAACATCGCCACTACTCCAGAATTTGTATCTGAAATTGAGAGCGGAAAATACGACCACCTCAAAGACAAGGCAATCATTTCCTATTGCACCGGCGGAATTCGTTGTGAAGTGCTGTCAGCCATCATGAAGAAACGCGGCTTCAAAGAGGTGTACCAAATTGATGGCGGCATCATTCGATACGGAGAAACCTTTCGCAACGGTGGCCTATGGGAAGGGTCGCTCTACGTGTTCGATCGTCGACTGAAAATGGAATTTGCTCAAGACGCGGCAGTAATCGGTGAATGCCAGACCTGCGGTGAACCAGACAACCACTTCCACAACTGCGATATCTCCACCTGTCGCGTGCGCTTATTGCTGTGCCCTACATGTGAGGCAAAGGCAGAGCGGGTGCTGTGCCCGCTATGCGCATAAAAAACCATTGATTCTTGCGTGAATCAGTCTCCATATTGGAGGCGACGCTGGGAATCGAACCCAGGTACAGGGCTTTGCAGGCCCTTGCCTAAACCACTCGGCCACGTCGCCAGTAGCGGTGCGAACACCACGACTCGGTAATGCTATCGGCGCTCTTGCGCTCCCGTCGGACTAGGGCTTACGAACAACGTGGAAAATCGTGCGAGTTCCACTCGAAAGAAGCATCTTTGACTTCACGGTAAAGCGCTCGTTCAAGAGGCGTTCAAACTCCTCGAGCGTGAAATCGTCGTGGATTCCATCGCGCTTGTTTGTGAGCAATTTACGCACCATTGGGTCGTCCGCATGCGGCATTTCAATGATGAGTTCTGGAGTGAGGTCACGGAACATATCGAGTTGAGATGCGAGAGGAACATGGAAAGTAATTGCCATGTGGTGAATAACTGCAAGCGCCATCACGATGTCAGGACGACCGCGATCAAAAACACCTGGGCGTTCTTGTCCACGCCAACCAACACCACCACCAGAGTCGGTGAGGTCGACATACAACGGAAGAATTTGTTCATTCTTCTCAGCTTTCAACGTGTTGTACAAACGGTCGACCACAAGCGGGTCAGCATCCATTGCCACAACATAATCTGAGTGAGCAGCAGCGATGCGACTAAACACACCATCGTTGCAACCGATATCCCACACTTGTTTACGCGGTGCAGATGCCACAGCATCTCGCACAAACTTTTGTTTTTCGTCAAGACTTGATTCGATGTAGTGCCCACGCTCTGAATACTCAGACCAAGTGGACTTCTTGTCGCCAAGAGAGATCTTCTTCACGATGCCTTGCAGTTTGCGCAATGTTGCATCGAGAACTTGAGCATTCATGCCAGCATTCGCTGCATCGCTCTTCATGTTCTTATCGCTGTCGGCAAAGCGATTCTGTGCAGCTGCGTGCAACACAACATGAGTCAAACGGCCCTTACGCGGACGGCGAATACTTGCTGGCAGCAGTTTGCGCATTGTGTCTGGCGATATGCCATTGACTGAACCGCGCAGGAACTGTTGAAAACCAACGCCCAAGTAACCCTGCATCATCAATGGATACAGGTACATCTCGCAGAACTGGCGATATCCGTACCACGGGTCACCCTTGCGGCGCTTCTCGAAAGATCCGGCATCGATGAATTGAGGGCGTGACCCAATGAACTGCACGTTGTACGGAGTGGCGTCTTTCAGCCCAATGCCATCTGCCAAGGTTTCGCGCGTGAGTTTCAATTGCAACTGGGCAGCATCTTTCAGCATGCTGAATGTCCACTCGTACGGATATGAGATAAACGGAATGAGAGGGTGCGTCATTGCCGTCACCCAGGGATCGTTCAGCCCTACCGACGCTGGCGAGACGAGGTTCGACTCGATGAGTTCTCCAGAGGCCAAAGCGTTCTGAATAGAAGCTTTCTTCCACACCTTTTCAATGTCTTTTGCGCCGATGGCAGTAAAGGCACGGACAACCTCGCCGTTACCAACGAAAACCCTGCTCAAGGGGTCACGAAAAGAACCTGAATCCTGATGTAGTTGCGACATGGGTCAGTTGTGTGAGGAGTCGTCTGCGTCGTCTTCGTCAACGTCGCTCATAGGCATTGGCTTGCCCGTGACCTTTGCACGCATCATCTTCCAGAAGACTCCGATACCGGCAAGGCCACCGCCAAGAATTGAGACCAACATGCTGCCTGTACCGGCATCTAAGTATGAGAACATGCCTATCAGGGTACCCCACTGAGGTAGTTGAAGTCAGAAACCTCAAAATACCCCCTTTTGAGTCGGGTTTTCGTGGTTAGCATCACAACGTGCCTGATAAGCCCGAAACCTCAGCAATCACTGCCGGAAGAGACGCATCTCGGTCTCTTGCGCCTGCGCTGTGGCCAAACACCGTGTGGGAATCGGAAAGCCTCACCGATGCCACCCGTCGTGCAACGGGGCTTCGTTCCGAGACGTTCTACTCGCGTTTCTCAAACCCCACCGTCACTCAATTTGAAGATGCCATAGCAACTCTTGAGGGCGCTGAAAGCGCGCTTGCGTTCGGCTCTGGCATGGGAGCCATTTCGTCTGTCATTTTGGCGTTCTGCAGTCAGGGATCTCACATCGTGGCGCAGAACAACATTTACGGCGCCACGCTTTCATTCCTGCTAGGACCATGTAAGCGACTTGGAATTGAAACAACGTTTGTGGATCCAACTGTTGCAGGCTCATTTGCTGCTGCTGTTCAACCTGGTCGCACCATGCTCGTTCTTGCAGAGACCCCGTCGAACCCTCGCCTATCCATCACCAACCTTGAAGAGCTTGGCGCAATCAACGGACCGTTCACAGTTGTTGATTCCACACTCTCAACACCACTCGGTCAACGTCCACTCGACTTCGGTGTCGACATTGTTTTGCATTCTGCCACCAAAGGAATTGGCGGACACAACGATGCGCTACTTGGTGTCATTGCCGGAGAAAAAGATCTCATTGACGCTGTGTGGGCTTATTCAGTCATGCACGGCGCATCACCATCACCCCACGACGCACTAAACGCTCTTCGCGGGCTTCGCACGCTCGGCGTTCGTCTGCAACACCAAAACACGTCTGCTCTCACCATTGCGCGGTCTCTCGAGACCCACTCAAAGATTGCTTCCGTACAGCACCCATTCCTTGAATCACACGCACAACACGATCTTGCGCGCCAACAAATGCGTTACGGCGGAACAGTGTTTGCAATTGAACTAGATGGCGATTTCAGCGTTTGCGAATCATTTGTTTCAAATCTTCGTATCGCCCACATTGCAACTTCATTTGGTGGGCCCGAAACTCTTGTGTGTCACCCCGCGACAAGCACTCATGTAGGACTCCCCTCAGATGAACTTGAATCACTCGGAGTAACCGCTGGTCTACTGCGATTCTCCATTGGGCTTGAAGACGCCGACGACCTCGTTGATGACATCCATCAGGCGCTTGCGGCTCTATAAGTTCGTTCTTTAGATTCGTTTCGGCGGACGTGGAATAAAGGAACTGGTGCGTGCTGCATACTCTGCATATCCCTCGCGACGCTTCATCAGCGAACGTTCCAACATAGGAACTCCAGAAACTCGCAACAGAAACACTGTCATGACGACTGGTCCGATAAAACCAATAACACCACTGCCGGTTTCTGCACCCACGATGCCAATACCCCACCACAACAAGGCATCGCCAAAGTAATTCGGGTGACGAGTGAGGCTCCACAGACCTGTCTGCATTACTTTTCCGGCGTTATTCGGATCCTTCTTGAACTGCACTAGTTGCCAATCGCCAATCGCTTCAAAAGATAAACCAACAGCCCACACCATGACCCCGATGACTGCAAGTGGCCCAACACCAGGTGTTGCGTCAGAGTTTCCAAACATCACGGGGAGTGAGACAATCCACATCAGGACACCTTGTAGGCCAAACACGGTGACCAAACTGATCAAACCAAACCGTGCACCTTTCTTCTTGCGCATCGCCTTGTAACGCCAGTCCTCACCATGACCAATATTGCGCTTGGCAAGATAACCACCTAATCGCAAACCCCATAGGCCCACCATTACCGCAAGCAATAATTGCCGGGTGCTATCGCCGTCAATAGTCACGGCCAACACCCAAGAGGTAATTACAAAACCGAGTCCCCACACAATGTCGATAATCGAAGCGTTCTTCAGAACCAGACTCACTAACCATGTTGCAACCATGACGCACGAGATCGTGATTGCTGCTACCAACATTGCTTCGGTCATTGCTTAACTCTTTTCGATTTGTAATTGATTTGCTACGGCAATATCCATCTCGGCCCAACGAGTGTCAAGCCATTCAATGAATGCATCCCCTATAGGAATAGTAGATCGTTCGTACTCTTGCACTTTCACATGCACACGTGCCTTTGTATTCCCAAGATGACGCAAGATGCCAGAGAAAGTATCCAGGCCATCGAACCCGCTATGCCACATGGTCACAATGTTGGCATGAGGTACAGCATTAAGAAGCGCCGATGCCCCGGCAGGTTTGGGAGCAATCAAGTAACGCAAACCTTCTAGACGCGCCGCCCGTTCAGGAGCCCGCTCACGCAGTCGTTCTAATGCGCGAGTGCGCTTCTTCTCACTTGCACGACTGCCTTCGGGAAAGATGACAGCAACATCGCCAATTCCCAAGCCTGAAGCCATTTGTTCAATGCCTTGCAACTCTGCAGAGATGTTCAACGACCCGCGGTCGACGAAATAGTTCGGTAGCCGATGTCCCAAGATGTCGAGACATGGATCCATCTTCAATTCTTTTTTCAACACATAGCGCGGGTTGAGACTGCAATGAGTTGCGACTACCCATGCACTCATGATGGAGTCCGCCAGACTTGCATGACGACACAATGCAATCACCGGGCCGTTCCCAATTCCTTGAGCACCTTCCACCGTGATCTTTAGACCCACCGTGAAACCAAGCGCCTGCACCATGCTTCGTGTCCACCACTTCTGCAATTTGTAGTGAGCCTTCACGCTGTGTCCCCTGCCCGTTAAGACAAGGAACAGCGCGATCGCGATCCCCGATGTTTCTAACCATGCCCAGAACGTCCCAAAGGCGATGAACCGAGCAAGTGGAAAACGCCAGCGACGCCGCGCAACATCAATGAGCACCGTCACTACAACCCATACAGGGCTTAGAACTGTGAGAACAAGGGCCATCAACAAGACAGCAAGACCCATGACAGGCCGACGGACCCAGGCAGATTTCATGGCTGAACCCTATTCTCTTACTGCCCAGTAGGCGCGAACCCTTGATTTTTATGGCTTTTAGTTTTACAAATCGTATAAGTTAGACCCTGATGACTGACCTAGCCGCCCCCGCAACTCGCATTTCATTTCGCGTAAACGGCGCCGAAGTTTCGGTCGACAGCGACCACCCGCACCTGTTGGCTGCGTTACGCGATGAACTTAACGTCACGTCTGCCAAAGATGGCTGTTCCCCTACGGGCCAATGTGGCTGTTGCACAATCATGATCGATGGCAAAGCTCAAGTCTCGTGCCAATACTCCGTTGAAAAAGCGCAAGGCAAGGACATTGTCACCCTTGAAGGAATTCCCGATGAAGAGCGTCAGAAGTTCTCCGATGCATTTGCTTCGTGTGGCGGCCTGCAATGTGGTTTTTGCATTCCTGGAATTGTTATGCGCGCAAAGTCACAGATTGATAAAAAAGGCGCAGACCTAAAGCGCGAAGACATGGCACGTCACCTCGGCGCTCATCTCTGCCGCTGCACCGGTTATGTCAAAGTTCTCGACGCAATTGAATCGGTTGCGAAAGGCACGCCAGTCGACATCTCGCTGCCACAAGGTGTTGGATCTCGCGGCAGTAAATACGAAGCCGCCGAATTGACACTCGGTGACCGCGGATATGTAGATGACATTCGCATCCCTGGCATGTTGCACGCTGCACTTCACCTCACGCAACACACGCGCGCAGATATTTTGTCCATAGACTCCAGCGCAGCACTAACAGCACCAGGCGTACATGCGATTTTTACCGCCGACGATGTGCCCGGTGACATCAAAGTCGGAATCATCTACAAAGACTGGCCAGTCTTCATCGGCGTTGGTGAGCGCACTTCTTACGCAGGAGACGTTCTGGCAATTGTGGTTGCCGATACACGTCGCCAGGCTCGAGCTGCTGCAGAGTTGATCAATGTTTCCTATTCCCCTCTTACGCCCGTTGTAGATGCTGTTGCGGCTGTCGAGAGTTCAGAGATCGCTGTATGGGGAACAGATTCGAATGTTCTTTCGCGTAGCGAATACCAACGCGGCGATACAACAACAGCACTAGCCAATAGCGCCCATGTGGTGACTGAAACTTTTCATACGCAACGAATTGAACACGCATTCCTCGAACCCGAGTCAACACTCGCAGTACCTAACGCAACCGATGGCACAATGCATGTGTACTCCGGTGGCCAAGGTGTATGGGACGACCGCGATCAAATCTGTGCCATCTTGAATGTGCCTACCGACTCTGTCACCGTGGAGTTGGTTTCTAATGGCGGCGCCTTCGGCGGCAAAGAAGATATGTCGAATCAAGGACAGACAGCATTGGCCGCGTGGCTCATGCAAAAGCCTGTGAAGTGCACGTTGTCTCGCGAAGAGAGTTTGCTAATGCACGCTAAACGCCACCCCATTCGGATGGAGTACACGGTTGGTTGTGACGCTTCAGGCAAACTCACTGCTGTGCGCGCACGCATGATTGGTGACTCTGGTGCATACGCATCCGTAGGCATGAAAGTTCTTGAACGAGCAGCAGGTCATGCCACGGGGCCGTATCACACACCTTCAGTAGACATCTCTTCTGTTGCCGTGCGCACTAACAACCCGGTGTGTGGTGCTTTCCGTGGCTTTGGAGCTAACCAAGCGCAGTTCGCAATGGAAGGTTGCCTTGATCGCCTCGCAGAGATGGTGGGAATTTCTGGTTGGGATATTCGCAAACAAAATGTGATTCATCCTGGCGAAGTGTGGGGACCAGGCCAGATCATGGACGATGGTTGCCTAGGTGCCGAAGAGTGCCTTGACA
Organism: Actinomycetota bacterium; assembly: GCA_005788815.1. Lineage (GTDB taxonomy): Bacteria > Actinomycetota > Acidimicrobiia > Acidimicrobiales > Ilumatobacteraceae > UBA2093. Next base: position 12,291 of record SYAZ01000045.1, on the reverse strand, counting down.
CAATCAAGCCTGCATATGACAAAGCAGTCAGTGAAGGCAAAGCAGTAGGGCTTGGTCTTGGACTAAAGAACTCCGGCCTTGGAAATGGATTCAGAGAAGTCACTCGCGCAGTAATTCACTTCCGCACTGACGGACTTGTTGAAGTACGTCATGGCTGGACTGAAATGGGACAAGGCGTTCACACTGTGGCGCTTCAGGTTGCAGTAGAAGAACTCGGAATTGATTCAGCCACTATTCGCGTCATCGTTGACACCACACGCCAACTGGGCTTTGGCCAAACCACTGGCAGCAGAGGAACACTCATGACCGCAGCAAGTGTGCGCGAAGCATGTTTGAAGGCCAATGAAGGCGGTCGCCAGGTTGGGGTGGACTACATGGGTGAATACGTCGTGGATTGGACGCAACATCTTGGCGAACCAGGTGTTGTGAACCCCACCATTCACTCTGCGTTTGGCTATGCAGCACAACTCGTGGTGATGGATAAAGAGACACAAGTAATTGAAAAAGTTGTCGCAGTTCACGACGTGGGCAAAGCTGTTAACCCCACGATGTGTGAAGGCCAGATTGAAGGCTCAGTTCACATGGGTCTTGGCTATGCACTTACCGAAGACTTCCCTAGCGATGAAAACGGTTTCCCAACGAATATGACATTACGCTCCCTCGGCATTATTCGCCCGAAGGACATGCCCCCAGTCGACGTGATCATGGTTGAATGCCCTCAGCCGCGGAGCCCGTACGGCATTAAGGGAGTTGGCGAGATTGGTCTTGTTCCTACTGCACCAGCAGTTGCTGCTGCGCTTCATGCTGCCGATGGAATCTGGCGAACACGTTTGCCAATGAAACCAAAAAATTCCGATACAGCCGATTAATCATTCCCAGGAGAATTCATGACCAGTCCAGCCGCTCTCTATCTTCAGGACGCTCACCCAATCTCTGAAGGCATGCAATACGCAAAGTACGCAGAAGAAAAAGGCTTCGAAGCTGTCTGGCAAGCCGATAGTCGCCTTGTACGCGATGCAATTGTGCCAATGTCTGCCTTTGCTGCAGTCACAGACACGATCAAGATTGGTTCCGGCGTTGTTGATTGCTGGACTCGCAACCCTGCACGCCTTGCTGCAACATTTTCTACTCTCGACGATCTTGCTCCAGGCAGAGTCATACTTGGCATTGGGGCCTGGTGGGATCCACTTGCTTCAAAAGTTGGCATCACTCGCAACAAACCACTTCGTGCCATGCGCGAGATTGTGACTGCTGTTCGAGCATTGTTAGCAAATGAGAACGTCACTATGAATGGCGAGTTTGTACACCTTGATGGTGTGGAACTTGATTACGTATATCAAGACCGTCGTGCGAAAGATGTGCCTATCTATCTCGGCGCCACTGGCATGCAGATGATGGAACTAGCCGGAGAGATTTGTGATGGCGTAGTCCTTAACTATTTGGTCTCACCTGATTACAACAAGAAGGCTCTCGAGCACCTTGCAATTGGTGCCGACAAAGCAGGTCGCAGGTGGGAAAACATTGACCGCCCACAACTCGTTGTATGCAGTGTTCATGAAGATCGCAAAACTGCACTCGATATGGCTCGCCTGATGGTGACTCAGTATCTCGGCCAACAGCCACACATTATGAAGGCCTCAGGTGTGCCGCAATCTTTGCTCGACAAAGTCGGCGAAGTGCTCACATGGCCAGCCACACATGAACAAGTAGAAGCTGCATCCAAATTGGTACCTGATGAGATTGTTCAGATGTTGACCGCATCTGGAACACCAGATGACGCACGTGCAAAAGTACGCGAATACATGAAAGACGGAGCAACCTGCCCCATCTTGTACCCACTGGGTGATGTCACCGCCATGATCGATGCGTTCGCTGGATGGACCGCTTAGCTCAACGCATACGCTAGAAATGTGACTAACTCGCCTCTCGCCCATCGATTGGAAGGCTTCGGTGCCTCCATCTTTGCTGAGATGACAGCACTCGCGGTACAAACCGGCGCCATAAACCTGGGGCAAGGTTTCCCTGATTACGACGGCCCACCCGAGGTACTGCGTATCGCGCAAGAACAAATAGCACTGGGGAACAATCAGTATCCACCTGGCATCGGCGTTGCCGACCTACGACAAGCAGTCAGCGTACATCAAAAACGATTTTGGGGATTGGAGTACGACCCCAACTCTGAAATTCTCATTACTGTCGGCGCAAGTGAGGCAATTGCCGCATCGCTTCTAGGGCTTCTCAATGACGGAGACGAAGTTGTTGTCTTTGAACCACTGTTTGATACCTATGCAGGGCTCACATCGCTTGGCGGTGCAGTACTCAAACCAGTCACTCTGCGACCACAGCCCGATGGTAGATACACCTTTGATGAAACAGAACTTGCACAGGCCTTTTCCAGCAAGACCCGAGTAATTCTTCTCAACTCACCACACAACCCAACGGGCACAGTCTTCACCACTGAAGAATTGAGCATCATTGCTCGGCAAGCAATTGAACGTGACCTCATTGTCATTTCAGACGAGGTGTACGAGCATCTTGTGTTCGACAACGCAGTCCATGTACCCATCGCAACACTTCCCGGCATGCACGAACGAACCATCACTATTTCTTCTGGCGGCAAATCATTCAATGTGACCGGTTGGAAGATTGGTTGGGCCTGTGCCCCGGCACACCTTGTTAACGCGGTTCGCATGGCAAAGCAACTGTTTACGTTTGCTGGTGGAACACCCTTCCAAGTTGCCATTACTGCGGGTCTGCGCCTCCCCGACGAGTACTTCTCGACACTTGCTGCAGATCTACAAGAGAAGCGAGACATGCTCACAAACGCTCTCAGCGCTGCAGGTTTTGTGCCCATCAAACCAGAAGGCACATACTTCATCACCGCAGACATCAGCAATAGGTGGCCGCACCTGAATAGCCTCGAATTCTGTCAACAGTTACCGCATGCTTGTGGAGTGGTGGCTATTCCCGCTTCGGTGCTCTACCATCCAACACATGCCACAGAAGGAACACATCTTGTTCGCTTCGCGTTTTGCAAACAACTGTCCACCATTCATGAAGCGTCGGAGCGACTGGTGAATTGGAAATGAAAATCGCGGCCATTCAGTACGACATCGCCTGGGCAGATAGACAAGCCAACTTCACTGCCCTTCGACCACTCATCAATGAAGCGGCGCACAACGGGGCACGTCTCGTTGTCCTGCCTGAGATGTTCTCCACAGGATTCGTGGTGGACCGTGACGACATTGGTGAGCCCGTCGGTGGACCAAGTAGTGCGTTTTTGTCGACGATGGCCGAAGAATTGGGTGTGTACATCGGTGGCAGTTGTCCCGAGATTGCACCAGACGATCCTCGCCCCTTCAACACCTTCGTCATTGCTTCTCCCGATGGGTCACAGCATCGTTATTCAAAGATTCATCCCTTTACTTATGGCGGAGAAGACAAACACTTTCGCGCCGGACAAGAACATGTCACTATCGATATCGACGGACTTCGCGCGTCATTGTTCGTGTGTTACGACCTTCGATTCGCCGATGAATTCTGGGCGTGCGCACACAACACAGACATCTATTTGGTGCCTGCAAACTGGCCAACTGCTCGTCGCGAACACTGGATGGCCCTCCTGCGTGCTCGCGCGATAGAAAACCAGGCCTATGTAGTGGGCTGCAACCGCGTGGGAGACGGCGGCGGCCTCAACTATTCAGGCGACAGTCTCGTTATCGATCCACTCGGGTCAGTGCTTGCGCAAGGCCAATCCGAGGAAAGCATTCTCTATGCAGAGATAGAACCCGCTTTCGTTGCAGAAGTTCGGACAAAGTATCCGTTTCTGCAAGACCGCCGTTAGTTCATCTCGTACTATCTATACGTGTCTAAATCTGCGAAGTCATTTTCCCTGAGGACATTGGTTTCATACGTGGGACTCATCATCGGTGTCGCTGGTATGGCATTCCTGCTTCGCACAATGTGGACCCATAGAGACGAGATGAAGGATTCCTTCTCTCAACTCACATGGTCATCGTTAGTTGGCAGTGTGCTCTTTGCATTCATGGCAATGAGTTACTTCGGCTGGATGTGGGGTCGCCTACTTCTTCGACGCGGATACAAGGTGCCGCGCGCCCAATTGGTGTCTTGGTATTACACGGGCCAATTGGGAAAGTATGTACCAGGCGGAATCTGGGCTGTGGTCGGGCGTGCAGAGATGGCCGTTCGCGGGGGTGTCCCCCGTGCAGACGCGTACTCAGTTACCGGGCTTTCCATGTTCACCACATACAGCGCAGCTGCGCTCTGTGCTTCCCTTGGGTCCCTGATGTCGTGGGAGCAACCCATCATTGGTGCCGCACTTGCCTTGTCGCTCTTGGTTGGTCTCTCCGTGTACGCCGCGGCACCACTGCGCCAACGCTTCATGATCTTGCTGCGAAAGGTCACCTCCGGCACAAACGAACTCACATCACCGAGAGACATGATTGCGTTGACCATCGTTCAAGTGCCTGCATGGATCATGATCTCGCTCTCAACTTCCATTGCGGCCCACGCCTTTGGGGCTGATATTGGCATTCTTCATATGTTCTTTGTTAGCTCTTTGTCCTGGCTCATTGGCTTTCTCGTCATCGGGGCACCCGGTGGTCTCGGCGTGCGCGAAGCAATCTTCACCGGCCTCTTGTCGACATCCGTTGGCACGTCAACTGCGCTCTCATTGGCAATTGCTAGCAGAATGATTTTTGTGACCGTGGACTTCCTCGGCGCACTTGTCTTCAACGTAATTGCCAGAAAACTAAAACCAACAGTTAGTGAAGTACCGACGCAATGATGCGGAAGTTCTCTTCCGACTGCTGAATAACTGCAGGAAGTGAATGTTTGATCTGTTCTGACAAATCATCATGGCGGTTCAGGGCATCGGTGACCAGGTCTACAACGCGTGTCGTATCTGACAAGGCCATTGCATCTAATCCGTATTCTGTTGCGCCAAACAAATCGAGCACTTCACGATACTTGTGACTCCAACCGAGCACAATCGTTGGTGTCGCAGTTGCAAGTCCAGAGATCATCGCATGGAAACGTGATGTGACCAGAACGCGAGAGTCAGCAACAAGTCGCCGCAACTCAGCCGAGTACAAATCCTCACTAATACCAATCACATCGGCGTCACTGTGTAGACGCGCAATGATTTCACTACACACCGGGCCATCGTTCATGCGGCCTTCCGGCTTGCCAACACGAAGTGAATGTGGCGCCACCACAACGGTGCGCCCAGTTGTACGGCGAATCTCTTCAATCAGTGCAGCCATTGCGTCGACATAGTTGCCGCCCTGCTTCTGGTACAGACCTTTGACCACAGAACTAGGCATCACTAATACGTATTCATTTTTACAATCAGCAATCTTTCCTTCAATAGAAAGAGGAAGCGTTGCGGCAGTGGGCAAAGTAAATGCTAAATCAGCAACATCATGAACGTTCTGCAAGTTCAATTCGTCGAGATGTTCACGGGTTCCTGCACCCCTGGCACAAATTGCGCCGAGATGCGGAAGAATCAACTTTGCCAACGTTCTGTTCGGTTGCGTGCGAAACGGGCCCATAGCTTGAGCAGCCTTCACGGTGGGCGTTCCCAGCAGAAGTGGGACTGCAGTCATCAATGCGTTGTAGACCGTAATGGGAATACCACGACCATCGACAAATGAAATGCCAGCAACATCTACGACGCAATCAGCATCAAGAATGGCTCTGCAGCCACGGGTGCGAACCCATCCGCGAGGAATACGAAGTGCACGCGACAGTGCTGCGAGTAGAGCAATCGGAAACTCGACACAAGCAAGACGCAATGGCTCTAACCCCAACACCACCGACTGGCGCATGTGGAGTGTCTTCTCAACGTCATCTTTTGGATACGTGGTCAAAATAGTGAATTGAGCCGACCCCACATACTCATGAAGATGTTCCACGACAGATTCCGCCATGGCAGCTGCGCCCTTGTTTGCCGACAGTGCGGCACCAACAATGACAAATTTCTTTGCAGACATGGCTACAAAATCACACGGGTGGAATAGAGACAGGACTCTTTGTTGCGCGAACTACAAGATCTGCCAACAACCCAACAGTGATTACCTGAAGTGAAGCAAAAAACAGCAGCAATGTGTTTGCAGCGAGTTTGAAGTCACGGCCAGCCCAGTCGATACCGAGCTTGACTGTGCCAATTCCAAGAAGCAATAGGCCCAAAGGCAAGAAAACCTTCAACGGGTTGTATGAAAGTGTCATACGAACTACTTGGAGGAGATAACGACGAGTATCGCTTAACCAGTGAAACTTGGAACGTCCGGCACGGGGGAAATACTCGATAGGGAAAAACCCAACGGAGTAACCATTCCCGAGGAACGACATCGTAAGTGTTGTGACACAGGAGAAACCTTTAGGCAGGTGATGCACATATTGCATTGCCACATCGCGACGGAACGCCCGAAGCCCAGAGTTGAGATCTTTGATATCAGTTTCAGATAAATAACTCGCCAATTTGCGAATCAGCCACTTGGCGGGTGTACGAAGAATCTTGTGGGTACCTTCTTCGGTTTGACGCCAACCGACAATGTGATCAAAGCCTTCCATGGAGTCGACTAACTCAGGAATGAGATCATTTGGGTATGTCATGTCAACGTCGGTCCACACAACGACCCTGCCACGCGCCGCTGTCGTGCCCGTACGACGTGCTGCTCCGCTTCCCTGGTTCACGCGGTGAGTGATCAACCGAATATTAGGAATAGCTGCCAGTTCTTGTTCGGACCCATCGTTTGATCCATCGTCCACCACAATCAATTCGTAGGAATACTTCGATGCATCAAGCGCTACCCGAATTCGCTCAATCTCAGTCTTTAGATGCCCTTTTTCATTGAAGATGGGCAACACCACGCTGATGTCATATTCAGACTCGCTTGTCATTCTTATTCCTACGTGTTCAAGAGGTTCAACAGTGAGTTGAACCCATTCGTCTAAACAATACTCGCTGGAAGCCTGACTCTTCAGCGACAATCTCCCAAGATCCCTCAATTGGCGGCTTTTCACGCCAACCATAGATGCACATATACGAGGTGTCGATTACAGCGTCAGGTGTTGAGGCATCAAAATAAGTCAGACGAACAGGGTGCAACTTGTATCGCAAGAAGTAATACAACGCATCGTTGGAAATACCCTTATCGAAACCAATCTCTTCAACTCCGGGCAACAATGCAACTTCGCGCGAAGAACCAGCTGCCCCGAGATAGTCCCCACGAGGCAACAAAGAATCTTGCGCCGAGGTAATCGAGCCTGCAGCGAGCAACAATGCCAAAAGAGCGAGAGCCCACGATGCTCGATTCAAATACACCACATAGAGAGCCGCAGAGACAACAGCAAAAGCAATTGTGAATGAGACAAAACCAGGCGATACAAGTTTGCTCATCGCATCAACGCCAACGATATTTGGAAATACCATTGTGTTGCGTTGATATCCATCTTTCACGCGGTCCATCCCATCAATGATTTGGTACGCAAGACAGATGCCGATGAAGGTTGCAACAGATACCGGCCAGACTCGTTTCACAAAGCGATGCGCCTGATATAAAGCCACAATGCCGACTAACCACAAAGCCGGAACCATTACTTCCACGTAACGGCCGTAGATCAGATGGTCAGCACGACGCCCGTACAGCAACTGCAATCCACCTGTGAAGAGAATCGAAACCGTGCCAAGCAAGATGGCAATCATGGCGATGGTTTGTGGGTTTCGTGACTTTTCCTGCGTTGAGGGAGCAAAAATGTTTGCAACCATAAACATGAGCGCGATGCCCACCAAACCAGCTGACGTTGCCAGTAGATACCAGGTTTGTCCAGCCGTAGTGCGAACTAATGCCGTCCACAACTCTGGTTTGAAGAGACGCAATAACAATCGATTCTCTTGGTCATACGAAGTTGTATATACGAGCGTCTTAACAAAAGTATTGAGACTGTACGAAACAAAGTAGGCAACAAATACAAGCGCAGCGCTTATTCCCAGCACCACTCGCGAGCACTGCTTCGTTATAAACCACCAACCAAAGAGCAAAAATGTGATGGGAATAAACAAGGTGAATCGTCCATGCAATACGGGCAAGATTCCAACAAGAACTCCGATTGCCATCATGAGGCGAACATTCATTGATACGGCGACGCGCGCAAGGAACAACACCCACACCAGCGCCATCAAGCGCGCTGCAGTCTCTGGCCATGCATAAGCAGAACTCACCACAGTTCCAGGCGCTACAAAAACCAAACAAGAACCGATTACCGCTACATAAGTGGGTAATTGAAAAACGCGACGCGCCAAGACATAAATAAGCCCCGCTACAGCCACGGCACAAGCAAGATTGAAAAAGAGAGCAAACCTATACGCACCATCGATGCCACCAAACAACGCGGAACCTATTGCCGTGACCACTCCATACCCCACCGGATAGAAGCTTCCTGTTGGCACGACAGCTTCGTGATTGCCGAGAAATATCTGACCATTTAGCAAGAAACCGAACTCATCTGGATGCACCGTAGGCCCCTTCATGCGCCACGCGATCGTGAGCATGAAGATTCCAACGGCGCTAGCAGCCACCACCGAAATCAGTGCTTGCAGTCGCCGCGCCTCTACCTTGGGGCCATCAGCGATCATGGTCGCGATTCGGGAGATCACTTCTACATAGTAGTCGTGCTGGATTTTGCTCGTGGGCTATTGCATGGCGATGACGCCATTTGGCACCCAATTGCCATGTGCGCCATAAGGCACTCGCTGAGGTAGATACACCTCTGCTACAGGTGCGGCAGAAAAATCTTGAGCATCAATAATCACAAGTCGTGATACCCCAGTTTGGGTGTCGTGCACAATTGTCATCACATAGCCATCGTCTTCGGCAGATGAATTCTCGCGAGCGGCAAAAACCGGTTCACCGCCACGTGTAGTTGCTCCGAGGTGGTGTTCCCAACACTCACCAGTGTGAAGGTCGTACTTCCATAATGACGAGCCATATACAGGTTCTTCGGAATCTCCCTCGCCATCAAGCGACATGAGATACGCGTATTGAGCCTTCTTGCCGACATACGCATCGTTCACCCGACCAAAATCTCCGGGGCGATCATCCACCATTTCTTCTGACACTTTTCCAGTCACTGGATTGATGGTCCATCGATATAGACGTCCCACTTCTGCATAATCATCAGAACTTGAACCAAATGCTTCGTTTTGTCGAGATACATGCAGAACGATGCTGTCACCATCGTCGTATGCGTTAACTGGATGAAACACGTAGCACGGATCAATGTCGAACCATCGTGTATCAGAACCTCGCCCACTGCGGGGCATCACACCCAATCGGGCTCCGGCATTGCGATCAAACTTAAAAGGAAAACCAGTTGACAGTTGTCCAAGATCAAACAACACAGGCAAGTCCATAAACACAATGTTGTTGCGCGTGACGTTGAAGTCATGCATCATCACCATATTGGGAACATCAATGGGATCTAACTGCTTTAGTTCACCATCAGCACCAATTCTGATGTAGTGAACATAAGGCGGCTCGAAAGAAAAATAACTAAATGCCAGCAACTCGCCGGTGTCCGGACACACTTTCGGGTGAGCTGTCATTGAACAAGTAAGTGCACCGCCATAGTTTTCGTAACCCATGGTTTCAAGCGAACTATTGATCTTCCAGGGCCAATGACCCTCTTCTAACGCAAGAAGTGAACCGTTATGTGGGACCACGTGTGTGTTACCCGTTCCCCGCCCCAACTCTGGCCCGCGTTCATATGCAGTTCCGCGAACCTTGGCAACACTTGGTGTCTCGATGTAACGATTTCGATACCACTCGGCACGGCCATCTCGTAATCGCACGCCATGCAACATGCCGTCGCCAAAAAACCAATGTGGTGAAGAACCAGATGCAGGATTCGGACCAGTGCGTACATACATTCCATCGAGTTCGCGAGGAATTTGGCCAACAACCCTCAGCTCGGTGCTGTGGATTTCTTGTTGCATTGGCTCCCAGTTGCCTTGAAGATGCCAAGGTCGAGATGCCGTATCTGATGCGGAGTCGATGATGCTCATACCCGCAGACTAATTCAGCGGAAAGCACCTGTGAATCAGCGGCTTCGCACCCCCGGGGCTTTACAGATACCCAGGCCCCAGATTCTTGTTCTGTTCCATCTCGCTCAGGGCCGCCACGGCTTCACCCAAGGGAATATGCACAGATTGGATACGAGAGAGTTCTGCCCCGTCTTTAAGTTCTGACTTAATGAGCCACTCGCTATGGGCTGCGACCACACCGTGGAATAAACGACGAATATCGCGCGCATTGCCGAAGCCGTCTTTGCGCTCCCATGCCGACAACACAACTTTGAGGGCGTCAATAGCAAGTTGATCCATGGTGTAGTCGTGTTCGGCGGCCATCTCAAGAAAGATCTTCACAAGTTCATCATCGGAAAAGTCAGGAAAATCAAGCGAGTAGTCAAACCGACTGGCGATACCTGGATTCATCGTCAAGAATTCGTCCATCTCCGACGGATAACCCGCCACTACCACCACAATGTCTCCGCGGTTGTTCTCCATGTACGTGAGAACTGTCTCCATCACTTCATGGCCATAATCATTTGCGTGAGGACGATTGAGTGCATAGGCCTCGTCGATAAACAGCACTCCACCTTTGGCAGAGTCGAGAACTTCTTTGGTTTTAAGAGCGGTCTGCCCGATATAGCCACCAACCAAGCCGGAGCGATCTACCTCAACGAGATGACCACGCGACAAAAGACCGAGTTCGCGATACAAACGTCCAATGTGGCGTGCCACTGTTGTCTTACCAGTGCCAGGATTTCCCTTGAATACCAAATGGGGAGACGGTGCGAGAACCTTTAGTCCTGCGCCTTTACGCACTAACTGCGCGCGCTGCACAGCGACAAACTGATGGACCAAACGCTTTACTGGGGCAAGCCCCACCAAGTCGTCGATGTTCTTCAATGCTTCCTCGAGCCCAGCAACAGACGGAGCAACTACAGGAGTTGAAGACTTATTTTTTGATGTATCGACCGCAAAAATGTCTTCATCATCTGCTTCTTCTTGCGCGGTGTCATTCTCTGTGGATTCGCGGGCCTGCTCTAATTCGGTAAGAGCAACTCCCCATTTGGCCGCTACATAGTCGAGAGAGCCAAGTGTTTGTTCGAGCTGAGCACGAGTGACTTCATTTGCCAAGAAAGAATGCGTAGCGATGATCTTTACATTTTTGCTATTCACATGATCGATGCGTGCCTGCACGAATGGCATCCATCCGGTGTATGACGTCACCCAACGGCGTACTTCTGGAGTATCAACAACGGTCTGTACCTCTGCATCGATGCGCAAGACCACCGTGCCATTGAAACGTTCATACAGAGTGCCCGTGCACGGAACAGAATTTCCGTAGGTAGCAAAATCAACCGGCCATACCGTAGTTTCACCTCCCGTCTCAGGGTCTAACTGAATGACAAAATCAGCATCGACATCTGCGAGTTGCAACAAAAGTTGCCCAAGACGATCTTCTTCTTGCACAAGTGTTGTCACTTGTTCTCCTTCTGGCTGCCAGCCAAGTGCGCGGTCCACTCGTTTTCGAGATAATCCCAAAAAGAGTCGTTCCATGTTTCATAGTGGGGCCATGTGTCAGAGAGCCATTCGTGGGCCTCATCATGGGTTTTGTTTTCGTGTTCCATGTACCAAGCCTTGAGCACGAGCGCCGTACGGCTTCGTCCACCGTGGCAGTGCACCACTACTTTTTTGCCCTCTTGCAAGAATGCATTCACTGCGTCTACGGCATCGCGAACCACATAATGCAAGTTCGGGTTATACATGCGGGGCTCGTCACGAAGAAATACCAAACGACGATGAGAGTGGTTGACAAAACGATCTGCAACCAAACACAAAGACACCACAGCCACTGACGTGTCGACGTCTGCAGCTCCTTCGAGGCTTGCCGCTAGCACTCCAGCCTCATGAACTTCTTTGGCTGGAAACTTGGGGGCTCGATTCATCTGTGCATTTCCTAAACCAAGAAGGCAGCGAGCAACATTCAACAAATCTTGTGTGCGATAGTGCTTCTTCTCACCGTTTGGCACAGTGAGTCGACCATGAACATGACTTGTCCAGCGCACCGGTATCCCCTGAATGCCGTACAACGCGCCAGCCATCGCCCCTGTGATCGCGGCAACCGTGTCGGTGTCGCCCCCAAGTTCAATCGCTTCCACAATCGCATCGTGAAAATTAGATGTTGAACGAATAGCCCACAC
>SYAZ01000044.1 GCA_005788815.1 Actinomycetota bacterium | reverse complement strand
GGCACGTGGGTAAGCGACGAAAAGTCACAAGGAGAAAACTCCATGGAAGAACCAATTATCTCTGGCGTCGTTCACGATGCAAGCGAATCAAAAGTCACTGTTGTCGGCGTTCCCGATCGTCCTGGCATTTCAGCTGCATTGTTTGAAGCGCTTGCTCATGCAAATGTCAATGTCGACATGATTGTGCAGAACACTTCGAAAGATGGCCTCACCGACATTTCATTCACGATGCCGAAAGCAGACATGAAAGTTGCGGAAGACATTGTTTCGCGAGTTGCAAAAGAAATCGGTGCCAATGGGGTAACTCACGATGCAGAGATTGCAAAGGTGTCCTTGGTGGGCGCTGGCATGAAAACAAGCCCAGGTGTTGCGGCCAAAATGTTCCGTGTATTGGCGGACAACAACATAAACATTCACATGATCTCTACGAGCACCATTCGAGTGTCTGTGGTTGTGTCTGCCTCCGACATGGAAATGGCAGTGCGTTCATTGCATACTGCGTTTGATTTGGACTCTGGATCGGCGTACTCCGCACCATTGCCCGAACGCAAGTAGTCACGCCTGCCATACTCGATACATGGTGAAACGGCGACAACTCATTCCATGGCGTGCTGCTGGCACCCGTGCAGAGATGCGCCGTAACGCTGACGAAGTTGTTCGCGATACAGGTTGGGTTTTCAATAATCAAACAGGCGACACGCTTACGCTTGAGGAGTTTGTTGCCACTGGAGATGCAGAAGTCGAGATTTATCTTGATCGATTTGGCTGGTCAGGTATCTCATCACAAGTCGCAATGTTGGAGATTGGTTCTGGTATCGGCCGCATGACATCGGCGTTTACGCGTCGTTTTGAATCCACAATTGCTACAGATGTCGATGCAGCATTTCTTGAACGTTGCCGTGAAACCGTTTCTCGTTTTGGCCGTCCTAGTGCATTGAGCACTATTCATATCGAAGACGGCAGCTCGATCTCAGTTCCTGACGATTCCGTTGATGCCGTGTTCTCGTACATCACCCTGCAACATTGCAAAGCAAGCGATGCGTTGCGCTTAACCAGCGAAGCAATACGCATCGTGAAACCTGGCGGCTATGTGGCGCTGAACTATCGCACGTGGGTTCCCGAAGATGGCTTGCTTGTGCCAGCTGGCGTTCTCATGCGGCAACTATGGCGAATTCCTGTCGTGGGGCAGCGATTATCTCAATGGCGTTGGTCAACGCGTTTGGGTTGGCAGGCGAATCGCCTCGACCCTCGTCGAGTGCTGGCTTTGTTGGAAGCTTCGAATGTTGAATTCGATGATCTAGCGATTTTGCATCACCCTGGCAGGCCACAAAAGCAGGTCTTGTATGCCGGAGAGCCCGTGCGCCAGCGAGATCTCGATGTTGCCAATAAAAGTCATTGGTGGCTCGTGGCTCGCTGCCATTAGCCTTTTTGCTTATGCGCGTAGGTGTAGTTGGAGCAACAGGTCAAGTAGGAAGCGTTATGCGCACCTTGTTGGCCGAGCGAAATTTTCCCATTTCTGAACTTCGTTTTTTTGCATCGGCTCGATCGGCTGGCACCACGTTGCCGTGGGCTGGCGGCGAAATCACAGTGGAAGATGCATCTACTGCAGATCCAAGTGGTTTAGATATCGCACTGTTCTCTGCTGGTGCAACATCTTCTCGAGAACTAGCACCAAAGTTTGCAGCAGCCGGCGTCATCGTGATTGACAACTCCAGTGCGTTTCGTATGGACCCTGAAGTGCCACTCATTGTTAGTGAAGTGAACGGCCACTTAGTGCGCAATGCACCCAAGGGAATTATTGCGAATCCAAACTGCACCACCATGGCAGCAATGCCAATCTTGAAGCCGTTGCACGATGAAGCTGGACTCATCAGAATGATTGCCAGCACATATCAAGCAGTCAGTGGTGGCGGATTAGCTGGCGTTGAAGAACTTGATGTGCAAGGTCGCGCAATGGTTGAACATGCTGCTGAGCTCACGTTTGATGGCGACGCAGTGAAGTCACCAGAGCCAAAGAAATTTGCTCGCACTATCGCGTACAACGTGTTGCCACTTGCTGGTTCTCTTGTGGACGACGGCGAAGGTGAGACAGACGAAGAGAAAAAACTGCGCTATGAAACACGCAAGATTCTTGAAATTCCAAATCTTTTGGTTTCCGGATTATGCGTTCGCGTCCCTGTATTTACCGGCCATTCCATTGCTATCAACGCAGAATTTTCTCGCAGCATCACTGTTGCTCGTGCACATGAACTTCTTGCGAATGCACCTGGTGTTTCGCTGGTGGATATCCCTACGCCATTGTTAGCTGCCGGAAAAGACGCAAGTTATGTTGGTCGTATTCGCCAAGATGAAACAGTCGACGGCAATCGAGGAATTGCGCTGTTTCTCAGCAATGACAATTTGCGCAAGGGCGCTGCACTCAATGCAGTGCAAATTGCAGAGTTACTCGCTTAGAGCAACTTCTTCAGTAACTTCAACTTCTTCTGTTGCAGTTTCAATGTGCACCTCAGGAATTCCCTCGGCGTAGCAACTTCCAGAGGTAAGAGCATTCACTGCTTTGCGAAGGCGCAGAGCATCGAGTGGCTTGATGATCCAACCTTCAGCACCGCTACGTCGAGCCATGTGCACATCGGCAACACGGTCGAGCAACATGAGAACCGGCACATGTGGCAACGCGCCACTCGAGTGGTCGAGCCGTAAGTCCATGGTGACGGCCATGCCGCCCATGCTTCCGATTTGAAGATCAAGAATTGCAATGTCGGGGGTTTGCTCGGCAACGGCAGGAGCCACATGGCGACCATTAGTGACGACTTGGATGGTGGTGGAAGGAGAACCGAGAGCGGCCTGTAGTTCGTCGAGAACCCACTGGGCGTCGGTAGCGATCAAAATATGCACGTTCTGACTTTACTGCTACGCGGGGTGGACTGCGAGTTGACTCGCCAAAACTGCAATGGACTCCATGTCGTGGATGTCGGCAGGCATTTCGTCGGTATATGTGATGTCTAGTTGAGGGAAAAGTACTCGTGTGCGTTCCAAGAATGCGCCAATGTCTATGCGAGCAATCTCTGCGTCCTCACATAAACCAGCAATGACTGAATGGGCAACTGATAGATCGCCCGTTGTAACGCTGGCCTGTTTCATCTCTTCTGCAGAGGTGAGTGCTCCAAATGCAGGGGGCATACGGTTGGCGACTACATGCTGCAACGAAATGCGCAGGCGAGAGAGCTCTGAAACAAAATGGTCTGCTTCTGACAACGCGTCGGGTGATGGTGCAGTCACAATGACAAAGTGAGTGGCGTCACTGCGCAACGTGTCTGCTACGGCAAGTGCCCGACGAGAAAATTCAGTTTCCATTCCATCAAACGCTTGAAGAAATGCTGCCGCACCAGTTAAGGCATCGCCACCAACAATTCCAGAGATTGCTTTCAACACTGGTTGCATAGCCGCATTAGCAATACGGAATCCGCCACGACTTGGAGCAACAAGGAATCGAACAATGGGGTGTTTCAAGAAACGAGCAAGACGCTCGGGTGATTCGAGGAAGTCGAGTGCATTGCGAGAGGGCGGTGTGTCCACAATGACAAGATCGAAACGTGAGTCGTTATGCAAGTTGTATAGACGTTCGGCTGCCATGTAATCACGGGTGCCAGACAAAGATTTCGACAGGCTGCGATAAAACGAGTTCTTCATCACCTCGTTCGCACGCTCAACAGTTGGTGAAGTGTCGCGCACTAAGGAATCGAATGTTTCGCGCACATCAAGCATGGTGACCCATAATTCACCAGCAGAATCAAGGGGAACCTGCAGAATTTCATTACCCGTGTTGTCGTGTAAGCCAATCGCATCCAGCAGTCGGCGCGCGGGGTCAATGGTGACAACAACAACACGACGGCCTTGCTGGGCGGCCACGACGCCAAGTGCGGCAGCGATGCTTGTCTTTCCGACTCCACCAGTTCCACAAGTGACAATGACTTCAGATGTCTGTGTAATTGCTTGAAGTTGTGTCATGACAAATCCGCAATTGCATTCGAGAGGTCAACACTGATTGCATCAATGAGTTCTGCGCCGTTCAACCGTTGTCGGCTGACATGCATCTGTGGCAATTCAATTGAGTCACTCAGCACTGCGAGTGAGTCTTCTTGTGCCGACTGCTTGTCTCGTGCGTATTGGTATGCCTCGCGCATGTCTGCCGACAAATGAGTGACATCTATCGCTGGTACAAACGCTTCACATTTGTTCACGACAATTGGTGTGAGATGTACATGCACCGATTCCACAATGTCGTCAGCTGCTTCGGCAGTTTCGGTTACCGGTGTGATTGCTGGTGTCGTCACCATCATCACTTTGCAACGGTGTGCATCGGAAAGCATGGCGAGCACTTCGTCGGCTTGTGAACTGATTGGTCCAGTGCCGATTGCTCGTTTTAGTTGTAGAGGAGCGCGCATGAGGTCTAGTGCATGACCCGCGGCTGGTCCATCCACAATGATCACATCAGCACGTAATTCACGTTCGAACGCTTTGATGCGGCCAAGCACCAAGAGATCATCGAGACCAGGAGCGGTGGAGGCCACGAGGTCGACGATTCCTGAACGAGACAGCTGGCGTGACAGAAGTCCCATTCCCTTCGATGACAAGTAGTCCGACAGAGCGCGGCCAGGGCTGACAGTGATTTCCTCGAGCAAGTCATGGGCAGGAATCACAGCGGAAGGAGCATCTAAGTGCACCAAAAGAGTGCGAAGTCCACTGCGTGCTGAAAGACTGGCAAGGGCACCGGCGACGGCGGATTTCCCAACGCCGCCTTTGCCCGCAACAATGAGGACTCGCTGTGCCGTGAAGAAGTGGTGTAGTTCCATAATGAAGGAGAGACCAGTGAGGGTAGGCGCAAAAAGACGCATCATGTGTGGATTTGGACTATTGATTGCCGGACCAGCCCTAGCTGTCATGTCTGGACAGGGAGCAAGTGCCGCAGAATCTGGCGTTGCAATGGCTCCCGTTGATGTCGTTGAAGTCAGCGGGCTTGTCGACACCATCGTTGCAGACTCCATTACGAAAGCACTTGTGCGCTCTCAGAACAACGGTGCACAAGCAGTCATCTTGCAATTGAATTCCAAGGGTGCAGTTATTGGCCGCGAACGCATGGCAGAACTGCTCACCAGTGTTTCTGATTCGAAAATTCCCGTAGCGGTCTGGGTGGGTCCGAGTGGTGCACGTGCGTACGGCCTACCAGCGCAGATGCTTGCAGTCGCAGATGTAACTGCAATGGCACCAGGCGCTCGCATTGGCCGCACCGGAACATTGTTGTCTGTGAATGGCACGCAGTTGTCGTTTGGAACAGCAGATGACATGTTGCACACTGACACTTTGGGATTCTTGGAAGCACGCGAACAAAAGGTATTGAAGTTTTCAACCGATGATCGCGGTGTGCCAGTACTGCGCAACATGTTATATGCACTAGACGGCGTTGCTGTTCGTGGGGCAACCTTAGACACTGTGGCAGATGTGTTAGATGCCGCCGGACAAGTTACTCGCGAAGCAACAACTGTTCGCTTCTTCAAACTTGGTCTCTTGCCGCGATTGTTGCACACCGTTGCAAGCCCTCCGTCGGCGTATTTGCTTACTACTCTTGGACTTGCATTATTAATCTTTGAGTTCTTCACTGCCGGTATTGGCATTGGCGCAATTGTCGGTGCGGTCTGTCTCATCCTTGGTTGTATGGGTACTGGTGCTCTACCTATGAGTGGTATTGGTATCGGCATATTTATTGCAGCTTTTATCGCGTTCGCCGTTGATGTTCAGGTGGGTATTCCACGAGTCTGGACAGGCGCAGGTCTTGTGCTGTATTCAATTGCGTCATTCACCATGTTCAGACCTGTCGATGGTCTTTCTATGCGTCCATCGTGGTTCACATTGCTTGTGTGTATTACCGGAGTTGCGCTCACATTCATTGTTGGTATGCCGTCTATGGTGCGAACACGTTTTGCAACACCAACGGTTGGTCGTGAAAATCTCATCGGCACTACCGGCACTGCAGTGGGAGACATCAATCCCGAAGGCATCGTGCTTGTCGATGGCGCACAGTGGCGTGCACGCACCAACAGAGCTACTCCACTTGCTCATAATGCAGCCATGCGCGTAGTGGCTATTGATGGAATCACTTTGGAAGTAGAGCCCTTAGAAGGTGCTGCCAAGGATTATCGCGAGGCCCGTTCTCACTAAACATGTTTCTTCTTATTATTTCTCTGATTGTGGTGTTGCCACTTGTGGAGTTGTATGTGATTGTTCAGGTGGGTCAAAGCATTGGCCTGTTGCCCACGATTGTGCTGTTGATCGCTATCTCTGCATTAGGAACTTCGCTAGTAAAGCGCGAGGGAATCAAGGTGTACCAAGACTTCACTGCAACCTTGCAGCGAGGCGAAGAGCCCTCATCGCAAATTGTGCAAGGGTTTTGCATATTGGCTGCAGGTGTGTTCCTGTTGGCGCCAGGTTTCATCTCCGATGTCCTAGCCATCAGTTTGCTGTTGCCCCCAACCCGAGCATTGGTGGTCGCAATCATGAGCCGTCGACACAAGGACGGCATCACAGTGATACGCGCAACACACACGGGACCTATCGTGGATGTGAAGGGGCATCTTTCTTCGTCTAATGACGTGATTGATGTTGAACCAATTGAGGGGGATGCAAACGATGACTGATGTGAAGGCCGAAGAACCGTTTGATCCCACAACTGTGCCTGTGAAGCCAGCGGCAACGGTGTTACTGATTCGTGATGCCGACGATGGTGGCATTGAAGTGTTTATGTTGCGCCGCACGTTTAGCGCGGCCTTTGCTAGTGGCATGTTTGTGTTTCCGGGTGGGAAAGTCGACGATATAGATGGCATGGAAGACATTGCAGAAATTTGCGATGGCCTAACAGATGCACATGCAAGCGCCTTGCTGGGTCTTCCAAGTGGAGGACTCGCGTATTGGGTCGCATGCATCCGTGAATGTTTCGAAGAAGCAGGCGTGTTACTTGCACGCCACGAAACAACAGGTGAAGTTGTTCGTTTTGATGCTCCGGAAGTTATTGAGCGTTTCAACACAGAGCGCCACAACATTCACGACGGTTCGATTGCTTTATTGGACCTGTGCGCTCAAGAAGGTCTTCGCCTTACAACTGACGACATTCACTACGTGAGTCATTGGATTACGCCTATTGGAGAGAAGCGACGTTTTGATACTCGTTTCTTCATTGCTCGCGCGCCAGCTGCACAAGAACCGCTACATGATGATGGTGAAACTATTGAGAGTTTTTGGATTAAGCCAGAAGAAGCAATTAGGCGCTCACATGAGAAGGACCTCATGTTGATGCCGCCAACAAAAGTAAACATCGAATTTTTGTTGCCTCACAAAACCACGGATGAAGTGATGGCTGCTGCTGCAAAATTGGGAAGACCGCAAACAATTTTGCCCAAAATCAAAATTGATTCAGATGGGCGAGTAACAGGTATTGCTATGCCTGGGGACTCTGACTACGACGCACTGTAACTACAACGTCTTCGGCGCGCGCTGAACAATCTGACATCACGTCAATCTCTGGAGTGTCGTCGATGATTCGTTGAGCAATTGCCGTAAATGTTTGTGCTGCAATAGAAGTTGCGGTGAGGACGAGTGGTTCACCAATGTCGCCGCCATTTGCCACCGCAGGTTCAATCGGAATTTGACCCAAGAGTTCCACGCCAATTTCATCGGCTAACGCTTGGCCACCACCAGAGCCAAACAATGCATATGACTCGCCGTGCTCGCACGTGAAATCACTCATGTTTTCAATCACGCCGGCAACACGCAAGAAACTGCGTCGCGCCATATCTGCTGCACGAATAGCAACTTTTTGCGCAGAGACTGCGGGAGTAGTGACAATCAACATGTCTGTACGTGGCAACATGCGCGCAAGACCCATTTGAACGTCGCCAGTTCCTGGTGGCATGTCGATGAGTAAGTAATCAAGATGGCCCCAGTTGACGTCGTTCAAGAATTGTTCAACTGCTTTTGTGAGCATGAGCCCACGCCACATGAGTGCAGTTCCTTCGTCTTCTACCAACATTCCGGTAGACACAACTTTGAGCAAACCTTTTCCGATGACTCGTTCGTTCGGAATGATCATTGGTTTTTCTTTGCCGTCTACACGTGCTGCTTCAAGTCGGTCGGGCATGCCCAACATGCGAGGAATTGAAAAGCCCCAGATGTCAGCATCAAGAACGCCAACAGTTTTTCCTGCGGCTGCAAGCGCGGCTGCCAAGTTGACGGTGACGCTTGATTTTCCAACGCCACCTTTTCCACTGGCAATGGCAAGAACACGCGCGGTGATTGGTACAGCAGTGTCGGTTGCATTTTCGCGAGCATTCCAACGGGCACGAGACATAACGGCAGTGCGCTCTTCAGGGGTCATCTCGCCCCAGTCGATTTTTACCTTGGTGACCCAGGGGTGCACTTCAAGACGCGAACGGATGTCTTTTTGGATCTGGGCGCGCAAGGGGCAGCCCCGAATAGTGAGTTTGACGCCAATAGTGACCACTCCGTCGACCATGGTGATGTCGCCAGCCATGCCGAGATCGACGATGTTGTCGCCCAATTCAGGGTCTATGACGGCTTTGAGGAGGTTTCGAACCTCTTCTTCAGTGGGGGCCGTTGGTGTCCTGGGGCTCACATAATTAATCCTACTGCCGTATTGTTAATGCCAGCCCCTGTGCCTATTATTGGGTAAGTACAGGTCCAGTCC
>SYAZ01000043.1 GCA_005788815.1 Actinomycetota bacterium | reverse complement strand
CAGCCTCAAAGAGGTCTATGACGGCATGTCAGATGCCGAAATGAAAGACCGCCAAGAATTTGCCTACGAGGCAAGTGTTCGTATGCGTGACCGCTTCTTGCAGCAAGAAGTATGGGATCGCATGGGCGTGAGCACCAAAGAACTTGCTCCCATCATGTTGCAAGACCCTGCTCGCCAGTTGTTCCAGCAGATGTTGTTCGCCAAGATTGTGCCGAACTGTAAGAAGTTGGGCCTTCTTGACCGTAACGACAAATGGCTGCGTCATAAGTTCGAAGAGATGGGCGTTATTCAGTTCGAGGACTGGCAAGACACCGCCGAAGAGTTCACAGATTTTGAGCTCGGCAAAGAAATGCCAACAATCGGTCAATAACCACCAATTTCGGGGCGTTGTCAACGCCGTGAGTCGGTCATAATGGGGCATGGCCCTTTTCGGACAAGTACTCACGGCAATGATCACGCCGTTCGATTCCACAGGTGCGCTCAACATTGATGAGGCTGTGCGTCTCGCGCGTTGGTTGCAAGACAATGGAAACGATGGTCTTGTCGTTTCGGGAACAACGGGAGAGTCCTCTACGTTGACCGACCCCGAGAAGCTTGCGCTGTGGCAAGCAGTCATTGGTGCTGTCACTATTCCGGTGATTGCAGGTTCAGGTTCTAACGACACTGCTCATTCGGTGCATCTCACAAAAGAAGTGACGAAGATGGGTGCTGCAGGCATCTTGGCTGTAGGGCCGTATTACAACCGCCCACCGCAGTCTGGTCTTGTGGGCCACATCACCGCGATGGCGAATGCAACCAACTTGCCAGTTGTTGTGTACGACATTCCTGTACGAACTGGTCGCAAAATCAGTACTGAGTCTCTTGCGTACCTTGCCAACAATGTGAAGAACATCAAGGCGTTGAAAGATGCAGCGGGCGCACCTGCAGAAACGGCCAACCTCATGAAGATGGTGCCGAAAGATTTCGAACTGTATTCAGGCGACGACGGACTCACTCTTGCGTTTCTTGCATACGGCGGTTCAGGAGTCATTGGTGTTGCTACGCACTGGAGTGCGCCAGAACATCAACAAATGATTTCAGCGTTCAAGAGTGGCGACATTGCTACTGCTCGCGCATACAACGACATCTTGTTAGAGAGTTATGCGTTCGAAACTGGCGACGCGAATCCAAATCCGATTCCTTCAAAAGTAATGATGAATCATTTGGGCTTTGCCGTTGGCGAGTGCAGACTTCCAATGGGGCCGCCACCTGCCGGTCTCGACATTCGTGCCCGTGAGGTTCATGAGAATCTTGAGAAAGCACGCGCCGCATTGCGCGGTTAAAACCTATGGCTCAATCAGTACGTATTTATTTTCTAGGTGGCCTTGGCGAGATTGGTCGCAACTGCATGGTGCTCGAGCAAGACAACAAGTTGTTGCTCATTGACTGCGGACTTATGTTTCCCGATGCCGACATGCACGGCATCGACTTGGTGCTTCCAGACTTCACATTTCTCATTGAGAACCGTGAACGCATTGTTGGCTGCGTAGCAACTCATGGTCACGAAGACCACGTGGGTGGTTTGCAGTTCTTGCTTCGCGAATTGTCATTCCCTATTTATGGTTCCGATGTCACACTGGGTCTTGCAAGAAACCGCATTGAAGAAGCTGGTCTTCTCGGAAAGACAGACCTTGTCACAGTGCGCGATGGCGAGCGCATCAACATTGGTCCATTTGATGTTGAATTTCTCCCTGTTACTCACTCGGTGCCGCACGCACACGCAATCATCGTGCACACTCCGCAAGGGGTCATTGTGCATTCGGGCGACTTCAAACTTGATCTCACTCCGGTAGATCATCGGCGCACAGACCTTGCGCGACTTGGTGAACTTGCAGCAACTGTTGGCGTTCGCCTATTGATGTGTGACTCCACGAACGCAGAAGAACACGGCCATGCACCGAGCGAGAAGAGTGTTGGTGCGGTATTGCATCAGTTGTTCCACGAGCATCGCGACCGTCGAATCATTACTGCAAGCTTTGCTAGCCATATTCATCGCGTGCAGCAAATTATTGAAGCCGCAATCGACAATGGTCGCAAAGTGTGCCTTATGGGACGGTCAATGCAAAAGAACATTGCATTGGCAATTCAACTAAAACTTATTGATGTTCCGCCGAGCATCTTCATTGATGTTGAAACGGTAGACAATTACGCACCAGCAGATGTATGCATTATTTCAACAGGTTCACAAGGTGAGCCAATGGCGGCATTGTCTTTGCTTTCTCGTGGCGAAAGTAAATGGTTCACTGTTGGTGAACACGACACAATCATTTTGTCGAGTCACGCCATCCCAGGAAACGAAGGCAATGTCAATCGTGTGATTGATGGCCTCTTGCGTGCAGGAGCCAAGGTGGTGCACAGTGGCATTGCAGATGTGCACGCAACAGGGCACGCGCAAGCAGACGAACTAAAGACGTATCACTCCATCTTGCGACCCGAGTGGTTTGTGCCGGTACACGGTGAGTTCCGCCACCTGCGTGCCCACGCAGAACTAGCAGTAGTAATGGGCACACCTTCAGACCACGTGTTGCAAGCAACCGACGGTGATGTGTTGGAATTGTCTGACGATGGACTTGTGTTTGTAGACAAAGTGCCAGCTGGTTATTTGTTTGTGGACGGCATCGTGGGAGATGTTGGTCAGGGAGTGTTGCGCGATAGGCGAGTGCTTGCTGAAGAAGGTGTTGTTGTCATCGTTGCCACGGTGGATAGCGCACTGCACAAAGTGATTACTGGGCCAGAACTCATCACTCGCGGGTGGGTGTATGCACCTGAGGCCGACAACTTGTTGGACGAAGCAGAAGCGCATATTGAAAAAGCACTGGTG
>SYAZ01000042.1 GCA_005788815.1 Actinomycetota bacterium | reverse complement strand
GACTGTGCTGAAGATGAATCTGCCACGGCTACAACTACACGCACTGGTTGTGCAGTGGCTTTCGAATAACGAAGCTCGCCAAGGCTGACAACTTCGCTATTTGTCTCTTCAATCCAGTCACGACCAGTGATACCAATGTCGAAAAGACCTTCTTGCACATAGGTTGCGATTTCCTGCGGACGAAGAATACGCACTTCTGCAACTCGTGGGTCGTCGATAGACGCTTTGTAGTCGACAGAAGATGAACGCACTACCGAGAGATCGGCTGCTTCAAATAAGTCGAGGGTCGCCTTCTCGAGGGAACCTTTGGGGAGAACAATTTTGAGCACGCAACGAGGTTACAGAGCACACTGCGACACTGGCGACGTATTTAACGACTATCCCAATTCAATGGGCAGAGCACCGGTTTGGCCACGAAACCACGCCGCAGCATCCATGTGTGGTCGCCCCTCTGGTTGAACAGTGACGAGACGAATAACACCATCGCCTGTGCCTACAACACATCCGTCGTAGAGACCGCCAACATCGAGAGCGTCATCCTGGCTTTCCACTGCCGTAGCCAAAACACGCAATCTATTTCCGTCGACCACGGTGTACGCCCGCAATGCACGAACCTGACGATGAATGTTGATGGCACTGTTAGACCAATCAATGCGGAGATCTTCTGGAGAAATTTTCGCCGCATAGGTACCGCCCGGCTGTTGAGGTACCGCAGTGCCGAGACCCTTCTGCAGAGTGGAAACCAATAGTTCTGCACCAGCATGAGCCAGTTGACGCGTGAGCGCCGTCGCAGTGATCTCGTTATCAATGGGAACAGTTGATGTTGCATAGATGGCACCAGAATCGAGAGTGGCCTCTACGTCCATAATGCATACGCCGGTTTCGGTATCTCCAGCCATGATGGCTCGTTCCACTGGCGCTGCCCCGCGCCAACGCGGAAGAAGTGAGAAATGAATATTTATCATCGGCACTTTTTCCAACAGTGCGCCGGGAATGATGCGACCATATGCGACAACAATGCCGAGAAGATTCTGGTGACTATTTAGTTCCACCCAGTTGAGATCGTGCGACACCGCGATGTTGTGACGTAGCGCAACTTCTTTCACAGGGCTCGGAGTCATTCGCGAACCTCTGCCTCTCCTTGCATCAGGACGAGTGACAACGTGGATGATGTGAAACCCTGCGTCGATGAGCGATGAAAGCACTGTGGCTGCAGTATCTGGAGTTCCTAGAAAGACGAGAGGTCGAACCTCTTGTGGCATCACTACTTCAGCCCAATGTGACGGGTTTCCCCTTCCGAGGTGCCCCCATCTGCGATCCGCTTGTACTCACGCAATGCTTCATCACGTTGGTCAGGGGTCATTCGTTCAAACATCAAGACACCATTGAGGTGATCGAGTTCATGTTGAAAGAGTCGTGCAAGCAATTCATCGGCTTCCACTTGAACGGTGTTACCACTGAGATCGACAGCTTCTAACAAGATCTCTTTCGGGCGCAACATCTCTACATACAGCCCAGGGATAGACAAGCAGCCCTCGTCGTACACCCACTCCCCGCGCGACTCAATAATCCGTGGGTTAATCAAGGTGATGGGAGTGCCATCGATGTCGTACACGAAAATCTGTTTCTGTACTCCGATTTGGGGTGCAGCCAGGCCAAGCCCAGGCGCCTGGTACATGGCTTGCAGCATTGCTTGAGACAAGCGGACTATTTTGCCGTCGATATTCTCCACTTGTTCTGCCACAGAAGTGAGAACTGGATCTCCGTAGGTGCGAATGTCGTAGGCCACAATCTGAAAGGCTACCTGTGGAGACAATGATGACCGAGGAACCTGACAAGAGAATTACGCCTGACGAGCATTACTTTGCCCCCTCGCCTTCTAGTGCCGAAAAGACGACTGACTTCACCATCGAGAGCTCACGCGGCCCGCTCACCATGCGCGCAGGGTCGGGCGTCTTTAGCCAACATGGCCTCGACAAAGGAACTGCCGTTCTGCTCGACATTATGGCCAGGCAGAATCTCGCACCATGCCAACCCGGCACGAACGTGCTCGACATCGGATGCGGATCAGGAGCAATCTCGCTCACGATGGCAATTGAATACGCCGACAGCACCGTGTACGCCGTCGACATTAATGAGCGTGCGCGAGAACTGTGCGCAGAGAATGCGACAAAGAACAACCTGTCGAATATTCGCGTTGCTCACCCAGATGAGGTGGACGCTGATATTCGTTTCACACACATTTGGTCCAACCCACCTATCCGAATCGGCAAAGACGCCTTACATGAACTACTTCTCGCGTGGCTTCACCGACTCACAGACGATGGAACCGCACATCTGGTGGTGAGCAAAAACCTTGGGGCAGATTCCCTTGCAACGTGGCTAACAGCAAATGGTTTTGCGACCACGCGCATCGGGAGCAGCAAAGGATTTCGTGTGCTCAAAGTGTTGGCTCACCGCTAGTAGCGAAGCGGGTCTACGTGCACACGCATGTGAACACCAAACGTAGCCCTTAGCTGGGTAATGGCCGCTTCAAGATCCTCTCGATGGACGGCTCGAAGCAATAGTGCATCCTCATCGCGGGCAACAAGAACTGACTGAAGTTCTGGAATCTCTTCTGACGTATGTGGCGATGTCACCGTGATTCGTGCGACGTACGAATATGGCGGCAAGCCCAATGCGCGACGCTGTGCCAAGACGGAATCTCTCCATGCTTGAAGCGCGCTGGCAACGTTGTTGCTTCCCAACGCAACCAACAACGGATGATCTACAACTCGGGTCTGAATAACAACTTTGCCGGTTGAACCCACCATGCGAGCAGCACGTACAACTACTGCTGCCACTTCTATCGGTGCCGACATACGTGGTGCTCCTAGGTCTCTGTCAATGTCTGCAAACACCACACAGTCGGCCTGTGGCACTCTGTACAAGACAGCTTCAGTACCGATAAACACATTTCCCTTTGTCCATGACTCGTCTGAATCACTTGTTACTTCAATAACGGGATTAGCGCTGGACGCCTGTACCTGCGAAGTCAATTGAGTCACTCCGCCACGAGGGACAAGAAAAGCAGAACGTCCGCATGAAACGCACACGCCTCCATGCTGCGTTTCACAACGTGAACAAAAAAGTGTCGCGTCATCTAATTGCGTAAGTAGCGAAAGACATGTTGGACAGTTCTGCGTTTTACGACATGACTTGCAAACAATCAGGCGCGCTTTGCCTTTTGTGTTCAACACACATGCTGTTGTGGTCCCAGGCGCAGAAATAGATGTCAGTAGTTCTGTTGACAGCAAGGAGCCAGCCACGGGGACTGATGCGAGATCAACTATCTCGATCTTTGGCCATCCGTGCGCAGAGTCGACATAAATTGTCTTATCGACCCACGACACAAGCGCCGCAAGTGATGGGACGGCTGAAGTGAGAACAATGGGAACGCCAGCTAGCCGAGCACGTTCAGTTGC
Organism: Actinomycetota bacterium; assembly: GCA_005788815.1. Taxonomy (GTDB): domain Bacteria; phylum Actinomycetota; class Acidimicrobiia; order Acidimicrobiales; family Ilumatobacteraceae; genus UBA2093. The sequence continues at coordinate 22,445 of SYAZ01000042.1, read as the reverse complement.
GACTTCTGCGGCATTCCAAGTTGGAGCTCTCTCTTCGTGAAGCGACTCATCATGTTCGTCGATAACAACAATTGCGCTGAGTTTTGCACATGGTGCAAACACTGCTGACCGGGCACCAATCACCACATCGACACCTGCATGTGCGTTATCCCATTCGTCTGGAACCTCCGCAGTGGTCAAACCTTTGCGGCGAAGAAATGCAGCACCAACATGCGCCATGCGTTGCGTCGGACACACCACCAGCACCGGACCCGATTCGGCCAATGTTGTAACGACGGTCAGTGCAGACATCGCAGGAGGAATGACCAACAAAGCGCCACCTAGGGTGCGCGCCTGCTTTGTGGCTGCCACAACTACGTCGCTGGCATCATGTGACACTGCACCATGTCTTGGGTGCACAACGCGCGCTTTCACACGCGGCGACGAAGCGCTTTGCAATACAGCTCGATGCGAACCCATCCATCTGCGCGCCACCCACGAGACAAGTGGTAACAGGTGTTCTTGTACGCCGATTCCTGAGATAGATACCAGTGGCGACAGCCGGTCGAGAGCAATGCCCTCAGTGCTTTGTGAAAACGGTTTGATATCCGTTATCCAGCCGCCAACACGACGATTGTTTAGATTGACGCGCACTCTCTGACCGCGCGCAGCGCGATCTACCAGAGCAGGCGGAATGAGATAGTCAAATACCTTGTCGATGCCTGACACATCAGGAACAACCGACGCAATGAGCGGTGAGCTCTCGCTCAGAGTTTGACAGCCGCCTTGAAGTCAGCAAGACGTGACAACACTTCCCAGGTAAATCCTGGGCCTGTACGACCAAAGTGTCCGTATGCAGCGGTTTGTGCATAGATAGGACGCTTGAGATCAAGGTCACGAACAATTGCGGCAGGGCGAAGGTCGAATACGTCGCGAACAGCTTTTTCGATTGACTCTTCGCTCACGGTGTTTGTACCGAATGTCTCGACCAAGATGCTGATCGGCTGTGCCATACCAATTGCATAAGCAACTTGTACTTCACACTTCTCTGCTGCACCACTGGCAACAACATGCTTGGCAACCCAACGCGCTGCGTATGCAGCAGAGCGGTCAACCTTCGATGGGTCCTTACCAGAGAATGCACCGCCACCATGACGACCCATACCGCCGTACGTGTCAACAATGATCTTGCGACCTGTAAGGCCGGTGTCTGCGTGAGGTCCACCCAAAACAAACTTGCCAGTTGGGTTGATGTAGATCGCAGGATTGTCATCAGCGAAAGCCTCGGGAATAGTTGGCAAGATGACTTGCTCAATCAGGTCTGGACGAATCTCTGTCTCACGGTTTACGCCGTCACGGTGCTGAGTTGAGATAAGCACGGTACTGAGCTTCACTGGACGACCATCGACATACTCAAATGTCACTTGGGTCTTGCCGTCTGGGCGCAAGTACGGAACAAGGCCGCTCTTACGTACTTCTGTCAGACGCTCTGCCATGCGGTGTGCAAGCCAGATTGGCAGCGGCATGAGGTCTGGCGTGTCGTTACATGCGTATCCGAACATCATTCCCTGGTCGCCCGCACCTTGGCTGTTGAGGATGTCTTCACCACTCATACCACTGCGCTGTTCTTCACTCTTGTCAACGCCTTGTGCAATATCAACGCTTTGCGCGTCGAGAGCTACAAGAACTCCACAGGTGTTGCCGTCGAAACCGTAAGCAGCGTCGTTGTAGCCGATGCGATTGATAGCTGCGCGTGCAATGGCTGGGATGTCGACATATGCATCGGTAGTGATTTCACCAGACACAACGCACAAGCCGGTGGTGAGCAACGTCTCACAAGCAACGCGACTGTGTGGGTCCTTCTCAAGAATGGCATCGAGAATTGAGTCAGATACCTGATCTGCCATCTTGTCTGGGTGACCTTCGGTCACGCTCTCAGATGTAAACGTGAAATTCCTCACGACTGCTCCTTCATTTATGTGGGCTATGGTTCGACCGCAACTCGACCACGCTATCTAATACAGCAGCGGCGATGTGGTGTTTGTCGGTCAAAGCGACTGTTTGCAGCACCCCACTAGCACCTAAAATGGTGACAGCGTTGGTGTCATGACTGAAACCCACCCCTTCGGCCGACACATCATTGGCCACAATGAGGTCGAGGTTCTTTCGCACGAGCTTGTCTTGAGCGTGAACCAAAAGGTCGTCGGTCTCGGCTGCAAATCCCACAAGTATTTGGCCCTCGCGCTTGCGAGCACCAAGACCAGCCAAGATGTCGGGAGTTTTCTCCAGGACTATCTCAGGAACTCCGTCAGCCTTCTTGATCTTTCCAGCAGAACGCAGCACTGGTCGAAAATCTGCCACTGCGGCGCTCATAACAATGACATCACTTGAATCGCTATGACATGTAACGGCATGCAACATGTCGTCTGCGGTCTCAACAGGTATCACAGTGATGCTTGCAAAGGTTGGTCTATCAATAGTGGTTACCAGAGTGACAGTCGCACCTCGACGCGCGGCGTTCTCTGCAATCGCATATCCCTGCTTGCCCGATGAACGGTTTGCAATGACGCGCACTGCGTCGATGGGTTCGCGAGTACCACCAGCAGTGACCAGCACTGAAAGGCCTGCCAGATCATGAGAGGCGGCGAGGGCAGAATCAATTGCACTAGCAATGGAATCGGTATCGGCGAGACGCCCGGTACCAATGTCGCCACCTGCGAGGCGACCTGATTGTGGTTCCACGATGATTACTCCGCGCGAACGCAGAATTTCAATGTTGTGTTGCACGCTTGGGTGTTCCCACATTTCTGTATGCATTGCAGGGCACAACACCACGGGTGCTCGCGTAGCGATCAATGTGGCAACGAGAACATCGTGCGACAGACCCATTGCATAAGCAGCGATTACTCGCGCGGTTGCGGGCGCTACGACGATGACATCTGCGTTTTGTCCAAGTCGAGTGTGAGGAATGGGCGATGCATCATCCCACAGGCTGGTGTGTACGGGTTCTGATGCCAACGCAGACAGAGTGACTGGTCCGATAAACCGGTGAGCATCTTCGGTCATGATGGGCGCAACATATGCACCTGCATCAACAAGGCGTCTGCATAGCTCTACAGATTTGTATGCAGCAATACCGCCCGATACGCCAAGGACAATGTTTCGACCCTGAACGTTTTCCAACATGATGAATCGAGGAAGAAGAGTTATTTACTCGGCGTCAGAATCTGACGACTCGTCATCGAGTGCGATGCCGTTTTCCGATGCTTCACCAAAGATGGCTGCAGCTTCTGCTTCAAGTTCATCGAGCTCATCGAATGGCAAACGCTCGATCTTGACGATCTTGTCGGCAGCAATTTCTTCAAAGGCGATAGACAACGGTTTGCGGGCAACAGATGACACCTGTGGTGGAATCATGTGGCCAAGACCTTCACCCAATTGGTTGAAGTACGAATTGATTTGACGTGCACGATATGAAGCAAGCGTGACGAGGCTGAACTTCGAGTCAACGCGGTCGAGAAGACCTTCGATATGTGGGTGAATCATGGAGTCATTTTGACGGGACATGGGGGACCTCCGAAGTCGCCTCAAGGTTATCGGCGTGAGTCTCTCACTGCACCGATAAATGCCTGTATCTCTGCAATTGCTCGCTCAAAATCGTCGTTCACTACGACAAAATCGGCCAATACTGCGCCTTCTCGTTCTTCGTCTTCTGCCTTACGAAGACGCTCGACCACATGATGGTCTGGGTCCCCGCGGCCCTGCAAACGGCGTTGTTGCTCCTCACGCGACGGAGGGCGAACAAACACAACTCGTGCTTCTGGATGTGCACTCTTCACTTGACGAGCACCATTGAGTTCAATTTCCAACACGATGTCACATGCTTCGTCGACTTCTGGCAACGGAGACCCATACAAATTTCCAAGAAACTCTGTCCACTCTAGAAAGCCGCCAGCTTCAATTCGTTCCTCGAACGCTTGTCGAGATGCGAAGACATACGCATCGTCTGGCTCCCCTTCACGCTGTGCGCGAGTTGTCCATGATTTGCTCAACCACAATGACGAATCTCTCGCCATCAATTCATCGACAATTGTTCCCTTGCCAGCACCGCCGGGACCAGACACAATAAAAATCAGCGGGTCAGACATTTTTCTCTCCGCACGCCGAAAGAACCGCAACTTGTTGAGAAGCATCGAGTTCGGCCACAGTGACGAATGGTGGGAGCCCCAAGGTCTCCATCAGTCGGCGACCGACAACCTTGCCAAGCGACGGGTGCACGTCAAGCAACTTCACGAGGTACACGGCTCCGTACAACTCGATGGATGGAGATGCGAAAACTTCTGCCAGTTTCTGGGAAGACGACAACTGGACCGCCTGCACACGACAAGCACGGATCTGAGCTACTCGCTGAATATCTCGAATAGTGCTTTCCATAATCCAATGATAGTTCCGAGCAACTGATCTGCCCACCTACCAGTGCAGGAAACGATGCCCTATGACCGATGGACACATCCCACAAGGTCTGCCCAGGATGAATAGCCGAGTTTCTTCATCAGAACAGACGCTTCACACGCAATGTCCCACACGGCAGACGGAGACGCAAAACTTGCTGTCCCCACTTGAACCGCCCGCGCACCAGCCATCATCATTTCAATTGCATCATTTCCCGATGCGATGCCTCCGACGCCAATGATGTCTACGTCTGGCATTGCAGCCTTTACATCATGGACAGCGCGTACAGCAATAGGACGAATTGCTGGCCCCGACAATCCTCCACCGCCATTACCGAGCGAAGCACGACCAGATGACGTATTGATCTGCATACCAAGCATCGTGTTGATGAGGGTGAGGGCCGATGCGCCAGCATCGCGCACTGTGGTTGCTACTTCAACAACTCGATCCGTGTTGGCACTTAGTTTTGCCCACACCGGAACACTTGATTCGGAACAAACCGCGGAGATGATCTGACCAGCCAGCGATGGGTCGTGAGCAATGATGCCACTTCGACCCTCAAGATTTGGACAAGACAGATTCACTTCAATTGCTGAGATGGTTTGTCCGGCTGCACGCAGTTGATTTGCAGCAAGTACAAACTCATGCACCGTGCGTCCCCAGATGCTGGCAACAGTTGTGACGTTGGCTGCTTCTAACACCGGCAGCGAGTCATGGATCCATGCAACGACACCAGGACCTTGCAATCCGACTGCGTTGATCATGCCACCCTGAGCAAGATGTACACGCGGTGCAGGATTCCCCTCCCATGGTTCGTGAAACAAACTTTTGACGACAACTGCGCCTAAACGATCAAGAGGCATGTACGCCCCGAGTTCAACATCGTGACCACTAGTACCAGACGCAGTCATAAACGGATTGGCGAGCGTTACGCCACCACATTGCACTTCACCAAGTTGCTGGAAGATCCGTTCACTGCGTCGTTTCATTATGCCCGTCCGTGGTATTCCTGCAGTGAACGTACTTCAATTTCCGATAACCGTTGTTCCCAAAGACCGTTCACGGCGGCAAGTGCTGCCTCGACAGTGGTGACCGACGAGACCCGATTCGTATTTGCTGCTTTTCGGATTGCTTCGCCATCTTCACGAGAACCACGACCATGCGGTGTGTTGACGACGAAACTGATGGCACCCTGTGCCACCAAATCGACGGCGTTGTCCATTGTGGATCCTTCGATCTCAGACAACTTCCCTACCACCATGTCAACTGCCTGATTGAACTTGGCTAGGTATGCCGCTGTTCCCGTTGTGGCTGCGATGCCTAAGCCCAATTCACGAAGGCGCTTTGCCACCACGAGGCCTGCTGGCTTGTCACCATCATTCAATGAGAGAAACACCATTCCCGAGGTGGGCAATACGGTTCCGGCAGCAGTTTGAGATTTTACGAACGCACGACCAAACGTGCGATCAATTCCCATCACTTCTCCGGTGGAACGCATTTCAGGCCCGAGTGCAGTATCAACTTCTGGGAATCTGTTGAAAGGAAGTACTGCTTCTTTCACAGATACATGTCCACCAGTGACAGGAGGCGTGAGCAAACCTTCAACACGTAATTCATTTAGCGTTGCTCCCAGCATCACTCGACTTGCGACTTTCGCAAGCGGAACACCCGTTGCCTTAGCAACGAAAGGCACCGTACGAGATGCACGCGGGTTTGCTTCGATGACATACACGGTTGTCCCCAACACAGCGAACTGCACATTGATGAGTCCACGAACATCGAGTGCATTAGCAATGGCAGTTGTGTAGGCACTGATGACCTCTACAACCCATGCAGGCAACGTTTGTGGCGGGATTGCACACGCTGAGTCACCAGAGTGAACTCCGGCCTCTTCCACGTGTTCCATTACTCCGCCAATCAACACTTCACCTGTGTGGTCGCGGATGGCATCAACATCGACTTCGGTTGCATGTTCCAAGAAGTGGTCAATAAGAACTGGACGCTCCGCAGATAGGCCACCTTCTTTGCCGAGACTTCCATCTTTCGCCATCTGATCCATGGCGCGCTCAAGTGCGCCGTGATCATGCACGATCTGCATAGCGCGACCACCTAACACATAGCTTGGTCGCACAAGAACGGGGTACCCGACAGATGATGCAATCTTGCTAGCTTCCTCGAATGTGACAGCGGTACCGCCCGGAGGTTGCGGAATAGAAAGACTGTTACACAGTTGATTCCATTTCTCGCGGTCTTCGGCTAAGTCGATCGAGTGCGGCGAAGTACCGGCAATCAGAGATGGATCGATGAGCCCGGAAAGCTTCAACGGAGTTTGACCACCGAGACCAACAATCACCTTTGGCGCAACACCACCGGCAGCAAGTGTCTCGGCAGCAATCACATTGAGAACATCTTCTCGGGTCAGTGGCTCGAAGTACAAACGATCGGAAGTGTCATAGTCAGTCGACACTGTTTCTGGGTTGCAGTTCACCATGACTGTTTCGTATCCGGCATCGCGTAGCGCAAAGCTTGCATGCACGCAGCAATAATCAAATTCGATTCCCTGGCCAATACGGTTAGGACCAGAACCGAGAATGATGACGCGTGGGCGCTCAGATGGACGCACTTCATTCTCGTCTTCATATGTTGAATAGTGATATGGCGTCTGTGCAGCAAACTCTGCCGAGCACGTATCAACTGTCTTGTATGTAGGGATAACACCAATCGACTCACGATGTGCTCGCACTGACATTTCATCGCTCTTGAGTAGGTACGCAATCTGTGCATCTGCAAAACCAAGTCGCTTGGCGCGACGCATCTGAGAGCGAGTGACATCCTTCAATGGAGTTCCCTCCAGTGCGTGACGTTCATCAACAATGATGAGCATCTGATCCAAGAACCAAGGATCAATCTTTGTTGCTTCAAAGACACGTTCGATAGACATTCCGCGGCGCAGTGCCTCGCCTACCTGGAAGATGCGTTCGGGTGTAGCGATAGCGGCCTTGGCCAATAGTGCGTCATCTGACAAGTTGTCGTACAGCGATTCGCCTGGATCACAGTTCAAGCCCAAGCGACCTTGTTCGAGAGAGCGCAAACCCTTTTGCAGGCTCTCTGGGAACGTACGACCGATAGACATTGCTTCGCCGACGCTTTGCATCTGCGTGCCGAGAACACCCGAAGTACCAGGAAGTTTTTCAAAAGCCCAACGGGGAATCTTTGTAACAACGTAGTCAATGGTTGGTTCGAAACTCGCGGGAGTCATGCGCGTGATGTCATTGGGAATCTCATCAAGCGTGTAACCCACAGCCAACTTCGCTGCAATTTTTGCAATAGGAAACCCAGTTGCCTTTGATGCCAATGCCGAGGACCGTGATACACGTGGGTTCATTTCAATTACTACCAAGTCGCCATTCTCCGGGTTCAATGCGAACTGAACATTGGAACCACCTGTTTCAACACCTACGCGACGAATACAAGCAAAAGCAGCATCGCGCATGTTTTGGTACTCAACATCGGACAAGGTTTGTGCAGGAGCAACAGTGATGGAGTCACCCGTGTGAACACCCATCGGGTCAAAGTTTTCGATACTGCAAATGATTACGCAGTTATCGGCCTTGTCACGCATGACTTCTAGTTCGTACTCTTTCCAACCAACGATAGAAGTCTCTACGAGAATCTCGCGTATGGGGCTTGCATCTAAACCATTCAGTGCAAGTTTTGCGAACTCTTCCAATGTGTTTGCGATACCAGTTCCACGACCGCCCAAAATATAGGCAGGACGAATAATGACGGGTAAGCCGATCTCTTTGAGAACAGCGTCCGCCTCTTCCATCGTGTGTGCAATACCGCTACGAGGAACACTGAGACCAATCTCCAACATTGCTTGTTTGAACTTGTCGCGATCTTCTGCTGTAGCAATTGCTTCTGCATTTGCGCCAATTAGTTCAGGAGTTCCAGGCACCCCAACAAGGCCTTGTTCAAATAGCGCCATCGCTAAGTTCAAGCCGGTCTGACCACCAAGAGTTGGAAGCACCGCGTCGGGCTTTTCACGTTCAATGATCTTTGCCAATATCTCTGGTGTCAGCGGCTCGATATAGGTGCGATCAGCAAAGTCAGGGTCGGTCATGATGGTGGCTGGGTTCGAGTTTGCGAGAATGACGCGGTACCCCTCCTCTTTCAACACACGACACGCTTGTGTTCCCGAGTAGTCGAACTCGCATGCTTGCCCAATGACAATCGGACCTGATCCGATAATCAGAATTGTGTGTAAATCGTTACGGCGAGGCATTACTTGCCCTCCATCATTTCTGCGAATTGAGCAAAGAGGTAGCGACTGTCATGTGGCCCCGGCCCTGCTTCTGGGTGGTATTGAACGCTGAACGCATTGTGCTTGCGCAAACGCATTCCTTCGTTTGTGTTGTCGTTCAGATTGACATGCGTGATGTCTGCGACTCCTGATAAAGAATCGGCATCGACACAGAAGTTGTGGTTCTGGCTTGTGATCTCTACAGATCCGGTCGCGAGATTGCGTACGGGATGGTTGCCACCATGGTGACCAAAAGGCAACTTGAAGGTATGACCATCGAATGCTCGCGATAGCAATTGATGTCCTAGACAGATTCCAAAAGTGGGAACACCATTTTCAACGATGCTGCGAATTGCCGCCGTAGCCCCCGGCACCATCTCTGGGTCGCCTGGACCATTCGACAAGAAGATGCCTTGTGGCTTCAATGCAAGTACTTCTTCAGCACCCATATGAGCTGGAACAACTGTGACAGTTGCAATCTCTGACAGGCAACGAAGGATTGTTGTTTTAATCCCGAAGTCGTATGCGACCACCGAATACTTACCATTGCCGAACGTGTACGGCTGAGGAGTGGTTACTTGTGAAACAAGGTCGATGCCTGATGTTCCATGTTCATCTCGAGCAGCCGCTAACAGGTTCGCCTCACTTGCAGTGCCGAATGCGCCACGCAGCGAACCCGAATCACGCAGCAATCTTGTGAGACGACGCGTATCGAGACCTGTAATTCCAGGAAGTTTGTTGGCGACTAGTAAATCATTGAGGTCGGTTTCGCTTCTCCAATTACTTCGGCGCCGAGCCAAGTCGCGCACGATGACACCGCGCGCGAATGTTCCTCGTGATTCAGCATCTGCAGCAGTGGCACCGTAGTTACCAATGTGAGTGGTGGTGAACGTAATGATCTGACCCGCGTACGAGGGGTCCGTGATCACTTCTTGATATCCGGTGAGCGCAGTATTGAACACGACTTCCCCTGCAGCGATGCCATTCTCAGGAATATGACCAATGGCCTCACCTTCAAATACTGATCCGTCCTCTAGGACGAGTGAAATTTCTGTCATGGGAGCGCTCATCGCGTTACCTTTCCTTCATTGACGACTATTTGTCCGTTGAATAACGTGTGGCGCACGCGTCCTCGAACATTCATTCCGTGGTACGGAGTGTTTTTACTTTTACTTGCGAGACTTTCACGCGATACTTCCCATACATCTGCTGTGTTCCATACACAGATGTTCGCGGGTTCACCTACTGCAATCGCGCGTCCGTGGCGTGCATCGAGACCAGCAATGCGAGCTGGATTCCAAGACATCAATTCGACAATCTTGCGAGCATCTAATTCCATGGCGGTATTGACCACTGCAAGAGCGGTTTCAAGCCCCAGCATGCCTGGTGGAGCCTCATCTAACGGTTGTTCTTTTGTGTGTCCAGCGTGTGGGGCATGGTCCGTAGCAATCGCGTCAATTGTGCCGTCGAGTACACCGGCCTTTAGCGCTGCGATATCAGCAACAGTACGAAGTGGTGGGTTGACTTTGAAGATGGGGTCAAAACTCGTCAGTAGTTCGTCGAGTAACGACAAGTGATGCGGTGTTACTTCGGCAGTAATGGGCAAACCTTCAGCTTTTGCGTCGCGCACCAACTGGACACTTCCCTGTGTGGACAAATGCAAGAAGTGCATCTTGGCCCCAGTGGTTCGCACTAACGCGATGTCGCGCTGCACCATTTGCTCTTCTGCCAATGAAGGCCATCCCGGAACTCCCAGTGATGAGCAGCACGCACCTTCGTGCATGACGGCACCATTGGTCATTGAAGAGACTTCGCAGTGTTGAGCCAATGTGACGTTGGCAAGACGCGCAGAGACCAACGCACGCTTCATCGTGTCTTCGTCTTGCACCCCATTGCCGTCGTCTGTAAAAAGAGTGACCCCTTCGTCTGCAAGACCGGCATACGACACCAACTCTGCACCCAAGCGACCAACGGTGATGCAACCAGACGGCATCACTTCACACAAATTTGCCTTAACGCCCTGCTCGCGAACAAATCGCACTGTCGCAACATTGTCTTGAGCTGGATCCGTATTTGGCATAGCAACAACTGCTGTGTAACCGCCAAGCGCTGCGGCACGACTTCCCGATTCAATCGTTTCGGCCTCTTCTTTTCCTGGTTCACGCAAATGTGTATGCAGATCGACAAACCCTGAAGAGACATAGCACCCGTTGCCATCAAGCACGATGTCGCCCTCTAGCGCATCCCCCACCGCATCAATGACGGCGCCAACAACACGTACGTCGGCTTGAAACACCGCGTCTGGGTTGACCACAGTTGCTCCGCGGATCACGATTGATTTGGCTGCGCTCATGCGTCGCCACCAAGAGTTATCGCTGGAGAGATTTCGCCACCAAGCAACGAGAACAGCACAGCCATACGAACAGAGATGCCGTTGGCGACCTGTTGAAGTATGCGCGATCCCGGAACTTCCGATGGATCAACTTGCATTTCCACACCACGATTGATTGGACCCGGATGCATCAGCAGAGCATGAGGGGCCAGTCTTGCTGCGCGATCTTGCGTGAGGGCATACAGATCGGTGTACTCCTTCATGCTGATAACCAAAGATTCATCCATGCGCTCACGCTGCATTCTCAACATGTACAGAACATCAACATGTCCGACCACTTCGTCGATTGACGATGCCGTGGTCACATTCCAACCCTCGATGGAACTGGGGAGCAATGCGTCGGGCGCTACAAGGACAACTGTTGCCCCCATCCGCGTGAACACATCCACATTGCTTCGCGCTACACGCGAGTGCTTAATGTCACCCACGATGGCAATGGTTCGGCCAGCCATGCTTTCCTTGTCGCCAAAATTTCTGGTGATGGTGTAGGCATCGAGCATTGCTTGAGTTGGGTGCTGGTGCCAGCCATCTCCGGCGTTGACAACCGCTGCATTCGTCCACTGTGTTACCTGCTTTGGAACACCACTTGATTTATGGCGCACTACAAATGCATGCACTCCCATTGCTGTCAACGTTTCAATAGTGTCGCGCAGACTTTCACCTTTGTTCACACTTGAGGTGCTGGCGGAAAAAGTCATCACTTCTGCAGACAACCGCTTGGCTGCAGTTTCAAAACTGAGTCGGGTGCGTGTGGAATCTTCAAAGAACACACTTGCGATTGTCTTGCCACGTAGCGCGGGAACCTTTGGAACTGCTCGAGAGTTAATCTCTGCCATATGGTCGGCAAGTTCCAGAAGTTGAACAATTTCATCGACCGATAAGTCACGTGTGGAGAGCAGATGATTCATGCCTGCCCCTTTTCCACCACTGTGACAAAGACGCCATCTGGCCCAACAGAAATCTCGTCAGAGAAGTGCGTGGGGATGTTCTTTCCTACGTAGTCGGGACGAATAGGAAGTTCACGATGTCCGCGGTCAACCATCACGGCCAACTGGACTGCGCGGGGGCGTCCGTGATCGTTCAGTGCCTCAAGAGCAGCTCGCACGGTGCGGCCGGTAAACAAGACATCGTCGACCAGAACAACTGTCTTTTCAGTGAGGTCGACTGGAATGTCGGTAGGTGCACTCAGAACGATTGGGCGAAGACTGAAATCGTCGCGATACATGGAGATGTCGACAGCGCCTAGTGGCACCGTGGAAGACGGGTCAATCTGTTTCACACCAGTGGCGAGGCGTTCAGCAATCCAGGTTCCACCTGTTTGCATTCCAACTATGACCAATTGGTCTAACTGATTATTGCGCTCAACAATTTCATGGGATATGCGCTTGATGGCGCGGTCAACATCTGCCGACGCCAAAATCTCCGTGCGGGAAGGAATAACGATGCTCACAACGCGCACCTTGACCGCATTGCGGGCAAGAAAAACGCCCCTCGCGAGGGGCGTGCGTGCATGAGAACTCGTTGAATCATCTATGTCCTTCCGTTCGAGCCTCACAGGACTCGTTTTACGGTCGTTTCAACTATACACCACAGTCGCCGCCGCGCGCTAGGGGGAACGACGAACAAATATCTGCCAATGCTCGTTGCTGGCATATTCAACAAAATCGACAGAGGCCTTAGCCCAGTCTTTTTCTGTATCTGGGTCCTTCTGGCGAGATAGCACCACGTATTGCACCCCGTCTGCTCGTGGGTTTCTCTCCCCTTCCCGCGAGATATCCGTGCCATAGAGAACGATACGGAATGGATTCGGGAACTGGTAGATCTCTTTTCGGTGGGCAACGTGTGGAGCCAATGAGTAGTGAACCGAGATTGCGGCGTCATCTGGGAGTTTCTTCAAGATGTCTCGTCCAGCGATGGCTATCGGATGTTGTGCTCCCCAATGTGGCATCTCTGATGCCCGAAATGGGACATACGACCACGCATGACCCGCAACCAAAGAAGAGGCTGCCACCACACACACCACTCCATATTTCCAACGCGTCGGCAGGCGCGCCGCACCCACCACGGCAGCAAGCACCAGTGCAGGCACCGCAACAATCGAATAGTGATACTCAATATGAAACTGATACCAGAAGTTACTAATCACATTGAATGCAATTACGAGGAAACTTACTGCTGCAATCTCGGGCGCTAGAAAACTCATCAACGCCAACGGAGCAAACATTTTCCAGAGGTACATGAGACGTCCCTCTGATGTGAGATACCGATACACATTGGTTGGATTGGTGAAGGTCTCGTTGATGAAGCCCCCCACTCCACCAAACGGAATTCTCCATCCATTGCGCGTAGGTACGCCAATGAGACTGCGCATCAACAAATACATCCCCGCCAGGGACGCAGTGATACCCGCTCCCATCGTGATGATTCCGCGACGAACATCTCCTCGCAACGCGATTAATGCTCCGAGTGGCAACACAATCAGAACAACGTCTTCTTTCACCAATAGACACAGCACGAGAGCGATCCAATATGCGCGCCACTTCTTGGATAAAGCACACACCATGGCGATGGGGACAAACAATCCGAGAAATGAGTCAGGGTGATAGTTCTCCATGTTGGTGCCGTTGACAGCTGGATTGACTAGCCACACAACACCGAAGAGAAATCCCAGTAATGAACTATTGAGAACACGTCGAGCGAATATATAAATTGGGATGGCCCCTGCAGCAATTACTACTGCTTGCATTGCCAACAAGGTTTCAGTTCCGGGGAAAACCCAATACAAAGGCACCACGAAAAACAAAATCAGTGATGCGTGGTCACCCATAAGATTTCGCCCCATCAGGGTGACAAAGGGGGCTTCAAATCGAGACAGCAACCAAATCCCTTGGTCGTACAAACCGACGTCATATGAGGCTGTACCTAAGCCACGATGAATGTCCCACTGCAACCTCGTAACAACGATGATGTGCGCGACGATGGCTGCAAACAAGAGCCATGTCCACGGCGACGCATGCTTCACCGATGTCGTTACCTTGTGACCCCGCTGTGCAAGTGCCTCAGACAACATGGAGATTATCTAGCCGTCAGACCTGGCGTTTTTTGCAACTGCAGCCAGCACACCGTTTACAAATCGACCTGAATCATCTGTTGAGAATCTCTTGGCCAATTCCACAGCCTCGTCAATAACGACAGCTACTGGAACATCGGGCCGAGACAAGAGCTCGTAGATTGCCAATCTCAATATTGCGCGGTCAAGCGCAGGCATACGGTCGATTGCCCAGCCTTTTGCATGACTGACAATCAGCTCATCAATACTTGGTTTGCCTTCTTGCACACCGTGCAGCAACAAACTGGTGAGATCAGCAGAGGCGACACCGCGCTCTTCCAAAATGTCGAGAGGCGAAATTGATCGTTGTTCAGATTCGTACAACAAGATGACCGCTTGTTCGCGGGCGTCTGTTCTTTCGTCACTGGTGCGAAATGACTCTGGGTCTCGCGCCATCAGACGCGCGTCACGTAATCGCCGGTGCGGGTGTCAACCTTCACCTTGTCGCCCACGTTGACGAACAACGGAACTTGAATCACTTTGCCAGTTTCCAATGTGGCTGGTTTACGTGCGCCAGACACTCGGTCCCCTTGCACGCCTGGCTCAGTGTCTGCGATGACCAACTCAGCAGATGCTGGAATTTCCACCGTGACAATCTCGCCATTGTGCAGAGCAATGATGGCCGTAGCGGATTCGACCAAGTAGTCGGAAGCATCACCAAGAACTACCGGTGAAATATTCATCTGGTCATAAGACTCGGTGTCCATGAACACGAAATCATCACCGTCTTTATAAAGGAACTGCATATCACGCTTGTCGAGGATTGCCTGCTCTACACGGATACCTGCGTTGAAAGTCTTTTCAAACACGTTTCCGTTGCGCAAGTTACGCAACTTGGTGCGTACGAAGGCTCCACCTTTGCCAGGCTTGACGTGTTGAAATTCGACGACAGTGAACAGACCATTGTCTAGTTCAAGAGTGATTCCGTTCTTCAGATCGTTTGTGGTGATCGCGGGCATGTGAGGTCCTTGGGAGTGAGGGTAAGAATGCGGCACGTATTGCCGGTGACAACGACCAAATCCTCGATCCGGACGCCGCCGACCCCTCCACGATAGAGCCCAGGCTCGACGGTCACCACCTCATTGTTGCCAAGTACTGCTGTGCAACGAGAAGAAAAGATAGGAGGTTCATGGATATAGAGACCTACTCCATGACCTGTGCCATGAGGATATTCATGTCGCACGCCTTCACGTTCAAAGATTGCACACACAGCAGCATCAACTTCTGAGCCCACTACACCTTCGCGTACAGCGGCAACACCTGCATTCTGAGCTTCGCGAACGGTATCCCACATGTGTTCATATTCGCCCGACACTGTGCCCACCTTGATGGTGCGCGTCATATCACTGCGGTACCCATCCACTAGGGCCCCCATATCAATAATCACCCCGTGTCCGTCTTCGATAATCATGTCAGTTGGTTCATGATGTGGTCGCGCACCATGAACACCGGTTGCAACGATTGTGTCGAAACCAACATCGTCGGCTCCTGCCAACTTCATGAGGTAATCCAACTGAACACGAACTTGTTTTTCAGTGTGTCCACATAACCCATCTGCAACTACCTGTTGCAATGCGGCATCGGCAATCGAAGCGGCCTGAGATATTGCAGCAATCTCGTCATCATCTTTCACTCTGCGTAGATCATCACACGGAGATGCAATTTTCTCCACCGAGAACTTGGCGCCGAGAGTGTCCATGTGAGCAGCGGTGAGATGCGCAGGATCTACTGCGATCGATGATGAACCCAGCAACTTTTGCAAGACTTCATCCAACAGAGCACCGCCGACGACTGGTTGAACAATTGTTGTTGATTGAGCGAACCGTAGTTCTTCTGTAGCGCGCTCCACATAACGGCCATCCACTAATAGCCAGGACTCACGGGAATCAGCATTCACCAGCAATTGCGCGGTGCTGCCAGTAAAACCCGTCAGCCATCGGATGTCTTCCATCCGCAACACAAGATGCCGTCCGCTCACAACTCCAGCAAATGCTTCAAGTCGACGAGAGACGTTCATGTCTAGTGCGTTAATTCAACAAGTGCTTCGACAGCAAGCGCATAACCAAGACCACCAAAACCAGAGATGGTGCCACTTACAACTGGCGCCAAGACACTGACGTGCCGGAAACCTTCACGCGCTCCTGGGTTTGAAAGGTGCACTTCCACCACATGACCAGGAAATGACTTCAATGCGTCATGGATTGCCCACGAGTAATGCGTGAATGCACCAGCATTAATAATGATGCCATCATGCTTTCCAATTGCAGCATGAATAGTTGCAACAATTTCTTGTTCCGCATTTGACTGCACATCTGCAACCGACACTCCATGCGCAGAGGCGGCTGCGCCGACAGACGCAATGTGGTCAGCCAACGTCGTGGTGCCGTAGACCTCGGGTTCACGAGTACCCAGAAGATTGAGATTGGGTCCATGAATGACCAGAATTGAAGACAACGCCATATCAGCAACCGTACTCGTCCCAAGTACTCAGATCGAAGGAATATAGCTAGCGCTAGAAGTTATTCGAGTCGAAGCGTCAAGTCCGCGAGGGCCTCGCGGATGTGCGGTTCGGAAACACCCGACACCACTTCAAGACCTTCAGCAGAGTCAAGGACAAACGTCAAAGAGTCGATGGCCTTCTTATCTCTACCCATATCAACAATGAGTTGTTCTGGGCTGATACCACTTGGCAATGGGTGACGCAGCCCATACAGGCCGTGCACGACCTCATAATGTGCGTCAACTCGCGCAGAATCTATGCGACCCATGCGGTGTGCAAGATGGGACGCATAGAGCACTCCGACTGCAACGGCTTCACCATGGGCTATCGAGAAATCGGTGGCAATTTCGAGAGCGTGAGCCAAAGTATGGCCGTAGTTGAGGAGGGCTCGCTGGCCGCCCTCGCGTTCGTCGGCAGAAACAATGTTGGCCTTGATCTCTGCACAGCGTGCGACTCGATCAACGAGTGGCAACGCGGTGAAATCTTCGCGCGCAATGAAGTGATACTTCGCCATCTCACCAAGACCGCAACGCATCTCACGCTCTGGCAATGTGGCTAATGCGTCCATTTCGCAGGCGACACCATGCGGTTGCCAAAAAGCGCCCACAAGATTCTTGCCTTCGGCAATATTCACACCTGTCTTACCGCCAATTGCGGCGTCAATCATTGCAAGAAGCGTTGTTGCAACATGTACTACTGCAATGCCACGGTGATACGACGCAGCAGCAAAACCTGCAACATCTGTGACCATGCCTCCGCCCACACCGACAACAACATCAGCACGCGTGAGACCAGCCTGGGCAAACTCGCTACAAAGTTTTTCGATAGTGGATAACGACTTATGTGCTTCTCCATTACCGATGACGTGATGGGTGACCGCGTACCCATCGAGGTGTGGGAGATACTCAGAAGGAATTCCTTCTTGCGTCACAATCGCCACTCTCTTAGCGCCACTTGGCAACATAGACGCGACACGTGAACGAGCACCATGACCCACCGCAACGAGATATGACCTATCACCAAGCTCTACTGGAACGTCGATCATGTCACCCATTACTACCATCTAACATCAATTGCCCCTCATCTAGGGCCTCTATTAACAGCCCGACGATGGAATCCACATCACGGTCAGACACATCAATCACAATGTCAGCTACAGATGCATAGAGCGGTCCGCGCTCTTCCGACATCTTTTCAAGAGTTGCCTGCCTGTCTTGATCTAGTAATGGACGATGCACACCCTTAGCTGTGCGTTGTGCAAGAACCTCTGGTCGTGCATGCAGCCAGACGACAATCACACCTTTATGTTGACGAGCATCGTCGAGGACCCGACGATTCTCCTCACGCACCACGGCACCACCAGCAGCAGCAATCACTACTCCACCGGGTCGCTGTAGACATTCGGTCAGCATGGCAGTCTCAAGGTTACGAAATGAGTCTTCACCCGCATTCGAGAAGATGTCGCGTACAGATTTGCCTTCACGCGCTTCAATCATGCGATCTGTGTCGAGACACTCGAGACCTCTTCGTGTTGCTAACACTTTTGCAACTGTGGTCTTACCGGTACCCATAAGTCCAACAAGGACAATGGTCTCAGACGTAGCGGTCACGACTCCAGTGTGGCCCGAAATGACGTCGCATTGCGAACGAATTCAGACAACGAGTCGCCACCGAACTTGCGTTGGGCTTCCGCTGCAAGAACGAGCGCAACCATCGTTTCAACAATGACACCCAATGCAGGCACAGCAGTGACGTCTGTTCGTTCCTTGAAACTGACGGTTTCTTCTTTGGTAACAACGTCGACAGTTTTTAAAGTGGGCTTGTTAAGCGTTGCCAATGGCTTCATCGCTGCTCGCACAATGAGAGGCTCACCAGTAGTGATGCCACCTTCGGTACCACCAGAGCGATGGCCTTCTCGTTCGTAGCGATGATTCACCGCATCCCAAGAGATGGGGTCATGAGCTTGGCTACCACGAAGACCTGCAACTTCAAAACCGTCACCGATTTCACAACCCTTAACGGCTTGAATACTCATGACGGCTTGAGCCAACAGTGCGTCAATCTTTCGGTCCCAATGCACATGACTACCGAGCCCAATAGGGACTCCATAAGCAATCGCTTCAACAATGCCGCCTAATGAGTCACCCTCGCGCGCCGCGTCCTTAATGGCAGTGATCATCGCTGCTTCTGTACCTGCGTCGAAGCAGCGCACTTCAGAAGTGTCGATGGCCTGAAGGTCTGACATGGTGGGAAGAACATTTGCAGGCGCGCGTACAGAACCCAACTGCGTAACGTGACTCAGCACGCCAACACCAAGGTGGGATAACAATTGTTTTGCGAGTGCACCGGCCGCCACGCGAGCAGCAGTTTCACGCGCACTTGCTCGTTCAAGCACATCGCGAGCATCAGTAAAACCGTACTTCTGCATTCCCACCAAGTCGGCATGTCCAGGTCGAGGTTGCGTCAGAGGAGATTCGGTTTTCCCTGGTTCTGGCGACATCTCTGCATGCCATTTGTCGCTACGGAACCATTCAGAGTTCTGAATCTCGATCGCAACCGGGGATCCCAAAGTGCGTCCATGGCGCACGCCACCAACGAGAGTGACGACGTCTTGTTCGAAACGTTGACGTGGACCACGGCCATAACCCAGGCGACGGCGAGCAAGTTCATCTTCAATATGGGAGGCCAAGATAGGCAAGCCAGATGGCAAACCCTCAACAATGACTGTGAGAGCGCGACCATGAGATTCGCCAGCGGTGAGGTATCTAAGCACGTGTTCAGACTACTTCCGGCGACTCGCCAGTTCTCGTTCCGCAGCGTTTCGCATGACCTCGGCGCTTGGATTCTGGCCAAACCAGAGAATTTGCTGATGACGAGCTTGGTGAATCAACATCCACAAGCCATCAACCGTTACACAGCCAGCACGTCGCGCTGCAGCCAGCAATGTCGTCTCCATTGGGGAATACACAGCATCAAGAACGGTCAGACCTGAATGAAGGAGAGACGCATCCACGGGAGATTCTGTGGAGTTCATGCCCACTGAAGTTGCGTTGACGAGAACTTCGGCATGCGCAAGATCGGCGACTGACCCCACCGTGATATGACCGTAAGAGGAAAGCGACGTCACCATAGAGTTGGCCTTCTCTAGTGTTCGATTGATAACAGTTACTTGTGCTCCACGCAGCAACAGGCTCAATGCAATTGCACGAGCAGTACCACCACCACCCAATAACACTACCGAAGCACTCTGAAGTTTTACTTCCCCTTGTTCTACAAGAGCGTCGCAACAACCATCACCATCTGTGTTGTGCCCAATTGCTTGTCCGTTTGCAAACACCACACAATTCACAGCGTGCAACTCTTTTGCAGTTTCACTGAGTGAAGAGACAAAAGCAATGACGTCTTCCTTGAAAGGCATAGTGATAGATGCACCAATTGCGCCTCCATCGCGTAGCGAAATCAATGTGGCTTCCAATGTCGCTGTTTGACATTCAATTGCTGAATAGTCCCCTATTCGTCCAGCATCTTTCAATGCAGCGCCATGAATGGCGGGCGATAACGAATGAGACACCGGAGATCCAAGAACAGCCGCGATGACACTCATGGCAGAATTCCTGCGTCCTTGGCTTTCTGCACATTTGCAAGATGCTGGTCATACGTGGTGGCAAACACATGTCGACCGGCAGTATCTGCAAGGACGTAATACAGGTACTCACACTTTGTTCCCTTGGCTAATCCAACACACGCCTCGTCTGATGATGTGGGTGCACCTGCAGGAGACAGCGCGGCCAATATGGATGCTTTACCTGGATTGGCGATCGGCGTTGGTGGCAATCCTTTATTCAAATACAAGTTGTACGGGGTGTCATTGTCCTTCATCTGTGACCATGACAAGGCTGGGTCCTGCCCGTACATCACACTTGCATCAATATCTAAAGTCATCTTCTTGGCGAGACGGTTGTATATGACTTGAGCAATCTTTGCTCTATCACCAGACACCTTGGCTTCGCGTTCTATCAGTGATGCAATGATCAGAATTTCATAGGGTGAATAGCCACGTAACTTCGCACCTGTTGTGAGGTCAACTTGACGTGATACTCGCTCCATCATGCCGACCAAACGTGCAACAACCCGAGACTCGTTGTCGTCTCCAGAGATTTGATAGGTATCAGGAAACAACAATCCCTCAAGAGAAGTGACACCCTGGGGTCGTAGTTCTGCAACTACCGAAGGATCATTTGCGGCTGTGATGAAATCGGCCGCCTGCATGAACGACATCTTCTGAGCCAAACGGTCTGCCATCTGAGCCAACGTCATGCCCTCTGGAAAAGTAACTGAAATGAACGTTTGTGCTGGTGGAGTGGACAAAGACTCAATGATTTTTCCGGCGTTATCTTTCGGGCGTAACGAGTAATACCCAGGAACAAGTGTGATGCCCCCTTTGGTAGATACATACCAACGAAATAGCGTTGCATTCCCGATGATGTTCAAGTCTTCAAGTCGACTCGCAACTGCCCCCACGGTGTCGCCTTCGTTAACGGTGAAGTTCACTGCAGCAGAAGGTTCACCCGATGGATTGAGAGCGTGCACAACCCACCAACCAACAGCACCGAGAAGCAAAATCGTGGCTACAAGAACAGTGACCACTAGTCGAAGTGGACCACGAAAGTCCTCCAATGCTGGTGGTTCTACCGCGAGAGAGTTTTCGTCAACGTAGGCAACGTCATCCCACGGATCGTCGTGCCAGTCATTCGGAAAGAGTGGGTCACCATTCATCGTTCGCCTCGTGATTCACGAGAGTCGAGCCATGCTTGCAAGATGACGGCAGCAGCCCACTTATCGACCACTTTGCGGCGCGCCTGGGCATTCATGTTCTGTTCCATCATCACTCGATCAGCTGCAACCGTCGTTAGTCGTTCATCATGGACATACACCGGCACACCCACCACCGTAGCCATGCGCTCCACCTCGGCTCGGGCAGATATTGCTGCTTTTCCTTCTGAGCCGTCCATGTTCAATGGCAAACCAACCACAATGGCAACGGCCTCTTCTTCAATGACAATCTTTGCAATGTTGCGGTGGTCGCCACCTTGTGAGCCACAACGTTGTAGCACCGTTAGAGGAGAAGCGATAGTTCCACTTCGGTCTGACGCGGCAATTCCAATGCGCTTCGTCCCAAGGTCTATGCCGAGAACACGCACCGTTACTGAGCAGAGTCCAAAACGGCTCTCGCCGCTTCTCGAGCAATCTTCAGCGCATCATCGAGTGCCTCTGGGTTCTTGCCACCTGCAGTTGCAATGTCGCCTTTACCGCCACCGCCACCGCCGACTGCACGAGCAGCATCCTTAATGATGTCTCCGGCATTCGCTGTAACGTCAGATTTCAACGCCGCAACCAATGACACGCCACCAGTGTCTGTAATGCCACCCAAAACAACAATTCGTACTGCGCTGTTTTGGCGTACAGCTAAAGCGAGATCACGTACATCGTTTGCAGCCATGCCGTCGACGCGATACACCACAAGACCATTTTCTGCGCCTTCTGCAATCTCGCTGGCGCGACCAATTGCCAACTTTGCACGTAACGCCTTGATCTCGTCTTGAGCGGCCTTCAAATCATCCAACTTTTTCTGCACACCAGCAACAGCGTCTTCAGAACGAGTTCCCACCACTTGTGCAATCTCAGTCACGATTGCATCGTTGCGCTGCAT
>SYAZ01000041.1 GCA_005788815.1 Actinomycetota bacterium | reverse complement strand
TGAGAATTTGATGTCTTGGCATTGTCTGTCATTGTCATCGCACACCTCCAACATGTTCGCCCTTGATACTAGATAGGAACAGTGCAATTTCTAGGTGTCGTGCGTAATCTCCCAATGGATCCATATTGTTGGGTCGTCCTATCAAATATCCCGTTCAACCCTTTCTTGCCCAATAGGTACTCACTACACTCAACTAGTGAGAAGGGGGTTCTCATGTTTGATCTTATTATTCGCGGGGGCACAGTTGTCGATGGCACAGGAGCACCGGCATTTACTGCCGATGTTGCTGTCAAAGACGGAGTCATCGCACAAGTTGCGCCCACAATTGTTGGTGAAGCAGCGGAAGAAATTGATGCCACCGGAAAACTTGTCACTCCAGGCTTTATTGATATTCACACTCACTACGACGGCCAAGTGAGTTGGGACACACTGCTTGAACCTTCAAGTGGCCACGGTGTCACCACCGTTGTTGTCGGTAACTGCGGAGTTGGTTTTGCACCTGTACGCCCAGGACGCGAGGAATGGCTTGTGCAGTTAATGGAAGGTGTGGAAGATATTCCTGGCACTGCCCTTCATGAAGGTATTAAGTGGGAGTGGGAAACTTTCCCTGAATACCTTGACGCGATTGATCGTCGTCGTTACACAATGGATATCGCGGCTTATGTTCCCCATGGTGCTGTTCGTGGTTATGTCATGGGTGACAGAGGGGCGCGAAACGAAGATGCCACTGCTGAAGACATTGCAGAGATGGCTCGCATCGTGCGCGAAGCACGCGAAGCTGGTGCAGTTGGTTTTTCCACCAGTCGAACCATGGGTCACAAAGCAAAAGACGGCGAACCAGTTCCGGGAACATTCGCCAGTAGCGAAGAACTCAATGCCATTGCCGATGCGCTGACTGCCGGCGGTGGCGGAATTTTTGAGATTGCTCCCGAGGTACTTCCAGACGGTGGCGATCAACCCACGATGGGGATGACAGAAGAACTTCAGTGGATGGGAGACCTTGCACTTCGTACAGATCTAAAAGTCACGTATCTGTTGTTGCAATATGCGACGATGCCAGACACATGGAAGCAAGCTCTTGACTACTCCTCCATGATTATGGAAAAAGGTGGATACTTGCGACCACAAGTTGCTGCGCGACCATTCGGCATGATGGTGTGTTGGGCTGGGTATCACCCATTTGCAAAGCGTCCAACATTTATTTCGTTGGCAGCTTCGCACTCACTTGCTGATCTGCGCACCGAGTTGGCAAAGCCTTCGGTGCGTGCGCAAATTTTGTCTGAGCCAGATGAACCAGTGAACTCTGCAGTGCAGTTCGATGGACTCGGGCCAGCACTCGGCATGATTCCTCATCTCATGTACGCCATGGGTGACAACGTGGACTACGAACCAACTCCTGCAATGTCTGTGAAAGCACTTGCGGACAAGGCTGGAGTTAGCACTTTTGAAATGGCCTACGACTTGTTGAATGAAAACGGTGGTACAGCATCGCTCATGTTCCCCACTTTGAATTATGTGGGCGAAAACCACGACGTTATTTATGAGATGCTCACTCACCCAGCCGCAATCAATGGTCTCAGTGATGGTGGCGCTCACGTGCGCATGATTTGTGACGCTTCAATTCCTACCTACCTATTGACTCACTGGGCTCGCGATCGTGCACGTGGACCCAAATTGAGTATCGAAGAAGTGGTGCGCCTCCAGACCACGGCCACAGCAGCCGTCATGGGACTCTCCGATCGTGGTCAAGTCGCTGAAGGCAAACGCGCCGACATCAATGTCATTGACTTTCAAAATCTACGTCTGAACGCACCACACGCGGAGAACGATTTACCAGCTGGTGGCCGTCGCATTCTGCAATCAGCAGACGGATACGTAGCCACCATTGTTAATGGTGCAATCACTCGTCGAAATGGTGTCGATACGGGCGCTCGCCCTGGTCGACTCGTTCGCGCTTAGGCTTTTTCTGCGTGCGTCACCGCTTTTAGGTGACGCACCTCAGATGAAGCTAACGGCAACAAGGCCGCGATAAATACCATCATTCCCACTGCAATAAGTGCTGTTCGTGCACCAACTAACTGTGTAAACGGGCCAGCTAAGAACAGTCCGAGTGGTGCAAACGCAAGCGAGCCGAATGCGTCGTACGAACCAACTCGTGACAATGCTTCTTGAGGAACATTGGTTTGAATCGTGGTCATCCAATTGGCATACATCAAGTCAAGTGCAATTCCTCCTGCCATAGCCATCAGGAATAACACCCAGATCGGCATGGGCACAGCGAGAGACAAAATCCATAAACCGACAATTGGGCAAACACCCACCGCGAGAACGAGTGGACGTTGAGGTCGCAATTTCAAAGCCAACGCTGTGCCACTGACTGCACCCACGCCAAACCCAAACATCATGATTCCCATGTCTTTTGCCCCACCTAGTGCTTCTTTCATTTGCACAGGAGCGAGCACACCAAGGAACCCTTCAAAGCCCATGTGGAAGAAAGCGAAACACACAACGACAATGACTATCCACCGACGTGACGAGAACTCGTACCAACCTCCGCGCAATTGCGCAAATATGGTTTCCCTTGCTTCGCCCTCTTCGGGCTGAGCATTACGAGGCAACTTCATCCGCAATACCAAAATGCCTGCAACGAGAAAAGAGAAAGCATCAACCAAAAGACCCCAACCTGAACCGGCAGTGGAAACAAGTACCCCCGCGATGCTTGCCCCAACAGTAAAACCAGCATTTGCAGCCAAGCCCACGGTGGAGTTTGCAGCTTGCAACAACTTGGTCGGGACAATGATCGGCATGATCCCACTGAATGCTGGGTACCACAATGCATTGAGCATGCCGAATATGAAACCGTTAAAACATAAAAGTGGAATTGAAGCATGGCTAGTCAAAAAAGACAATGCGCTGATGCCAACAAAGATGCTGCCAACTATGTCTGTAATACCCACCAATTGTGAACGACCAAATCGATCGGCCGCTACTCCCCCTACAAGCATGAATAACACGAGAGGAATCATCTGCGCCGTTGTGACATAACTAAGTGAACCAGCATCAGCACCAGGGATGGAAAGGACTCCGAATGCAAGCGCAATAGGAGTAATGCCGTTTCCAATATTGCTGACGACGCGAGCGATCAGGAGACGCCGAAATGCAGTTATCTTCCACAGTTCTGAGACTTCGCCCATCATCGTTCCAGTTTTTGCCACTCATGCAGAGTAGTGGAAGAAGAATGCTAAGAGTTTTGTATTTCGCGATACTTCAAGAAGCGCCCAACGAATTCGTCTGTTTGCTCATCAGACCACTCCACTGTTTGCCAGCCAGTCAGTAATTTCATTTGCTCCTTGTGTTGCTCTACTGAGTCTGGAAGTGTTGCCGTCATTCCAAGTCTTTGCAGGCCGGTCCAACGCGTATACACACCAGCCATAATCGCTTCGGCAAATGTCGGTTGGTCTCCTGCAAGCCACGGAGAAACAAGCAACCACGAATCAACAGTTTCCATGGCCTTTCCAAATGCCACACTTGCTTCAGTGATCTTCTCAGGGTCTGTTCCGTAATACACGCCAATCATGGGGCGATACACGTTCTTATCGAGCCAAGTCACTCGCTCCATCATCACGCCATGCTGCGCGTCGTCAGTGGGCGACAAAGAATGTGCGGGGAAAAGGTCTTCTAACCACTGCAAGATCGGAATGGAATCTGCAAGATATGTCTCGCCGACTCGCACCATTGGAACTTCTAATTTTGGGCTGTGAGCGATGAACTCTTCGGGTACAACGAATCCTTTGGGTCGCACCGCGCGTGGTGGGACATCGACCAAAGAATATGCAATTTCTTTCTGAGCGAGCGCAAACTCGACCCTCACAGAAAATGGACAAATCCAATGTCCGAAGAGCACAACATCAGTTGAACTCATGCCGCAAACAAAATCTCACAGCCAGTGCCTGCCAATAAGGCATCCACGTCACGGCGATCATTAGCCGAAAGTTTTGCGTACTCTTCACGAATCCATTGCAAGCACTTGCGCTGATAAACAAATGTTCCCTGACTATATGGGTGGCCATCAATGACGCAGGAGAAAGTTTCTGCGCCAACTGCCATTGCTGCTTCATTCGCAAGTAGGAACGGCGCATAGGTGCGGCCAATCTCTGGTAGCAATGCAAGAACTGTGGGTTGAATTGCATCACGAGTAACCCATCCGTTATCCCCATCTACATCCCACCACGACAAGTCATCCACACGTTCGACCCAGTTCACCATTCGTGGTGCACGCTCAATACCGATGCGCACAGACTCTGGATCCCAACGCAATAGTTCTGTCATCTGACCAAAGAGAGCAAAATCTCCACGTCCTGGCCGATTACCTAAAAGAAAAGGTGCAACTGCGAGATGAGCCTGCATCATGTCAAGCAAACGATGGAACGACTCTTCAATCGCAGGCTTGTTCTCTTCGGTCGAACCCACTAGAGCACGCCGAGTAATTTGACGTTCCGTGATGTAGTTAGTAAAACGCGACAACGTTTCGACAGGCATTTGCTGATCACTATCGAGCGGCAGAAGTTTTCCTGCTTTATCAATAGCGTCTTTGTAGTACCAGCGATAGTGGTACATCTGCTTCGTTACCCATTCGTCTGCGTAATCCTCAAGCAAGTAGTCGATAAAGGCCACAACGGCATCTGTTGGAACAAGACTCCGCTCTGAATACATTCCCTCAAGGCGTGCTATCAGTGGGCTTGAATCAATCATCGTGTCCGTATACGCACCAGTTGCATCCGGAAAAGCAATTGCAGGAATCAGAGGAAATGGCGGCAGGTCATCCCATTTCGAGCCTTGGGGAACCCATTTAAACGGAATGTGTCGATACCGCAGCACTGCACGCATCTTCAATGAGTATGGCGAACCATGGACTCCCCGAATTCGTAATGGTGCTCCTGGACGATTCAACATGTTGCCCCCTTCAATTCTTGAAGTGTAGGACACATTCCTCGCAGGAATTTCGTGCGGAACGAATGGATTATGTTCGTCGTTATTCGAGTGAGTCGAGTAACACCCTGATGAGTTCTTCAGGGTCTTGGGCAACCACGTGTGCGCCCGCCGATTGCAGTTCTTCTCTTGATCCAAAGCCCCACAGCACACCCATGGCATTGGTCCCCACATTGACCCCAGCTTCAATGTCATGATGCCGATCACCAATCATCCAGCACCGTTGCAGCGGTGGTTCGTCCCCGAGCGACGTAATTACTTCGCTCAATGCACGCTGCAGCAACAAAGTCTTCGGATGAGGCTGGTCATTCTCTGGACCAACAATGGTGACGAACATATCTGTAATGCCAAGGGCTTCTATCGCTACGAGTGCTTGAGGTTCAGGTTTAGCGGTCACGACCGCCAAGTAGTAGTGATCGTGAAGAATTTCTAAAGCATCCTTCATCCCATCGTTGAATTGAGTACGCGGAAGGTGATGTGCCTTATATATGGCTCGATATTCGTGAATAAAGGTGTCAACGAGATCAGTTGCAATGTCTCGTGGCGCAAAGAGTCTTGGAAGAGACTCTTGTAGTGGCGGTCCAATCACCATGTGAAGTTCCACAATGCTCAACGGTTCATGCCCGTGAGACTCGAACACTTCATTTAGTGAAGCATGAATACCAGCACCAGAATCAGCGATGGTGCCATCAAGATCAAAAAAGAGAACGCCTCGTGTTGCCATGATGCGCTCGCTTAGTGACTTGGCGCGCCCATTTGTGCGCCAGGAACACTGCTCACAAATTTGGGTTTGAACATTAGAAGGAACAACAATCCTCCAAGCGCAATACAGACTGACGCCACTATCAATGGCTGGCTAGAGGTAACACTTGTAGTGATGTAGCCAACAAGAATTGACGCAGGAACCTGAGCAAGACTCTGCACACTGGAATAGATACCCATAGCTTGACCCTGCCGACCAGGTTCTGCAGAACGACTAATCAGGCTTGTCATATTTGCCATAGTGAGCCCATTAAAGGCCGTAAAGAGTGGAATCACGAAATACAGACCCAGAGGGAATGACGTTGGCACAGCAAAGTAGAACAACATCATGATTGCATTACCAAACAAACTGAAACGCAATACTTTGAAGTCCACCAGTTTTTTTGCAACTCGCGCAACAAGTACAGCTTGTGAAAAGGCAATAAACAATCCGACGATGGCGAAGTAATCACCAGTCTTAGATGCGGAGAAGTCAAAATTGTTTTTTAGATAAATTCCGAAGAATGTCGTGAAGAATGTAAAGCCAGAACTAAAGAGGAATCCTGCTATCAGTACAACTCGAAGGCGTTCCGAACGAAAACCTTGAACAACATTCTGAATCGATTGCGTGGCATTGATGCGACCAGCGTGGAACTTTTCTTTGATGGTCTCAGGGAAAGTTGTTAGAACCGCGACGCAGTTCAACATTGCAATAATCGCTGCGAACCAGAATGGTGTAGTTGCACCAAACCAATCCGGAGTATCAAACAAACCATAGAAACTGACACCTGGCGAACTAAGTTTTCCTCCGAGGTATGGACCAACGATGAACCCCATTCCAAAAGCTGCACCAAGAAAACCAAAATTCTTAGCCCTGTTTTCGTTGGTACTGATGTCGCCGATTGCAGCGTTAGCTACTGCAAGGTTTCCACCCGTAAACCCATCGAGTGCACGAGAAGCAAACAACAAAGGAAGATTTGCCGTGCTTATTCCAATTGCAAACAAGACATATCCAATTGATGTACCAAAAATTGAGATAGCCAGAACTGGCTTGCGTCCAAACCTGTCCGACAATTGTCCAAGAATTGGCGAAGCGATAAATGTGCAAAACGGATAGATGGCTTGCAACCAACCCAACATGATGAGGCCTTGTGTGAAGGACCACCCGTCCGGTGTTACACGAAAGGGTGAATTCTCAGAGATGAGTAACGGAAAAACCGGAATAAGAATTCCGAATCCCACTAAGTCGATGAATACCGTAGTGAAAATCGCTAGGAGTGGGTTTTTACGCATCCACCAACTGTACTCATGCGAAGAACTGTATTGCTTCTATCAACACGTCAAATGCTGGTTCATCGTCCACACCCCACACCACGTCGCAGTTGGGCGCAACTGGTTTTGAATATTGACGTCTATCTATGAGAGTCATGCCTCGAGTGTGTTCTCCATGTGATTCAAGCGCTACGTGTTCCGGAGAAATCGAGAACAAATGTGGATGTGTCAACGCCAGAACGGCACATGGGTCATGCACCGCTGCTCCTGTCATGTCCCGATGCGAGTTGATGTACGACTTCGAGTAAAACGCCAACAGATCAGCAAGTACCTTGGGCAACTGGCCAGGAATTTCACGAATACGAGCAAGACGCGATGGTGTTGCTTGCAATTGATGCGTGACATCTAAGCCACTCATCATTAGTTTGCCGCCGTAACGGAACACGATGTCGGCTGCTTCGGGGTCTGCCCATACGTTGAACTCAGCAGCTGCGGTTACATTGCCAAAAGTTCCACCTCCCATGAGCGAGATTCCTGCAATGCGTGAACCAAGATCTGGAGCAGCACGCAATGCAAGTGCGATGTTCGTTAGTGGCCCAATGGGAACTAACCACACTCCCTCATTTGCTCTACAGGTCTCGATAATGAATGCAATTGCGTTTTCACTCTCCGGTCCACGCGACGGCTCTGGCAAATCTGCACCGTCGAGCCCGCTCTTGCCGTGAACATGAGACGCATCATGCGGAGGCGCTACGAGAGGTCGACTTGCTCCCGAGTGCACTGGAATCTTCGAGCCAATGAGATCCAACACAATCCGAGCATTGCGTGTGGTGGAATGCAAAGGCGCGTTGCCAGCAACAGTTGTAACGCCAAGAACATCTGCATGACGAGCGGCAACAACGAGAGCCATTGCATCATCGTGGCCAGGATCACAATCAACAATCATCTGAATTTTTCCTGACATGTAAGAAACATTAGTCCCCGTATGCGAGAGTTCTCTGATGAGCCAAGAGAAAGACTTCGACGTCGTTGTGGTAGGCAGCTGCAATCTGGACCTTGTGAGTACAACCTCACACCTTCCAATAGCCGGCGAAACTCTTGTGTCGCTCGATTATGCAGAACATGCTGGAGGTAAGGGCCTGAACCAAGCAGTTGCATGTGCTCGCATGGGGGCTCGCACTGCATTCATTGGTTGCGTAGGAAATGACAGTGCCGGCTCAATGTTGAGAGAGACTCTCGAACTCGAAGGAATCGATACGTCACAACTCATCACTGTGGACGCACCTACCGGGCGCGCATTCATCACGGTAGATAGCAAGGGTGAAAACACAATTGTGATTGTGCCTGGCGCGAATAGTTACGTAGTTGCGACCTCATTCACTCTCCCGAGCGCATCTGTGGTGCTTGCCCAGTTGGAAATTCCTCTGACAACTGTCATACATGTATTCACACAGGCACGTCTTAGCGATGCAATTACTGTGCTCAACCCCGCGCCCGCCGCACAACTCTCAGACAGTCTTCTGGCGATGTGCGACTTTGTTGTACCAAACGAAACGGAATCAGAGGCATTGGGTGGAACAGCACAGCTGCTTCACGCAGGTGCAATTACCGTCATCACCACCTTGGGTGCACGCGGTGCGGAGATAACAAATGCAAACTCCACAGTCTCAATTACGCCAACGCAGGTGCGCGCTATTGACACTGTTGGCGCAGGTGATGCATTTGTTGGCGCACTATGCGCAGAACTATCGCGCGGACAAGAGATTCAGCTCGCCGCACAGACTGCTTCTATTGCAGGGGCTTTGGCAACCACTATTCGTGGAGCCGTCCCGTCACTGCCAACTCGCGATGCAGTGACACAGCATCAAGCGATCTGAAGAAACTCCACAAGGTTTCCATCGGGGTCTTCAACAATTGAGATGGTAATTCCCGGACGAAGTTCACGTGGCTTCACTGCCACCTTGTGGCCAGCTGATTCGCATGCTGACGTGATCTCTTCAATATTGCTGACGCTGATTGTGAAGTAGCGATACCCACATGCACCCGTGATGCCACCTGCCGCTGGTCGGGCAGGATCTTCATTGGCTTTGACCAGTTTTAACAATGTGGTGCCACACAGAAGGCGGTACATCGTGCCGCCACCAGGCATGGGCATCTCCCCTTGAAATTCAAAACCAAGCAGATCACGATAAAAGGCAAGTGATTTTTCAGCATCACATACGACAATGCCGAGATCGATGGAATCTTTGGTGAGTTGTACTCGAGTCATGGGCACACCCTAATCAAAAGTTGAGGCCGCTAATTACTTGAATGCGCGAACTGGTCGAATTAGAAATGACGATGTTCGGAAATTTGTTCCTTGAGTACCGTCCGACATGAGTTCTGCCCATGCACGTGTGTCACTTGATGAGGTAGAACTCCAATACACACCGCCAGATAACCCAGCAAGTGAGTTGTCCGCAAGGTTATTAGACAACAATTTCAGTTCATCTTTAGATGGCAAGAACCAATCAGATTTCCCTGCACCGGTATAGGCACTTGCCTTAGCGGCTGCACTGTTAGTGCACGTACTTGCCGCGCTGGAGTTCTCAGCGCCTGCTCCTATTGCATTCTTTGAGGCAGAAATCTTTGTAGTCATGTTTGAACACCACGCAACAGAAGGATCTCCGTCTGCACCGTTCCAATTGGCAGGAGCCGCTTCTAAATAATCAAAATCTGGAAATGCGCTTTCAGCATCGATGAAAAACACCACACCACCGCCAGGACCAGTATCGCCAACTGCATATTCACCAGTTGTAGGGGGAATAGTTGAATCAGACGATGCAACTGTCGTGCTGGTTTCACCGGGAAGTGTCGAATCTGTAGGTGTCGCAGGCACTGTGGAGTCTGTACCAACGCCATCTGGAAGTGTGGTGAATGCCGTGTTGCGCTTTCTGTCTTCAGACTCACTGCAACTAGCTACTAATCCTGCGACCAATACGGTGGCCACCAGGGCCCTGCCAGCCTTCATCATGATCTTGCGTTGTGCGTGCACGCTGACTTCCTCTCACCCATGTAATTGGATAACTTATCTAATAATACTCTCATTCTGCCCTAAGGTCTTCACCGTGAACAGTCGCCTCAAACCCACCCTTCTCATCGGCCTCGTAGTTACTGTGCTCAGTGCATGTAGTGGCGGTGGTGGTGCCTCTACATCTGTTTCTGTCCCACCTCTTGATGCAACGCCGGTTGCCAGTGGACTTAACCCCAGCCCAGACGGCTTTTCGTTTGCCAATTTCGCATCGACTGCATCCACTGAAGAATTCAATGCTGATGACATGGTGGCCATGTTTGGTAACGGGCCTGAAATCTGCACAACTACCACGCCTCCATGTACTCTCACTGCAGAAGCAGCAGCGTGGGCACGCATGGTGAACCAAGCTCGTTCATCTGGTCATTGCGAAGGCCTTGCAGTCTTGTCAGCATCACGTTTCCAAGACAAAAGCACGCCTGCAACATTCAGTCTTCAGAACACTGGTGATACCACCCACGCGATCATGCGTGCTTTTGCAACTCAATTCTTGAATGAGACAACGAACGCCACAAAAGCATGGGCGAAGCAGTCACCGTCAGACATTGTTGCGGCACTCTCTGCATCTTTGAAAAGCGGCAAACCTGAATTCAGTTTGGGTGTGTATACAGACAGTGGTGGACACGCAATTCTTCCATATGCCGTGGAATGGCCGTCTGAAAAAGTTGCCAAAGTAAAGGTGTACGACTCCAACTGGCCAGGCGGCGATAGGTACGTCACGGTCGACATTGAATCACAGGAGTGGACATTTTCATTCTCCGGGAAAGATCCTGCTAACGATCCGAATATATGGACAGGTGGGAAAGGTGACATTGACATCACACCACTCTCTTCTCGTGTCACTGGAACTTGTCCGTTCTGCGGAGACAAGAGTGGAGTGCAAAAAACGCTTCTCCTCATTCGTTCAGCTTCTTCTGACTGGGAAGTACAGACTCCTGATGGCACTGTCTCTGCTACCAACAACAGCGCCGGCGAAACAACAGCCCAACCTTTACGGTCTGCAACAACTACACCTGGCGCGCCAGTCGATTACCTGGTCTACGGAACAACAGGCAAAACAAAAATCACTTCAAAGTCTGTTGTTGCTGTTGCAGGATTCACCGGCTCTGTTGGTTTTCAATACACCACAACCGGAGAGAATGACACTGCGGTAGATATCTCTGCGACCGGCATTTCAACCAACGACCCAAACGTGACGGCAACATTGGCTGATGGAAACATCGTTGCAACTGCGTCCGGAGAAAACACTTCTCTTGCTTCTACTGGCGAACAGATTGCAGTAGTTACAGAAACTGAAGACGGACAAAAGGTTGAGGTAACTGCTACCGCAGACACTGGCGCTATTGCAGTAGATGCCTCACCAGATAAATCAGGAGTTGAATACACCATCACTACACAATCTGGACCAAACGAAATCACAGTGAAGTCAGTGGATGACGCAGGAAACGAAACTGAAGTGACAAAAAAGGGTCAACTTGACAACACCAAAACCTCTAATGAACTTCCACAAGGCCTTGAAGCACCCGCAATAAAGCCAGGACTTCCATCTGTCGCAGTGCGTGTTGCAGCAGCAAAAGCTTCGGCACGTAGCAACAATGCAGTTTCTACACGAGGTAATGCAGATATCTCATTCGATACATCTGGCTGGACGATTTCTAAAACAGCAAGTGGGTCTAAAGGATTTCAGGCAAATCTCGTAGTGAACGATGGCAGCGGATCCTCAATCCCCGCTTGCACAGATATCTCATGCGTGGCTGGAATGTCTACAAGCATTCTCACCTCGGGCACCGATGCCAAGACTCAGACGTCAACCACTTCATCGATGACGTTCACAATGGCAAACGTACAAACTGCGTTTTCAGTGAAATGTGGTGACGCACTATGGCAAGTGGCAACACAATCTGGTTCCACGTACGCAGCGTATTGCGATTCAGCAGACATCACGTCTGATCTCACCATTTATATAAGCAACTCAGTCAACAACTGAGAACAGGGTCGCAGTTAGCGTCCCTTCCATTCAGGTGCACGCTTTTCTGCAAAGGCTCTTGGGCCTTCCTTGGCATCTTCGCTAGTAAACACTTTTCTCTGCAACTCACCCATGAGTTGAGGATTGCCATCACCAATTTCATCGAGCATCAATTGCTTCGTTGCCTGCACGGCAAGCGGACCGTTCACAGTGATTCGTGCAGCCAATGCGAGAGCCGCGTCACGTAATTCTGCTGCGGGTGCAACTTGGTTAATGAGACCAAGTTCTTTGGCTCGCGCTGCATCGATCGGATCGCCAGTAAGACCCATTTCCATTGCAACTGCAAGAGGTATGCGAGCCGGAAGACGAACTCCGCCACCCGCTGCAAATAGACCACGTTTCACTTCTGGAATTCCAAACTTCGCGGATTCGACAGAAACAATGAGGTCACACATCATGACCACTTCAAAACCACCAGCTAACGCATGACCATTCACGGCAGCGATGAGTGGCTTTGAACATTTCCGTAATGCTGTGAAACCCATTCCGATTTTTGCAATGTCTTCACCGGCAGCGAATGCCTTCAAATCCATACCGGCACAAAAGATCTTTTCTCCAGCGCCCGTAACAACAATGGCGCGTACCTCAGGATTTGTTTCCGCATCAGTCAATGCGTTCGACAAACCTTCACTAAGCGCACCATTTAATGCATTACCTGCATCTGGACGATTCAAAGTAATGACCAAAATGTTGTTTGTGATTTCTGTGAGGATTTCCATATCGGGACCTTTCAATTTCGATTGATTAACGTGACGCTACGGCAGCAGCAAGATTGTTGAGTGTGACTTCCATGTTTGCTTTGTTGTGGATGCCACGATCAGCAACACCACTCACCCACTTGCCCAACTTGTTGGCAAATTTGCTTCGGTGATCTACCCAGCTATGGGTGACACGAGTTCCAGATGCAGTTGGCTCTAATTCGTAGACCCAGTCACACCAGTTCTTGCTGCCCACCATGAGCCCGAAAGAAAACCTACGTGGGGCATCACATGCATTCACTTCCACCGAAGTTGACCATGAGCGCTTGCCACTTTTGTTATGACCCTTGAATCGGGCTCCAACGGCTGGGCCGGTTGCACCTTTTACCCATTCTCCGCCTTGATTTTCCGGGGACCACTCGCCCATACGGGGCAGGTCGGTCACCATGGCCCAGACCACGTCGACGGGGGCGGATACTTCTTTGATGACGGACACGGTGGAATTCATGCCCCCATACTGACACGACCAGTGCTCCACTTTCCCAGCCGTGGCCGCTGAACACGGGCCCCCTCCGAGCGACTACATTTTTCGCATGGCTAAAGACATCACCACCCTTGCTGACATCGTTCGTACCCACGGAGTTTCTCGTGCTTCCGATAACTCGCTGATTGAAGGTGAACGCACGCGCACATGGGGCGAACTGTACGAACGTTCCATCCGTGTAGCTAACGCATTGCAAGCAGCTGGCGTCGGCGTGCAAGACAGAGTTGCATTCCTTGACAAGAACAGCATCGAACACTTCGAGGTTTTTTACGGTTGTGCACTCATCAATGCAGTGTCGGTCGACATCAACTGGCGCCTTGCTCCACCAGAAGTGGAATTCATTGTTAATGACGCTGCCGCCAAAGTTTTGGTTGTGCATGCCGACTTCTGGCCAGTCGTCGAAGCGATTCGCGCCAACCTCACCACCACACAACTCATCGTGGTGATTGGCGGAACTGGTGGCGACATTGATTACGAAACATGGGTGAATAGCGGCACTACAAAAGACCCCGGAGTGGAGTCAGCATCAGAAGACGTTGCATTCCAGTTGTACTCAAGCGGAACTACCGGTCGACCAAAGGGTGTCATGCTGACCAACCACAACTTCTTTGTGTTGTTGCCCGGTGCGCGTACCTTCTGGAAGTTAAGTGACGACATGGTCAACCTTGTTGCTATGCCGCTCTTCCACATTGGTGGTGGCGGTTGGGCAACTGCAGGTCAGTTTGTTGGTTCTTCATCCATCATCTTGAGAGACATGGACCCCAACGCGGTTATTCAACTGATTGAGAAGCATAAAATTACACACGGCTTCCTCGTTCCTGCAGTTCTGCAATTCATGTTGATGATGCCAAGCGTTAAAGAGGCAGATTTTTCAAGTCTGCGTCTCATGGTCTACGGAGCCTCACCTATTTCTCTGGAAGTACTCACTAACAGCGTGGAAGCATTCAAGTGCGATTTCATGCAGGTATACGGACTCACCGAAACAACAGGTGCAACCACTCTTCTTGGGCCAGAAGATCATGATCCGAAGGGACCGAACGCACATCGACTTCGTTCATGTGGCGTGCCTGCTCCCGGAGTAGAGATCCGCATCATGGACAACAGCACCGGTAAAGATCTTCCAGCCCGTGAAGTAGGAGAGATCTGGTGCAAAACGCCACAGGTGATGAAGGGCTACTGGAACAACCCCAAAGCAACAGCTGAATCGATCACCCCCGACGGCTGGTTCAAAACTGGTGACGCCGGTTATCGAGATGAAGACGGTTACATCTATATCCATGACCGTGTGAAGGACATGATTGTCTCTGGCGGCGAAAACGTGTACCCAGCAGAAGTAGAAAGTGCACTCATGAGTCATCCTGCAATCGCAGACGTAGCAGTCATTGGTGTTCCACACGAAAAGTGGGGCGAGACCGTGAAAGCCATCGTGGTGAAGAAAGCAGACGTCGCAGTGACGGAAGCTGAAATCATCGAATTCTCAAAGGGATTGCTAGCTCGATTCAAATGCCCAACAAGTGTCGACTGGATTGATGCGTTGCCACGTAACCCGAGTGGAAAAATCCTGAAGAAGGATTTGCGTGCCCCGTACTGGGAGGGCCGCGAAAGAATGGTGAACTAGCGCTCGTCGCTACGGCTTGCGTGCAACGATGATTTGAGATCGTGGCACCAAGTAATCCAACATATCTTTCATCTCGCGACCTTCTGGGCAATCAAGCATCTCGTTCCACATGCGTGCCCACTTCAAGAGAAATTCATCCTCAGCTTTAAGATCAGGTTCACCTTTTGAATTTGTATGCCCACGCATCATCAACATTGCTAAGCGAAATGTACTGATAAAACCACTGTAATCATGCTTCAATATCTCTAAACCTGCACCGCGAACCAATTTCTCAAACTCGTCGCGTTCAATTACGCGAATATGGTTCGGCTTTTTAAAGTAACTCGAAGGTGCAACTCCACCGATAACGCGCTCTGCTATCGCATCGGGCACTGTCAACAAGTACAAGGCCCCACTCTGGCCGATGCGAAACATTTCTGAAAGCGA
Source organism: Actinomycetota bacterium (assembly GCA_005788815.1). Classification (GTDB taxonomy): domain Bacteria; phylum Actinomycetota; class Acidimicrobiia; order Acidimicrobiales; family Ilumatobacteraceae; genus UBA2093. The sequence goes on along the minus strand of SYAZ01000041.1, from coordinate 6,560 downwards.
GAAAGACGGATCATCCACATGTTCCAGTACTTCCATACACACGACCCGTGTGGCGTAGTCATCTGGCAGAGGAATTTCTTGAGTCGGAGCTAAAACAAAGTCGACTACTCCCCCTTGACTAGCAACTGCATCACGAGCAACTTCGATAGCTTCTTCACTCACATCGACTGCAGTTACCTTTGCGCCGCGCGTACTCAGAAACTGAAGTGGGCCACCAGAACCACAACCAACGTCGACAACAATGTCATCGGCATCAATTGACACTCCCGTAAAGACCTCGCCTGTTTCATTGTTATAAAAGCCACGAAGCACATCGTCGCGTAATCCCACACGTTCGGTTTCACTCATATGGGCAAGGCCTAGTTCTTCAAGAGAAGGCGCGCGAGTTTCAACAACTGTGGCATGTGGTGAAATCAGTTGCCGCCGGATACGACGAATAGCCCTCACAACAAGTGATCTCACAACTGTCTCCTACGTATGTGAACTATCAAACTTTCAGCAACATATTGAGCGTCTGGAAGTTCTCTAGTATTGAAGTTGTCTCAGGAAACCTACTAGGTTTTTCCTTATCGATATCGTAACGCAACCTATTACGTCACTTCACGTATCACGCGACTCGGTCGTGTTCAACAGCGATGACTTCAGCGGTGGGAACATCTCAAAGAAGGAAGACGAGTTCCTTGATCATCTACCAATTCACCCCTGGGATGGCAGACGTAGGATTTTCTCAGAAACTCTTGACTCACCTGATGCGTTACTGGCGCTCGGGTTTTATGAGTTAGAAGAATGGGGAGTGTGGAGCCGCACAGAAAACCCAAAACTTATTCTTCCGTTCCTTGTCCATGGTGAAGTGTTCATCGAGATTGAGAGTGTTGGCTTTGGTCCAAACATTGGCCAAAGCGTTCATATCTCGATCGGAGGTGATACGTCCACTATCAACTTGTCCCCGCACTTGCATTCCTCCTCTCACCTGTTACAAGTTGCTACGCCGAGTCGCACCATTGAGTTCAGCAACATCATCCCGTCACGGCTCAATGAGGTTGACGATCCCCGAACCATGGCAATAGGTGTCTCGAAAATCTCAATCGCGGCCCCCGGCCTTAGCAATGCAGTGTGGGATGGCACACCAACTTTTATTGACTTAGCGAACCCAACCCATGACGAACTCGACTTTGTTGGTTTCCATTCCCGAGAACCTTGGGGAATCTGGTCGGAGATTGATCCATGCCATGTACTTTTGCCTTTTTCTGTTCACGGCGATTGTGAGATTCAATTCTTTGCACAAGGGTTTGGAAAGAACAATGGCACAAATATCACCGTTGCGTTGGGTGAAAGTTCGGCTCAGTTTGTTTTGGAACAAGAACCAAAGCAGTTTATTTTTAGGTTCAAAACCAAAGAGCCCACTCACCTGCTCCGCATCACTGGCCTCACTCCAGAGTCAACCGATTCACATTACGGCGCACGCAAGATGGGGATCGGCATCCACCGTCTGCAAGTCACTCTTCCCCCCGATGGTGCACTTGTTGCTGCAAAGACCAAAAAACGTCAAGCTATTGTCAGTGCACTTGCACCTAAGCAACGTACGCAAAACACACCTCGAGAAGCGAAAACCCCAGCAATAGAGACACGCGGATTTACAACTGTTGCCGTATTTAACGAGACCTCTAATTCCAATCAGTGGAGAGATGTGGTCTCGGCTTTCCTCTGGACGTTTAGAGATCAATCTCAAGCAACTCTGGTAATTCAGAACTCTAATGTTTCAGTAGCTTCTTTCTTCTCCGAACTCATGTTCCTCTTCTTTCGAGTCGGTGAATTCAAGTGTCGCATAATCGCGATTCATACACACGATACTTATAGAGATGCTCCTTCTCTGTTAGCTGTAGCCAATACGTATGTTCATGTTGACTCATCAATTACTCTGAACAATGTTGCACCTCACACAGATAAGCACTCCACGCAATTCATCATCTCAAGCCCCGACAATCTTCAACTAGATGCAGACAATATTGTTTGCATCACCCCACTTCGTCAGCCGATCAAAACACCTGGGCATCTTCACCGTGTCGAACGTGAATTAGAAAATGTGCTTGATTGGGTGCGTCTTTGCGAACAAATGAAACTAGCGCACACTCAATGGCTGGAGTCGTCCAATGACTAAGTTTCGTTTGTATGCAACACACAATGAAGGCAATGTTCGCGACAAGTTAGGAAAGAGTGACTACAGCTATTGGTTCGTCCTCAAGTACTTCGAATCTTTGATGCCACATCTGGGAGAAACTGAAGTGCTCACAAATCCACCTGCGCGTCCGGCTGATCTTGATTTGGCTGAGGAAATATTGCTTGCGTTTACTCCTCCACATAAAGTCCCGAACGAAGCGCTTCACTATGCAATTCCAGTATTTGCCTGGGAATTTGACACCATCCCAAATGAATCTTGGCTTGATGACGACAGGAACAATTGGTATCACGTTTTTCGCAATAGTCCAGGAAGTATCACTCATTGCCAGTTCTCGGCAGAGCAGGTGAAGAATGAGATCGGTGATGACTACCCCATCGCTGTTATCCCCGCACCTCTTTGGGATAAATACGCCCCATTGGCTGCTCGGCCCCGCATGGACAAATGGTCTCTGTCCGTCGATGGGTACGTTGCAGATTCATGGAATCCGCCGACAGATGCCGAGCACATTGAGAAGACTGCCTCAAACATAGATTTTAACGGAGTCGTGTACACGTTTGTGTTCAACCCAAACGATGGCCGTAAACAATGGACTGAGGCAGTTACCGCATTTATTGCTGCGCACGAGAACAATAGAAGAGCAACATTGATTCTGAAGTTGATCCAATCAGATCCTGTTCTAGGAGTGAATGCAGTGTGGGATGTAATCAATCATCTCGGAGAGTTTGATTGCCGCATCGTGGCCATACAAAGTCACCTTGAAAAAGACGCCTACGACCAGTTAATTGCAGGCACTACATTTGCACTGAATGCTTCAAGTGGTGAAGGCCAATGTTTGCCTTTACTTGAATTTATGAGCGCAGGAACCCCTGCTGTTGCACCATGTCATACGGCAATGACTGATTACATTTTCCCTAACACTTCGTTCATTGTGGAAAATACGAAGTCATGGCATAGCTGGCCACATGACCCACGAATGTTGTTGCGTTGCTTTCGATTTCCTGTGGTGTGGGACTCGCTTCGCACTGCATTTCTAGATAGTTACAAGGTGGCTACCGAAGATTCAGTGCGTTACGAGGAAATGTCACAAAATGCGACGAGGTTTATGAAGGACTTCTGCTCTGAGGAAGTCCTTCTTCAAAAACTCGACACATTTATCGCCCAAGTAAAGTCCTACAACTCTTAGGTCCAGATAATGGAAACTCAAACGAGTCACAGAAATCTAGCCCTCGACTCCCTAAGAGGATTCTCCACAATTATCATTGTCGTGTACCACACATCTTTTGTTTCCGGATACACCGTTGCGCACGCAGATTCAATTGGTGCTTACATTGATCGACTCAATATAGGTGTCGCTATCTTTTTTGTACTCAGTGGATTTCTGATCTTTCGCCCATTTGCCCATTCGTTGATTCATGGTTCACCCCTGCCAAAAACGCGGAACTACTACCTAAAACGTGCAGCACGTATTCTTCCTGGCTACTGGCTGGCCTTGTTTGTATTGGCCGGACTCGACGCCCTCACGATTGTGAACACATCTGGTTTCATTAGGAACGTTTTTATCGTTCATTCATTTACTGAGCACAATGTTTTCACCGGCATACGCCAGGCTTGGACATTGGCCATCGAGATGTCTTTCTATGTCGTTGTGCCTGCGTTTGCTTATGTTTTTGTGCGCCAGACGAAACGACGCAACAGTCCCGTATCGGTGTCGACTCTATTGAAGGCGTTGAGTTTTCTCTTCCTCGGTGCCTACGCATTTCGGCTTTTTATACATCAAATAGATTTTTGGTTTCTAGATACGGCGCATATTTGGCTGCCATCTCATATGGACACTTTGGCACTTGGCATGGGTCTTGCTGTGTTGGTTGAGGCTCCTGCGTCAGCAAAGACGCTTTCGAAACTGAAGAATTTCATTGCGAATCACGCCGGATCGTTTGTTGTGTGTTCAGTTTTTGTATGGCTCATTAGCGCCAACATAAATATGGCGATTGGATTAAACAGAACAGAGTTCCACATTGACCTTCTGGGCCATTTTCTGTACGGCATTGCCTCTGTTTTACTTGTCGCTCCATTCTGTGTGGACTCTCAAGCGTTACTCGTCAAAGCCATGTCGTTTCGACTCTTCACATGGTTGGGCACCATCTCATACGGCATCTACCTCTGGCACATGGCTTTTCTTGGCGGCAATTTTGCAGAAAAGTACATGCCGTACACCGAGAATGATGGTCAGGTCCTTCTTCGATTTCTCGTCGTACTCCCCGCAAGCATCGCCATTGCATCGCTCAGTTATTACGTGCTCGAGCGGCCAATCATGCGCGCCGTCAATCAGCGCTTTACTCTCAAGTAAGAGTTGAGGGTTTTCGCTCTCTCAAACCCCCTACTACCCGACACCAAATTCGGCTCTCTATTGCTTCTCCCTATAATTCATAGTGTGATTAGCAAGTCAGCTAGTAGAAAAGATTGCGCTGGAAAAGTCCTGCGTCTTTTTGCTGTTTTCTGCATCATTTTTTCAACAACCTTTGCAACTGTCCTTTCTGTGTCGCCAACAAAATCGAACGCAGCGGTAGCTGCTATTCCGGCCTGCAACTCGGGAGTAGGTAATGGTGGAACACGCGACGCTGTCATCGCCAACACCATCGGTGGGCATGGTTGTGTTGTGATCAAGTACTTCTTGAACGGTGCGTACGCATACGAGACGTACAACTACACCGGCGTAGACCAAAGATGGACGGTGCCAACAGGGGTTACGAATGCAACGTTCTATTTGCTTGGTGCAGGTGGAGGTGGCAGCGGCACCACTCACGCAACATATAAAGGCGGCAACGGTGGCGGTGGCGGCTATGTACACGGATCTCTCTCGGTCAGCCCCGGCACGCGATACACCATCATCGTTGGAGAAGCGGGCGGCGGCACCGCACCCGTGTTAATTAGTGGCAGCGGTGCTTCGAGCGTCTACCGAACAGCCGTAACGTACGGTGGCGGTGGCCAAGGTGGATCAATTGTCAACTTCGCAGTCGGCTACGCATCAGGTGGCGGGCGATCAGCAATTCGTTTAGAGAATGGAATAACGGACATCGCAACAGCGGGCGGTGGAGGCGGTGCTGGTTCAACGCCAAATACTGTGACCGGAGGAAGCGTCTCAAATGGCGGGCCCGGTGGAGGCACCTCTGGAACTGCATCTGGCGTGACATACGGCGGAGGCGCTGGAACTCAGATTGCTGGCGGCAGCGCCGGATCATCTGGATGGGGCCCTTCCTATGGTGGAACTGCAGGCACCCAGTTTCAAGGCGGCAATAGCAAAGATGAAGGAGGCGGAGGCGGAGGCGGTTGGTTTGGCGGAGGCGGTGGTGGTGATCCCGGCAATTCCAACTCTGCGCTGATGGGCGGCTGGGGCGGAGGCGGAGGATCTAGCTACATCGCCTTGCTCAACAATGGATACACCAATTCCGGCAGCGGAACTTCCCCAGGTGGATCCATCAACACTCTTGCGTCATCAAGTAGTCCAGTTTGCCCGAGCACTGCAGGGACCGGTGGACCCGCAAGCGCCACGCTTGCGCAGACTCAAGGTGGACACGGCTGTGTCGTCATCAAGTACTCCTCTAACGGTGCTTCCGTCTACGACACATTTCTCTACACGGGCTCAGACCAAACATGGGCGGTGCCAACAGGTGTCACAAATGCAACGTTCTATTTGCTTGGTGCAGGTGGAGGTGGCGTTCCATTGGGAACTACATACGGGTCGGGTGCCGGTGGAGGTTTTGCAACTGGTTCGTACGCAGTTACTCCAGGACAAGAATTGACAGTCGTCGTTGGTGAAGCTGGCGGCGGCGTTCTTGGTGTTCTCGTTTCTGCAAACTGTTATCGCACAGTTGCCACCTACGGTGGTGGCGGACGTTCGGGATCGTGTCATGGATCTGGATACGCATTCCCCAATCGCGCCAGCTCTGGGGGTGGACGTTCTGCTCTTCGCCTATCTGGATCTTCGACCGATCTGGTAACCGCTGGCGGCGGCGGTGGCGGCGGTTGGTATGGGGGCGGCGCAGCCGGTGGCGGAACTTCTGGTGTTTCAATTTCAACAACGGTCACCGGTGGCACGCAAACTGCGGGCGGAGTAACAACTTCGCCTGCAACTAACGGCGCGGCCTATTTAGGTGGAAACGGGTACCACCAAGGTGGTGGCGGCGGCGGCGGGTGTTTTGGTGGCGCTGGCGGTCGCTGGGTCGAGGGCGGTGCCGGTGGCTCGAGTTGCATGTCGCAGCTCGACAATGGCTATACCGCCGCAGGAAACGGCGTGCGACCTGGCGCATCAATTAACTCCTTTTCCTCATCTGGGACAACATCAACATCTGTTGCATGTGCAAGTGGTGTAGGCAGCGGAGTC
>SYAZ01000009.1 GCA_005788815.1 Actinomycetota bacterium | reverse complement strand
CGAAGCACGTCGTACTCTCGAGCGTCTCGCAGATCTTAAATAACACAAAGTGTTTTCACTCTTACGACGCAACCGCGATGTGCGCATGCTCTTTGGCGCACAAGTGGTGTCGTACCTTGGTGACTGGTTCACATTTGTCGCACTAGCCGGCTTGGTAGAAGACGTCACCAATTCCAGATTTCTTGTATCTCTCGTTCTTGTTTCCATGACTATCCCTGGTCTCCTTATGTCACCGGTAGCGGGATCATTTGCAGACAGGTTTGATCGACGCAAGATTCTGATTGTGGTCTCGTTGCTGCAAGCTGTATCGGCACTGTTCTTACTTCTGCACTCAACAACTGGCATCTGGATCACATTTGCATCACTGTGCTCAATTGCAGCACTTGCCTCTTTCGTTGGTCCGTGCACAAGTGCAGCAGTTCCAAACATCACCGACAACGAAGACGACCTTCGTCGCACAAATGCGCTCTTTGGAAGCACCTGGGGAATCATGCTTGCTGTCGGCGCAGCACTAGGTGGCGTATTTGCCGGCGCATTTGGTCGCAATGCCGCATTTATCGCTGACGCCATCTCATTTGTTATCGCGGGCGCGCTCTTTGCAGGTGTGAAGCGCCCCATGCAGACAGAACGGGCAGCAACTACTTCGGTCACGCGTCGCGTTCGCCCCATCGCAGACATGAAAGAAGCAATTCATGTTGCCAAGCAAGACAAGATCATCTTGGCTTTGCTTTGTTCGAAAATGACCTTTGCTGTGGGTGCCGGAATTGTGAGTCAGCTCGCGGTACTTGCGTCCAATGTGTTTCAAGTGGGTGATGCTGGTCGAGGTCTACTTATCGGTGTGCGCGGCATTGGTTCTGGTCTAGGTCCCATTATCGGTGCACGCATTGCGGGACGCGACATGGCGAAGCTTCTCAAAGTGTGCGGCTTTGCTGGTCTCATCTTCAGCGTGTGTTATCTCGGAGCAGCACTCAGTCCATTCATTGGTATGGCAGCAGTTTTCATTTCGCTTGCGCACCTCAGTGGAGGCGCACAGTGGACCCTTTCCACACTGGGGTTACAGATGCAATCGCCAGATCATGTTCGAGGCCGCGTGATGGCTGGCGACATGGCGCTCGTTAACTTGATGATCGGATGCACAAGCATCTTGGCGGGAATCACATCAGAGTTACTCGGCGTACGCCCTGCCATCATTATTTTTGCAGTCGCAGCAGCGATTGCTTCCGTTATCTACATCTTGTTAACAGCAGGACTCAGACGGAGTCTGCACACAAAGACGCAGCAGCAGTAAGCCTGTTACGCCGCGGGTCGCCATCGGCCACAGTCATCATGGTGTTCATCACGTAAGCAAATGCCAACTCACGACGCACTTCAGCAAAAGCAACAGAGCCACCAGCGCCATTGTGACCAAAACTAGAAGGTCCTGAATACTCCGTGTACGGCGAATGAACCATAAAGCCCATACCAAAATCCGTTTCATCAATCAGCACGCTGTCGAGTTCACCTTGCGGGGTATTACTTGTGCGCGCCCGATCACGGACCCCATCACCAAGGAGACGTACACCGTCGACCGTAGTAACAGTTGCTGAATAGATACGCGCGAGTGAACGCGCATTGCCAATGCCGTTTGCACCAGGAATTTCTGCTTGATGCACTGCTGGCAAGTTAAAAGCACCGGGACCAAACGCACCATTCAAACCCAACGCTGCTGCACCTCGTGTACCTGGCCCACTGCGTTCCATCATCACTTTGGCGACATCAGGTGGAAACTTCGGAATGGGGTGAGCCATCAGTCGAGCAACACGTGGTTCAAGTTCTTCTGGCAGACCAATGTGGAATTCAACACCAAGCGGTTCAACGATGTGTGCACGCACAAAAGCACCGAGACTCATACCCGTTACTCGGCGGACAAGTTCGCCAGCTAACCAACCAAAAGTGAGGGCGTGATATCCATGTGTTGTGTCAACGGGAAAAAATGGAGCAGTGTCTGCAAGCCGAGACGTAATTGTTTCCCAGTGCAATGCTTCTTCAAGTGTGATGTCGCCTTCCACCGTGTACAGACCGGCGCGATGCGACAACAATTGCGCAACAGTCACATCTTGCTTGCCTTTAGCAGCGAACTCTGGCCAGTACGTCGCAACTTTTTCGTCATAGTTCAGCAGTCCACGCTCTACGCACATGGCAACCGCAATAGATGTGATGCCTTTAGTTGTAGAAAACACCACCTGCAGCGAGTCTGGACTGTACGGCTCCGTATGGTCGCGATTTCGCCAGCCGCCCATGAGGTCGACTACACATTGACCTCGATGGTAAATGGAGACACCAGCCCCATGGTCTTCGCCTAGTTCGAAACCCTGCACAAATGCGTCGCGCACTGGCTCCCAGCCGGGAGCAACTACGTCAACTGTGAGTATCGACATGATCAGCCGTCGATAATGGAGCGAAGTTTTTCGATCTGACCCACTGGGTCTGGGCCGATTGGGTTCACAGATAACACGGTGACGCCTGCTTCTTTAAACGCTGCAACTCGCTCTTTGATGAAGCCTGGTGTTCCCACCAAGTTTGCGTTCATGATCCACTCACCAGGAAGCTTCGATGCTGCTTCGTCTTTCTTGCCATCGAGATACAAGTCTTGAATCTCCACTGCTTCTTTTTCAAAGCCGTAGTCACGACAGATGTCGTTATAGAAGTTCTTGCCGCGAGCACCCATACCGCCTACGTACAAGGCCATGTTCGGACGAGCAAAATCGAGAATCTTTGTTTGTGCTTCCCCGGTCAATGACTCGTCAATTGCGAGCATGCCTCCAGCAGAAATTTCCAGGCGTGGACGTGACTTGTCACGCTTCGCAAGACCAGCCTTCAACTGATCGCCCCATACGTTGTGATAACGCTCTGGGTAGAACATGATGGGCAACCAACCATCGGCAATCTCTGCAGTTGCTTCAACGCTCTTGTCTTTCAATGACGCCCACCAGAT
>SYAZ01000040.1 GCA_005788815.1 Actinomycetota bacterium | reverse complement strand
TGTGAACACGAGGTCATCATTATTCCTGGGCAATCACTGACCCCGTTAGAACAAGTGGAATTTTCTCGACGACTCGGTCCTGCAGCTGATTCACCATTCATAGAACCAAGCCCTGATCATCCTGAAGTCATCAAGGTATTAAAAGAGGCGAGTGACGGCAATGCATTCAATTTTGGAGGCGCATGGCATAGCGATTTCAGTTTTCAATCGACACCACCGTCTTTCACTGTGTTACACGCTTTGGATATTCCTCCATATGGCGGCGACACGCTGTGGTCATCTATGACTGCGGCATACAGGGCATTGTCGCCACAACATCAGGAACAACTGGCACCACTTTCGGCAGTACACACTGCTCGCGATGCATACTCGCCCAAGATGCAACCACTGCATTCAGGTTTGTCGAGCATGAATATTGTGTGTGATGAGTCGGCTAATGACACAGAGATACATCCACTCATCACTACGCACGCCGAAACTGGCAAGCGAGTGCTCTTCTACAACCGCGCATACGTGCGTGACCTACTAGGTGTGACTGATGAGATTGAAAAACTTCGCTTGATGGATTGGCTGCACCTTCATACAACAGACGCAAAGTTCACCGTTCGCCACAAATGGTCTGTAGGTGATGTTGCAATGTGGGATAACCGTTCTACACAACACAATGCACTGAATGATTACGCCGGATTTCGTAGAGAACTGCATCGCACCACTGTGCGTGGCGAACGCCCTGTTGCGTAATTCTGGTTGTAGCCCCTATGGCGTTTGACTGGCACAGTGCCACCGATGCCGAGGTGGATTATGAGTATTCACCGTCGCTGCATGCGTTGAAGCCCCTGGCTGAATACCTCGATGAATACCATCGGTTGAGTCAGGGCCATGATGTTCACGCGTTGCGAAAAAGTGGCCAACCCTTATTGATGTACATTCACGGTGGGTACTGGCAACGATTGTCTGCTGCTGATTCATTGTTCAATGCACCAGATGCACTTCGTCGCGGAGTGTCACTTCATGCTGTGGAATACACACTTGCGCCACATGCACAGATTCCGCAGATTATTGAAGAATGCATTGCTGATGTTCTGTCTGTGATTGAAGAATTGCAGCCGTCTCACGTAGTTCTTGCTGGCTGCAGTGCGGGTGCACATTTGGCAGCCATGTGTGCTCGAGATGAACGAATTGCAACAGTTATCAGAGGGTGTGCACTTCTGAGTGGCGTGTACGACGTGCGACCAATAGTGAGAACACCCACAAATGATCCACTTTTTCTCTCTGCTGAATCCGCTGCTGAAGTGAGCCCACAATTGTTGCCTCCAATCTTCGTGGCGCGTGCCTTATTGGCCGTTGGCAACCACGAGTCCTCGGAATTCATTCGTCAAAATGCTGAGTACGCAGAGTTATTGGCATCCACGGGAGCAGACGTGCAGGTTGAGGTAGTGGAACACCGCGATCATTTCAATGTGCCTTATGACTTGCTGCGCGAAGACACAAAAGTGGGACAATGGGTCCTTGGGTCTTTAGGAAAGGTTTCTGTATGAGTTGGTCAACATTTGCAGACCGCGCTGTTGCCTTAGATGCTGCTGACTCGCTAGCGCACCTTCGATTACTTTTCGACATTCCCAAAGACGTTGTGTATTTCGACGGAAACTCTCTTGGCCCAATGACTATTCGATCTCGTGAAGTCCTCGACCACACAATCAACGTGGAATGGCGGGAGCGTCTGATTCGTTCGTGGAACGAAGACTGGCTCGCAATGCCTTTGCGTATTGGCAACAAAATCGCACCAATTATTGGTGCAGTGACGGACACTGTCATTGCCTGCGACAACACATCAATCAACTTGCATAAAGCATTAATGGCTGCAGTGGCACTGCGACCTGGCCGCACCGAAATAGTGATTGACATCAATAACTTTCCGACCGACATCTATATCGCACAAAGTGTGGCCGACCAGCACGGTCTGCAGTTGGTTGCAGTTCCGGCAGAAGAAATTGCTAATGCCATCAGTGAACGCACTGCAGTCGTCACAGCGACTCACGTTGATTATCGATCAGCGAACATTCTCGACTCTGCAACCATCACACGAGTTGCACACCAACACGGCGCATTGATGGTGTGGGATCTTGCTCATACGACTGGCGCTGTGCCGTTCAACGCAGTGGAGTTAGATATCGATTTTGCGGTGGGGTGTGGGTACAAGTATCTCAATGGTGGACCAGGTGCTCCTGCTTTTATGTATGTCGCTCCTCGACTGTTGGAATCCGCCAGTCAACCTTTACAAGGGTGGTGGGGTCATGCGTTGCCATTTGAATTTGAGTTGGCATATCGACCAGCTGACGGCATCTCGCGTTTTCTCACGGGTACAGCCAATGTTCTCAGTATGAAATCCCTGGAGGCGGCACTCGAGATTTTTGACAACGTGTCCATGGATGATGTCCGAGCTAAAAACCAATCACTGACCTCGTTTTTTCTTGAAATCTACGATGAATTCCTTGTAGGACAGGGATTTGACCTGAGGTCACCCCGCGATCCCGATGTGCGGGGAAGCCACGTGGCACTGGGATATTCCGATGGGAAGGTATTGGTGGAAACCCTTGCCACACAGGGGATTCTGGCTGATTTTCGACCGCCAGACCTCATCCGTGTGGGTTTTTCGGCTCTGTATAACACCCATAGGGACGCTCTGGAACTGGCAAAACACCTCTCTCACATTGACCTTTTGTAAAGAAGCCCTGTAACTTGGCTCTACTACCCAGTACCGGTGGCATTTGCCACCACATTCTCTAAGGGAGAAAATCAAATGAAGAAATCAAACCTGCTTCGTGCTGGTGCGGTTCTCGTGAGCCTTTCATTCGTAGTCACCGCTTGCGGTGGCAGTGATGATGAAGCAAGCGACACCACAGCCCCAGCCGCCGCCGCTACGTGTGACAACCCAGTTGCAAGCATCGCATTGCAGTTTCCGGAGACCGGTGACGCTGCAAACCTTGGTGCACCAATGCTCAAGGGTGCAACACTTGCAATCAACGAGTTCAACGCTGCTAACCCAGACGCTTGTGTAACTCTCAAGACATTCGACACCCAGGGTGATCCTGCAAAGGCTCCTGCAGTTGCGCAGTCAGTAATTGACGATGCAACAATTCTTGGTCTCATTGGACCTGGATTCTCTGGTGAGTCACTTGCTGCACTTCCGTTGTATGACGAGGCTGGCCTCGCAACAATCACCGGTTCTGCAACAAACGCAAC
>SYAZ01000008.1 GCA_005788815.1 Actinomycetota bacterium | reverse complement strand
TTGGCCGATTGCCATAAACGCTTTGTTGGTGTCGAGAATGACGTCTGGGCCAACACCTAAATGGTCGATGCCTGCCTGAATGGTGGCGATTGCTTGTGCGGGGAAACCTTGCAGTTCCTCTGGGTGTTCATCAAAGTGTTGAGTCCATTCGGTGCGCGCCACGCGACATGTTTTGCCGGTGTATGCCTTGCTGATCACTGTGTCGTCTTCGGCCATCTCCAACATTTTTTGTTTATAACCGGTGCCGGTGTGCGCCTCGTTCGTAGCAATGAATTTTGTGCCAATCCATACACCATCGGCACCAAGTGCCAAAGCGGCAACTAAACCACGACCGTCAAAGATTCCACCTGCTGCAACGACAGGCACTTTGCCTTTCACGGCGTCTACAACCTGGGGAACAAGTGCCATGGTGGCAACGGTGCCTGTGTGTCCGCCGGCTTCGGTGCCTTGCGCGACGACAAAGTCGCATCCACTTGCAACAGCAGCAGTGGCATGGCGAACTTTGCCACACATAGAGCCCACAAGAATGTTGTGGCTATGCAATTCGTCAATAATCTCGCGCGGTACACCAAGGCCTGCAACATAGATACTTGCGCCACCATCGATGATTGCTTGAATGTTGCGAGCGATTGAGTCTGGCGAAGCAGTAAGAAGGTCTACGCCGAATGGTTTGTTGGTCAAGGTGCGCACGCGAGCCATTTCAGACACCAATAGTTCTGTTGACATTGGTGCAGCCCCAAATGTTCCGATGCCGCCTGCATCAGAAACAGCAGCAACGAGGTCGCTATATGACACTCCGCCCATGCCAGCAAGCATGATGGGCAATTCAATATCAAACATTTCGGTCAGGCGTGTCTTCATGGCTCTTACCGTAGTTCCGTTGCTTGTATTCGGGCGCACTCAGCCAAGCGGGCGTGAGGCAAGCCACTTATTTGGCCTCGTATGCCCCTGGGCGAGCGAGGAAACGTCGATGCCAACGCCGTGGCGTGAACACCACGGCACGCGCCTCATCTTCAAACATCCAGCGCACAAAATTCTTGCGAGTCCAATTGTTTGTGTCCACTAACGCCAAAACCATACGAGCAACTAATGGGTGTGTGAGCATGCGACTCAAAACAGAAGACATGCGGTGATCTGCGAGTAGCAGCGAATCAATCTTGTGTGAATACGAATCGCGTACGTCAGCGGCTGTGTTGCATTCGTGAATTGCCTCGCCAGCTGCGATTCCAGTTTCTAGTGCTTGGCCAATTCCTTCACCAGTCAAGGTGTCTGTTGCACACACCGCATCGCCAATGAACAGAACCCTGCCCGATGACCGAACTGCATCGTGAATGCGAGCTGGAATGGGCCACGCGGTGTGGCGATCCTCGGGCACAAAGTATTCGCCAAGAACTGCTGTGATGTGTGGGCGAGTCAGAAGGTCGCGCCACAAGTCATTCATGTATTTCGTTGAGCGGTCAGATGTGCGCAAAATGCCGAATCCGAAATTGACGCGATTGTCGGGGAGTGGAAACGACCACGCGTAGCCAGGCAACAAATCTTTTTCAAACCAGATGTGTAACTTTTCATTTGCACTGCCGTGCACATTGCCGATGTATTGGCGAAATGCATGCCACTCACCCAAGTAACCCGGTGTTGACAGTCCAAGTGATTTACGAACAGGTGACCACATGCCATCGGCTGCCACTACGTAATCAACGGTGAGTTCGCCAAGATTCTCAACGCGCACTGAAATCCCGTTGGCGTCGTGGTGTGTGATGGTTTCGAATGCGCACCCTTCATGGATGGTGACGCCCATGTCTCGGCAATGTTCTACGAGTGCGTGGTCGAACTGTGCGCGTGGGGCAATCGCTGCAAATTGCCCACCAATCGTTGGAAGCGGAAGGTCGATTTTTCGTCCTGAGAAAGAACGCATCTCCACGTCGGAGCATGTCTGCCAATCTGCAACTCGCGAAGGGTCAAAATTGAGACCTTCAAGGATGCGCAATGCATTGGTGGTGAGACCGTCTCCACAGCACTTGTCTCGAGGGAATGTTGCCTTGTCGACAACCACAACGTCATGGCCAAGACGATGAAGGGTCGCTGCACATGCGGTTCCAGAGGGACCAGCGCCGATGATAAGGACCTTGCTTGGCACGGTTCTGAGGCTAGGGGCTAGTCGGGCTGTGTGGGTTGTGACGTCAGTTCGTAATATCGATAGGTGGCATCCGTCGGGTGCCCATATGAATCATGGAGGCCATCGTGGCAAAGTTGTGTGAAGGACGCGTAGCAGTCGTAACTGGAGCAGGTCGAGGAATTGGTCGCGAGCACGCACTCAGCCTCGCTAGTGAAGGTGCAAAAGTTGTGGTGAACGACTTGGGCGGAAACGTCGACGGCAGTGGTGGCGATGTGAGTCCTGCTCAATCAGTAGTCGACGAGATCAAGGCCATGGGTGGCGAAGCAGTTGCTAACGGTGACGACATTTCTTCATGGGAAGGCTCGCAGCGTCTCATCAACACAGCCGTCGAGACATTCGGTGACATCAACATCGTGGTGAACAACGCTGGCATCTTGCGCGACCGCATGCTCACGAACATGACCGAAGAAGAGTGGGATGCAGTTATCAAAGTGCACCTCAAGGGAACATTTGGTCCATCACGTTGGGCAGCTGCGTACTGGCGCGAACAAGCAAAAGCCGGCAAGCCAACAATGGGTCGCATCATTAACACCACATCGGTATCTGGTATCTACGGAAACATCGGACAAACGAACTACGGCGCAGCAAAAGCTGGTATCGCATCGTTCACCGTTATTGCCGCACTTGAACTTGCACGTTTCAACGTCACCGTGAATGCAGTGGCACCAGTGGCACTTACTCGTATGACCGAAGGTCTCGGCAATGCGCCAGAGACCGACGAAGAGCGCGAGATGCGTTCACCACGTTGGATCGCTCCAATCGTTACCTGGCTTGCATCTGATGAAGCAGCACACGTCACAGGTCGCGTGTTCGAAGCAAGTGGTCAAACCTTGGCAATTGCCGAGGGCTGGCACCGCGGACCAAGCGTTGCGCCTATTGATGATCCGAACAAGATTGGCGCTGCTGTTGCAGAAATGCTGAAGCAAGCACGCCCGAACGCAGGCATGGACGGCAAAGACGGTTCATGGCCACAGAACACCATCGGAAAGAAATAGGGGAACATCATGGCTCTAAATAAAGAAGCAGTCGGCACCGTCGGCGAACCGTACGAAATTTCATGGACATCGAAAGATTCTTTGCTGTACGCAGTGAGTCTCAATGTCAGTTCTGATCAATTGGAATACGTCACTGAAAACTCCACCGGAGTGAATCAGAAGGCACTTCCAACAATGCCAGTTGTATTGGGTTCGGGTCAGGCAAGTTCTGCATCAAACCCAATGCGCAACGTGGGTGAATTCAACTTTGCAAACCTTGTGCACGCATCGCAGTCAATCACATTGCATCAGCCGCTTCCTGTAGAAGGAACTGCAACTGTGCAGAGCAAGCTTGTTGCGATGTACGACAAGGTAAAAGCTGCAGTCATCGTTACTGAAGCAGAAGCAACCGATGCTGCTGGCAAGCCGTTGTATTCCACTCGTTCATCAGTGTTCATTCGTGATGCAGGTGGTTTCGGTGGAGAGCGTGGACCAAGTGGTGCACAAAACGAGCCACCAGCAAAAGCACCTGATCATGAGGTGACGTTCCAAACGTCACCAGATCAAGCGTTGTTGTATCGCTTGAATGGTGACCGCAACCCATTGCACTCAGATCCAAATCACCCAGCAGTTGCAGCAGGAATATTTCCAAAGCCAATCTTGCATGGTCTGTGCACATATGGATTCACAGGTCGCGGCTTGTTGAATGCGCTATGTGGTGGCGATGCAAATCGTTTCAAGCACATTGAAGGCCGATTCGCTTCTCCGGTATTTCCTGGCGAAGCACTTACCATCAAGATGTGGGAAACAGGAAAGGGCGAGGCTGTGTTCACCACTTCTGTGGGCGACCGTCTCGTCATCGACCAGGGTCTCGTTCGCTATAGCTAATTGACCCTAGAACTAGGTCTGGGCCGCCCTTCGGGGCGGTCTTTTCCTTTCTGGGCTTGGGTTTTATAATTACGACAATTATGACTGGTTTAGTCGGGAATACGGTATTCTGACTAGATGCCCGTTGCAATCTGGACCAAAGACACCCTTGTCGAACATGCCGATGAAGTGGCAGATGCGGCTCGCGAACTTGAGACTTCAACCCCTGGCGACATTGTGCGCTGGGCTGCAGATCGAGTTGGTTCTTCCATCACGGTGACATGCAGTTTTGAAGATGTGGTGTTGGCTCATGTTGCTGCCACTGCTGTGCCCGGTATTGAAATTGTGATGATTGATACGCAGTACTTATTCGCTGAGACAAAGTGGCTCGCAGACGAACTTCGCAAGGCGATGGATATCAACCTTCGCATCGTGCATCCGCTTCACGTGACGCCAGACAATTTGTGGCAAACCGACACTGAAGCATGTTGCAATGTGCGCAAGGTATTGCCACTCAATGCACTCTTGGCTGAACATGCAGGGTGGGTCACTGGTGTGCGCCGCATAGATGGTCCCACACGTGCAAACACGCCGGTTTTGTCTATCGACGAAACACGCAAGGTGTTGAAAGTGAATCCACTCGCGCTGTACAGCGACGAAGAGATGGAGTCATACGAGTACTTGTATGAGTTGCCACGTAATCCGTTGAAGGATCGCGGCTACCCAAGTATTGGTTGTTGGCCGTGCACCAAGCCAGTTGCAGAAGGCGAAGACAAACGCGCAGGGCGTTGGGCTGGCCAAGCAAAGACCGAGTGCGGATTGCACGTTTAGAGAACGAACAGAACGAAGGAGAAACACATGAGCGCAGTAACGTCACAAAACGAATTAGAAGTACTTGCAAGCAGATCGCACCTCGACCGTTTAGAGGCTGAAGCAATCACCATCATTAGAGAAGTGGTGTCAGGCTGTGAATCACCCGTGCTGTTGTTCTCTGGCGGTAAGGATTCGGCTGTGCTCTTGTGGCTTGCCATCAAGGCGTTCACCCCTGCACGACTTCCGTTTCCTGTTATGCAAGTTGATACCGGTCACAACTTTCCTGAAGTCATTGAATATCGCGACGAATTCGTACGCACCTACAACCTTGAGTTGATAGTTGCTTCGGTGCAAGCAAGCATCGATAGGGGAGACATTCCAGATCCGGGTCCCACTGGTAGTCGTAACCGTCAGCAAGCTGTCACGCTTCTTTCGGCAATTCGTGAGCACAAGTTTGATGCTGCATTCGGTGGTGGACGTCGCGATGAAGACAAAGCACGCGCTAAAGAACGAATCCTTAGTTTCCGTGACAAAAAGGGTGGATGGGAACCACGCATGCAACGCCCAGAGCCATGGAACATATTGAATCCACGCATTGTGAAAGGAGAGCATTTGCGTGCCTTCCCAATTTCCAACTGGACAGAACTTGACATCTGGGAATACATCGCGCGTGAAGAGATCCCATTGCCAAGCATCTATTTCTCGCATGAACGCACCGTGATTGAGCGTGACGGAATGTTGCTCTCAGTGGGTGGACCTGTTGTTGTTGAGGACGGCGAAGTCCCTACTATGCGGATTGTGCGGTACCGCACGGTGGGCGATATGAGTTGCACTGGTGCGATTGCGTCGACCGCTACCACGTATGCCGATGTGCTTGCCGAAGTGGCGACTGCCCGCATTACGGAGCGTGGTGCTACTCGTGCAGATGACAATTTCAGTGAATCTGCAATGGAAGATCGCAAGCGCGAAGGATATTTCTGATGAACGCAATTGCTACTGCATCAAACACCCAGGTACGAATTGCAACGATTGGGTCAGTGGACGACGGTAAGAGCACGCTGATTGGTCGACTCCTGCATGACTCAAAAGGAATCTTCGAAGATCAATTGAGTGCCGTTGGTAAGGCGAGTCGTCGTTACGGAGACGGGTCGTTCAACTTGGCACTTCTCACCGATGGTTTGCGCGCAGAACGCGAACAAGGCATCACCATTGATGTGGCGTATCGGTACTTCGCTACGCCAAAGCGCAGTTTTGTATTGGCAGATACACCAGGCCATGCTCAGTTCACTCGCAATATGGTGACTGGCGCATCAGTGAGCGATATCGCCATCGTGTTGGTTGATGCACGTCACGGGGTTGTTGAGCAAACACGACGTCATGTGTCCATCGCAGCATTACTTGGTGTATCTCACTTAGTTCTTGCAGTAAACAAGATGGACTTGGTGGAGTGGGACGAGACAGTGTTTGACACTGTGGTCACCGATGTCGCGGGCATTCTCTCTACTTTGGGTTCA
>SYAZ01000039.1 GCA_005788815.1 Actinomycetota bacterium | reverse complement strand
GATGGACCAAATGGGCGCAGTTGAATATCCGCCATATGAAGCGCGCGGCACAGACTGGCACCCACACCGTGGATTCGAAACTGTCACGTACATCATGGACGGCGCATTTATTCACCAAGACTCACATGGTGGTGGCGGAATCATTCAAGATGGTTCAACACAGTGGATGACAGCAGGTGGTGGCATTCTGCATATTGAAACTCCTCCTGAACAATTGGTCGTGAGTGGTGGTCTCTTTCATGGATTGCAGTTGTGGGTCAACTTGCCTGCAAAACAAAAAATGATTTCGCCCGCGTATCAAAACCTTGATGCAGATTTGGTGAAACTATTTACAACACCTGATGCAGGAACATTGGTCCGTCTCATTGCCGGCGACATCGCTGGAATTACCGGCCCCGGTTCCACTCGCACACCCATTGTGATGGCGCACGCAACAATTCTTCCGGGCTCGCGCATGGTGCTGCCATGGAATCCTTTGTTCAATGCACTCGCACATGTGGTGAAAGGTTCTGGCTTTGTTGGCATCGATCATCATTCATTTGTGGTCGGCCAAACAGCAGTGTTCGGCACTGGTGACACCATCACATTGGAGGCGTCAGCACATGAGGCACTCGATGTGATTTTGCTCGGTGGTCAACCGATTGGTGAACCTATTGAGCAATACGGCCCATTCGTGATGAATACACGCGCCGAACTGCAACAAGCATTCGATGATTATCAGCGTGGACGTCTTGGCACGGTTCCTGCTGGTGGCGTGCAACCATTTCGTGGTCCACGCAAGTAATTAACTGACCTGAGTTAATCCACCATCAACAACAAAAATTTGACCAGTCACGTACTTGTTGCGCAAGAACGCAAGTACTGCTTCTGCACAATCGTCTGGCGTAGCAGAACGCTTCAATGGCGCAATTGCTGCAACACCTGCGTGCTGCGTTGCCCAGTCTTGTGTCCAAGGTGTTTCAACTAAGCCAGGCGCAACTGCGTTATGACGAACTGGGCCATGACTCTTGGCCATGAGACGTGTCATCTGATTAAGCGCAGCCTTCGTCATGGAGTACGCAATGGAAGAACCCATGGGGCGTACACCCGCTACCGAGGTGATGTTGACAACGTTTCCATCTTGCGATTTCAACAAGTGTGGCATTGCCATTTTTGTGAGTTGCCATGTTCCCATCACATTCACATTGAAAGTCTTTTCAAATATCTCATCTGTCAATGCATCAAGATCTGCATGAGGAACCAATGTTGTCCATCCGGCATTGTTCACCAACACATCTAATTTGCCAAACTTCGCAATTGTTGCATCAATAAGTTTTTGGCATTGTGCTTTATCACTGATGTCTGCTTGCACATAGATGGCACCATTCGGCAATGACTCCGCAACTTTCTGACCAGCCTCAACTGAACTGGCAGAGTTCACCACAACATGTGCGCCGAGTTCTGCCAGACGTTGTGCGGTGCGTTCTCCAATTCCGCTCGATGATCCGGTGACAATTGCAACGATTCCTGAAAATTCAGACATGAGGTACCTCCGTGTAGTTCATCTCATCGTAGAACGGCGAACAGAGAACCAACGATTAGACAAGGACCAAATGGGAAATGCGTATGACGGTCTGCCTTTCCCAGTGCTATCAAGGTCAGTGCTACGCCACCTCCGAACACGAACGAAGCAAGAAGGGCCACGTACACCGCAGTTGAACTTGACCAACCTAAGTACAAACCCAAGCTTGCGCCTAAAGAGACATCGCCACCGCCCATGTCTCCACGCGACATAATGCGCACAAGAAACAACATCGCCCACATGGTGAGTGCACCGATACACACTTGCCGCAGTAGGCGCGTATCGCCTCCAACGTTGAAGGCGAACAATACACACGTGGCCATCGCATATTTTACAACGGCATGAAACGGCACTACGTGCGTGTCAATGTCAACAATTGCAAACCACAATCCACCGACTACTAACAGAGCCATGACTGCTTGATTTTCGAAAGTCTCAGTGTGAACTGCGACGAAACTGAATAACGCTGCGCACATCACGCAGTAGACGACAGTGACCCACGATGTGCTTGCGAAATGATTCTCACCATAGGTATGCCCTACTGAACGTAAACGGTGAATCTCACGACGCGCAGAAAGTGCGACACAGTACCCGAGAAAAAGACCAACTGATAGCCACGCCAAAATTTGCACGCACAGTGTGTAACCACTCTGCAATCAAATTGCTAGTCGCGAAGGAGAGGCTTATTCCTGAACGAGTTCAATGAGTGTTCCGAAGCTGCCCTTCGGATGAATGAAAGCAACTGTGGTGCCGCGGCTACCTGGTCGAGGTGCTTTGTCAATCGGCGTTGCACCGGCGGCAATCATGGAAGCCAAGGCCTCTGCACAATTGTTCACGCGGTATCCGATGTGGTGCAAACCTTCTCCACGCTTCTCAATTGCTTTCGCTACTGGAGAATCTGGGTTCGTAGGAGTCAACAATTGCACGTAGCTTTCGGCCACTTTTAATAGTGCCTCTTCAACGCCGTCGCTCTCTACGATTTCACGATGATCAACAGTTGCTCCGAAAGCATCTTGGTAATACTTGATTGCTGCTTCAAGATCGCGAACTGCAATCGCAACGTGGTCTATTTCGGTGAGAATCATATTCTGCCCTTTCCTAGCGACGGAACCAGGTGAGCTTGTCTGCCACCTTTGCCCGTAACTCGTGATCGTCTACGCCAAGACCTTCTTCAGGTGAAAGGCACAAGACGCCAAGTTTTCCTTCGTGCATGTTGTTGTGCACCTGATACGACGCTTCACCGGTTTGCTCAAGTGTGAATACCTGAGACATCACAGGATGAATCATGCCCTTAGCGATAAGACGGTTTGCTTCGTATGCCTCTTTGTAGTTTGCAAAGTGTGAACCAACGAGTTTCTTCAAACGCATCCAGAAGTGGCGGTTGTCGAATTCCATCATGAAGCCACTGGTTGCAGCACACGTAACAACGGTGCCACCCTTCTTCACCACATAAATAGATGCAGCAAATGTGCTGCGACCTGGGTGCTCAAACACGATGTCTGGATCTTCGCCGACTAAGCCACGAATGTCTCCACCAAAGCGACGCCATTCTTGCTCGTTGTGTGAACCATCTTCTTTGAAGAACTGATAGTTGGCCTTCTTGCGGTTGATGATGTGCTCACAACCCATTTCACGAAGAATGGCTTCCTTCTCTTCCGAAGACACCACTGCAACAGGAATGCCTCCGCCGTTGAGGACATACTGCACTGCATACGAACCGATGCCGCCAGATGCTCCCCAGATAAGAACTACATCGCCTTGTTTCATGTTTGCACCGTTTGGCGAAACAAGCATGCGATAACTGGTGGAGTTACATAGCGCACTCACCGCTGCTTCTTCCCATGTGAGATGCGCAGGTTTTGGCATGAGTTGGTTTGCTTTCACCACTGCAAGATCTGCAAGGCCACCGAAGTTTGTTTCGTAACCCCAGATGCGCTGATTCGAGCCCATCATGGAATCGCTGTGGGATGAAGGATCTTGATCGTCCACATGATTGCAATGCACGGTGATCTTGTCGCCAGGCTTCCAGTTGCGCACTGCGCTACCTACGCGAAGAACAACACCCGATGCATCTGAACCCAACACGTGGTAATCAAGATCGTGGCGCTTCGCCCATGTGCTTTCGCGCCCAAGGCGAGCAAGAGCTCCGAAGGTACTGATGGGTTCAAAGATGCTGGTCCACACCGTGTTGAAGTTGATGGACGATGCCATGACAGCAACCACTACTTCATCGGGGGCAAGTTCAGGAATGGGAACCTGGCTGATGTGGATGCTCTTACGAGGGTCCTTCTCGTTGCTTGGAATCCCTTCCCACATTGTCTGTTCTTCCTTGCGAACAATGGCTGCTCGGTAGGTGTCGGGCAACGGCAAGGTGGCGATTTCTTCGCCAGTGGCGCCATTGAGAATGGCCTGAAGGATGTGTTCCATTCAATTGACGATAGCGAATTTCCGTGATTCATCTCCTAGCCTGATTCCACCAACACCCATCAGGGTGTCCGATTTCACGGAGATACAAATGGCCGGTTCATACATCGTCGCAGGAGCACGCACACCCATTGGAAAAATGAGTGGTGCACTTTCTTCTTTCAGCGCAGCAGACCTCGGTGGTTTTGCCATTAAGGCAGCCCTCGAGCGCGCAGGAGTCAAGCCAGAAGACGTTGAGCACGTCATCATGGGTCAAGTTCTCATGGCTGGTCAGGGTCAAGTGCCTGCACGTCAAGCAGCTTCAAAGGGTGGCATCCCGATGAACATTCCTTCCATCAACATCAACAAGGTGTGCTTGTCTGGTTTGAACTCCATTTATCTTGCAGACCAAATGATTGCTTCTGGTGAAGCAGACATCGTTATTGCAGGTGGCATGGAAAGCATGACCAACGCGCCATACCTCGCACAAGGTGCACGTGGTGGTTTCCGTTACGGCAACACAGAACTTCAAGACGCAATTGTTCGCGACGGTTTGTGGTGTGCATTCGATGCGTGCCTCATGGGTCTTGGTACCGACCGTTACACAGACGGCAAGATCAGTCGTCAAGAACAAGACGACCTTGCAATGAAGAGCAACGTTCGCGCAGCAGCAGCAATTGCCGCTGGACGCCTTGCAGATGAAATTGTTGAAGTCGCAGTTCCACAGCGCAAGGGTGACCCTGTCATGGTGAAGAACGACGAAGGTGTTCGCGCAGATACAACAATGGATTCACTCGGTGGATTGAAGCCAGCATTTGACAAAGACGGAACTATCACTGCTGCAAACGCAAGTCAGATTTCTGATGGTGGTTCTGCAGTTGTCATGATGAGCAAAAAAGCAGCTGAAGCTCGCGGCATCAAGCCACTCGGCGAAGTTGTTTCATACGGCATGGTTGCTGGCCCAGACAACGCATCTCTTCTTCATCAGCCAAGTCGCTCCATCATGAGGGCACTCGATCGTGTCGGCATGAAAGTTGGCGATGTTGACTTGTTCGAATTAAACGAAGCATTCGCAGCAGTTGGTATCGCATCTATGCGTGAACTCGGAATCTCCGACGACATCGTCAACGTCAACGGTGGCGCTATTGCTTTGGGTCACCCAATCGGCATGAGCGGTAACCGTCTTGCACTCACCATCTTGCACGAGCTTCATCGTCGTGGTGGCGGTGTAGGTGCAGCAGCATTGTGCGGCGGCGGCGGACAAGGCGACGCAATCATCGTTCGCACCGTTTAAGAACTACATGTTCCAAGAGCCACTCACTCGTGCACTTCATGTTGCACGGTGGGTGGCTTTTGCAATTGTGGTCGGCGTTATTTCTGGCCTTCTCTCGGCAGCGTTCATCGAGTCACTGAATTGGGCTACCGACACTCGCGTAGACAATTCCTGGTTCATCTGGATGTTGCCAATCGCAGGTCTCATCGTCGGAGCCTCGTATCACTACTTGGGTCGTGGTCTTGAACGCGGCAGCAATTTGCTCATCGATGAAATTCACTCTCATTCCGAATGGGTTCCCTTTCGAATAGCTCCACTCGTATTCATTACAAGTGTTATCTCTCACATTGCTGGTGGTTCCACGGGTCGCGAAGGTGCGGCTCTACAAATTTCAGCAGGTGCAACTGACCCACTTAGTAAACGCCTTGGTCTCAACCCTGCAGACAGATCAATCATGCTCATCACCGCAATTGCCGGTGGTTTTGGTTCCATTGCCGGAGTTCCCATTGCGGGTGCAGTGTTCGCACTTGAAGTGCAACGTGTTGGGCGTATTCGCTACGAAGCTTTAGTGCCAGCGTTCGTTTCAAGTTTTGTTGGTCACGCAATTGTTCGCGGCCTTGGAGTTGACTACACCATTTATCCGCAAATTCCAGACGTGACATGGTCCCCCACTATTGCGTGGCAGATCTCGTTATTCGGATTGTTTGCTGGGCTCATCGCATTGACATTCGTGCGATTAACTCAATTCATTCGTGGCCTCATGAAGAAATACATTGTCTGGTATCCGGCTCGCCCGTTCATTGGCGGAATTCTTCTTGTCATCCTGATTACGGCATGTGGCTGGCGCGATTATCAGGGCTTTTCTTTCCCCCTCATGTTGAGTGCAATGAACGGCGGAACATCTGGTCACTTCGAAGTGAAGCTTCTACTTACTGCCATCACTATCGGCTCTGGTTTCGTCGGTGGAGAAGTAATTCCGTTGCTCACAACAGGTGCTTTGGCCGGCGCAACTTTTGGCAGTCTTGTTGGAGGGAACATTGCAGTTTTTGCAATTGTTGGCTCGGTTGCAGTTCTTGCCGGAGCAACAAACACTCCACTTGCGTGTGCATTAATGGGAATCGAATTGTTTGGTGGCAATGGAGCGATTCTTTTTGCTGCTGCGTGTGTTGCAGCGTATACGGCAAGCGGACACACGGGTATTTACCACTCGCAAAAAGTCTCCGCCCATAAGTCGGGCGCAGCTTCTACCTAGGCTTCCATGCGCTGGCGATTGCCAAATGCGCGACCCAACGTGACTTCGTCGGCGAATTCAATATCGCCACCTACGGGCAGACCGCTTGCCAAGCGAGATACCTCTACGCCAACAGGCGACAACAAACGAGCCAAGTACATAGCCGTAATATCACCTTCAGTGTTGTTGCTAGTGCACACCACCACTTCAGAAATTTCTTCAGGCTTGATACGTGTTAACAACTCGCGCACTTTGAGATGTTCGGGGTTCACGCCTTGCAGCGGATCTAACAAACCAAGCAATACGTGATACCGACCACGAAATTCGCCCGTTCGTTCAAGGGCAACAACGTCGCGCGAATCTTCTACAACACACACAATGGATGAGTTGCGCTTTGTGTCGGAACAGATATTGCACAAATCAGAATCGGTGAGGTTGAAACACACCGTGCAAAACTTCACTCGTTGCTTTGCGTCGACTAGTGCTTGTGCAAGTCGAGTGACATCGTGTTCGTCAGACTTAATGATGTGAAGCGCCAGACGCTGAGCACTGCGTGGCCCAATGCCTGGCAAGCGACCAAGTTCGTCAATGAGTAACTGAACTGGAGGCGTGTAGGGAGACGCCATGAATTATTTCCGACCGCGTGGTGACTTCGGCGCAGGTGGAGTTTCCACTACAGGAGTTTCATCCATGATGACACCTTGCGGGAATGAAGAAGTAAGTGCTTCAAGCATTGGGTCTACTGCATTATCTATCGCAATGGTTTCCGAAAGATCAATCTCTGCGTACGGGTCTTCAGCAACGACAACATCAATTGTCTTTTGTTCGGTTTCATCAATTTCAGCAACGACTGGGCGCTTCATGCCGGTGGGACTTGTGGGGTCTGCTTGCACCAAAGTGACTGCATATGTTGCACCACACACTTGCTTAATTGCAGCGACAACTGTGGCTACCTGTTCTTGTGCACGTTTCACCGGTGTGTTATTCGGCAGACGAATAACAATCTTTTTACCCTCAACAGATTCAATGACTGCTGGCTTGAAGATTGCTTTGGCAATACCGCGCATTGCATCAGTAATTTGTGGCCACGCTTGAGCAGGATCAACGCCAGTACTTACAGGCTCATCAGCATCTACGGGTGCACTCTGAGCAGATGGAACTGGAATCTCTGAAGTATTGGCCGACTCACCCCCAGCCACTGGCTCGGTAGGTGTCGCTTGTGGTGGCACAGGAGAACCGGGTGCTGGGCGTTCGGTGCCACCGGTTGCATGCCCGCCAATTTTGGCTCGCCCAGTTGCGGGGTTCACTGGTGCTTGCGGTGCTGCAGCGGCAATACCTTTTTCACGCAACACTTTGACTGCTTCTTCCAGCTGACCGACGCGTGCAAGCAAGTTTTCTGTGCTGTCGTCGAGAACGGGAGAAGACAATTGCACCACTGCTACTTCTAACAATAAACGAGCATCTGGTGCATGGCGCATTTCCACCATGGTGGTTCCAAGCATTTCCATTACACGAACAATTCGTTGTACACCCATGTCGCGTGCATACGTATGTAGTTCTGCAATGCGAGCTTTTGGTAATTGCACAAGCTCGGGAGACATAAGAGATAAGAAACAATCGCGCATAGTTCGCACTACATCTTCTGCAAACGTGTGTGGGTCGCGGCCTTGTTGCATGGCGCGTGCAACTGCGGCAAGTGCTGCTGCATGATCACGCTCAATGATTGCACGCACAATATCTTCAGTGTGCATTGCTTCTTCAGGCTCACCACCGCCAGAGACAACAAGTTCCAAAGCAGACAATGTGTCACGTGCACTGCCCGCACCTTGACGCAGAACCATGTTGATGGCATCGTCGTCCACTGTGAGTTCTGCTTCTTTGATAACAAAACGCACATACTTTTCCAGTTCATCAACGGGAAGTAAATGAAACTGCAAATGCTGAACACGACTACGAATAGTTTCGGAAATCTTTTGTGGGTCTGTAGTAGCAAGAACAAACACCACTTGTGCAGGTGGCTCTTCCAGTGTCTTTAGCAACGCAGCTTCTGCACCGCGAGTAAGCATGTGCACTTCGTCCAAAATAAACACTCGGTGACGACCAGGACTAGTGAGAGCAGCAGCCTCGATGATGTCGCGAATCTCTTGAACACCGTTATTGCTCGCAGCGTCGAGTTCTAAAACGTCGTAACTAGTGCCAACTTCCACTGCTTTGCAGGAATCGCACACACAGCAGGGTTCTCCCTCGACTGGATTCTCACAGTTCAGAACCTTGGCCAAGATGCGCGCAGTAGTGGTCTTGCCGGTTCCACGCGGGCCAGAGAATAAATAGGCCTGGCCTTCACGGCCGTTGATGACCGCATTGCGCAAAGCTCGCACTACGTGGTCCTGCCCGTACAACTCGGAGAACTTCCGAGGTCGGAATCGTCGGTACAGGGACTGCGTTGCCATCGATGCGACCCTACCAATGAGGTGCATCGCCGCCCTGCGTGTGCGAAGGTGAAACACCCCTAGCAGCCATTCCTTGGCTACCGTTTCCTTACCTCATGCGTCGCCTACCCACATTCCTGCTCGCGCTCATCGCGTTCCTTGCCATTGGGGCGGGGCCTGCCTCGGCAGCGGGCGACAACACCCTTGCTAGTTCCAGCCCATCGGCCGGCGAAGTTATCGATCTTGCCCCCACCCAAATCCAACTGAAGTTCACGCTTCCCTTGGGGGGTGCTGACGCCGTAGGGAAAATGGGGCTCTCACTTTCGTGCGAATCACAATTGGTCAACCTTGGACCACCAGCACTGTCGGCCGATGGTGTCACCGTGTCGGCGGCACTCACCCAAGCTCCGCCAAATGGAAATTGTGTCTTTAGTTGGTCGCTACCCGACACCAGTACCGGCACATTTAGTTTCACTGCACAAACTCAATCCACCACCACCGTGCCTGGCACAACACCAGACGGAACAAACACCACCATTCCCACCGATGGTGAGACTGCAACCACCACACCACGCGTCGGTGGCCCACTCGGATTGTTCCGCTGGATTGCTTTCTTTTTTGTCGCGGCATTGTTTGGCGGAATTGTTTTCATTCGCCTGATGTGGCCAGAGGGCGTTGAGTATCCCATCACTGAAAAGTATTTCCGACAGATTTCAATACTCGCGTTTGTCTCTACATACCTTGTTGCCGTCGCCATGAACGCACAAGAGGGTTCCACCGGAATCGGATCTTCACTGTCACCAACTTCGTGGGGTGCAATGCTCGGCACAAAAGAAGGCAACGCAATTATCTTGCGACTTGTGTGCATCGCTGTGCTTGGCAGTCTCACGTGGATTACAGAACGCATTTTTGTTCCATCACTGAATGCTGTTGTCATTGGTTCTCTCAGTATCACAATGTTGACTTTCGGATTTGATAGAGCAACCGGTCGTTCTGTTCTCCTCGGAATCATTCTCGCTATCGCACACATGGCACTTATCTCAGTATGGGTCGGTGGAATCGCCCTTATTTGGCGGGTTGTTTTGCATGGTCCAGGCGATATCGATCTTGTGCATGCTCTGCGCACATGGAGTCGCAGCAACACACCACTCACCATTGGCATCGTGCTCACAGGTTTTGCACAAGTGTGGCGCCTCGATGGTTTGAGTCTCATTAACAGTGGTCACGGGCGCGTTGTACTTTTGAAAATACTCATCGTGGGCGCACTTCTATTTGTAAGCGCAGTTATTCGACAATTCATTATGCGTGGAATGCAACGAGCAAACTCACTAAATGAAAAAGTTGTCTATCGTTTGAAACGCCCTGTTGGCCTAGAGCTGTCCATCAGCATCATTGTTCTTGCATTGTCATCGTGGTTGCTCGCGATGCGGCCACCATACATTTTGTTGCGCGATCGTGGACCCGTCGTTGAATATGCAATCGTGCAAAACCTTGAAGGGAAGGATGACTTCCACGTTCGGTTGTCAATGTCGCCAGGAAATGTTGGCGCCAACAAAGTTCTTGTCGAACTCTTTGGTCCAGAGCGAATTCAAAACTTCACCATTAAGTTCACACCAGAAAATCCAAACTTCCCTGGGTACACATTGTTTGTTCCCATCACTCGTCCAGGTGGCGCACTCACCACTGAAGAAGCAGGAATGAACTTCAAAGCACCAGGCCTATGGACCGCAACCATCACGGGTGTCACCACCATCGGAGACCTTGAACCACTCACCACAACATTTGTGATTGCCGACGGCACCACGGTGACCACGCTTCCCCAACAAGGGTTGAAGGTGGGCACCACTACATCTCCGCCAACCACGGTGCCCCCCACCATGGCTCCCACAATTGCGCCAACTATTGCTCCTACCGTGCCGCCCACTGTCGCTCCCACAGTTCCCGCGGCCCCAGTGGCCACCACGCTCCCACCCGGATAACGGCATTTCGCCCCATTCTGCCCATCAGATAGGCAGAAGCCTTCAATGGGCACTAGCGTTTCGCAGGTGACTGATACCTCTGGCCCTTCGATGCAGGACAAAATTGACGACCTTCGGGACCGTCAGCAGCAGGCGATCAACGCCGGAAGCCCACGCTCCGTGGAGCGCCACAAGGGTAAGGGCAAATTGCTGGCCCGCGAACGCATTGATTACCTCTGCGACCCAGGCTCTTTCCACGAACTCGACATGCTGGCTCGCCACCGTGCTCATGCTGCAGGCCTAGAAGAGCGCCCATACACAGACGGTGTCATCACCGGTTGGGGCACCATCGAAGGTCGCAAAGTTTTCCTCTTCAGTCAAGACTTCACTGTGTTTGGTGGAGCACTTGGTGAAGTGTTCGCCGAGAAGATTCATAAGTTGATGGACCTTGCACTCAAAGTTGGTGCACCAGTTATTGGTTTGAACGACGGCGCTGGTGCTCGTATTCAAGAAGGTGTTGTTTCACTCGCGTCATACGGTGGCATTTTTTATCGCAACGTGCAGTCCTCTGGTGTTGTTCCACAAATTTCTGTCATCCTCGGGCCATGTGCTGGTGGCGCTGTGTATTCACCAGCCATGACCGACTTTATTTTCATGGTGCGCGAATCAAGCCACATGTTCATCACTGGTCCAGACGTTGTAAAAACAGTTACTGGTGAAGACGTAACATTGGAAGAACTCGGTGGCGCAATGAGCCACGCTTCAAAATCTGGTGTTGCAACATTTGTTTCTAACGACGAACAGTCATGTCTTGATGATGTGCGCTTCTTGCTTTCGTTCCTGCCACAGAACAACCTTGAAGAAGCTCCATTTGTTGATACCGCTGATGATCCAGATCGTCTCTGTGAATCACTGCGCGACATTCTTCCTGCATCACCGAACCAGCCATACGACATGAAGAAAGTCATTCGTGAAGTTGTAGACGACGGTGAATTCTTTGAGTACTTCCCACATTGGGCAAAGAGCATTGTGTGCGGTTTTTCTCGCGTTGAAGGAAAAACAGTTGGCGTTGTCGGCAACCAGCCAATGGCGTTTGCTGGTGTTCTCGACATCGAATCATCTGAAAAAGCAGCACGTTTTGTGCGTACCTGCGATGCATTCAATATTCCATTGCTTACTTTCGTAGACGTACCGGGCTTCTTGCCAGGCGTTAACCAAGAGCACGAAGGCATTATTCGCCATGGTGCAAAGTTGTTGTACGCATTCTGTGAAGCAACAGTTCCACGCATTCAGATCATCACTCGTAAGGCCTATGGCGGTGCATACGTGGTGATGAACTCAAAGTCCATCGGTGCAGACCTTGCCTACGCATGGCCAACTGCAGAACTTGCAGTTATGGGACCACAAGGTGCCGTAGAGATTGTGTACAAGCGAGAACTGCAGCAAGCAGCAGACCCTGTGACGCGTCGTGCGGAACTGATTGCTGAATACACAGAGAAGTATGCGAACCCGTATGCAGCTGCCGAGCGTGGTTACATTGACGACGTTATTGATCCAGCAGATACACGACGCAAAGTTGTTGCTGGATTGCGCATGTTGCAAACAAAGCGCGAAGAACTTCCACGCCGCAAACACGGCAACATGCCTCTGTAGGAAATCATGACTGAATCATTTATGTCCAACTTTGCTGGTGCACCGTCCGGCGGTTTTGGAATTAGCAGCGAACCTAAAGCGAGTTTTTGGATTCGCGCTTTGGCAAACATCTGCGATGGCATCATGGTTTCATTGGTCAACCTTCCAATTGCCGCTATTGCAACTGGTGCAGGTGACGATGCGCAAGTGCCTTTTCAACTCGCTCAGATGGTTATTTCATTAATTGTGTTGTCGTACTGGATGGGCACGCAAGGTGGCTCACCGTTGCGCCGCAAGTTAGGTGTGTACGTGCTCGACGCCGAGACCGGTGCATTCATTGGTAAGGGTCGTGCTGCAAAGCGCATCGTGATGAGTTGGGTTTCTGCAGTCGCTTTGTTTGTTGGGTACCTATGGATGATCTGGGATCCTCAGAAGCAAACATGGCACGACAAAGTTGCGCGCTCAGTGGTGGTTCGTCGATGAATACCGCAATTGCATCAATTTCGCCGGTACCAACCGAAGAAGAGGCGGCCGCCATTGTTGCTGCAGTCACTCTCATGTGGCCACAACCTGCCGTGGCGTCCACCACTGACAACAAGCCCAATGTGGCTTGGCGTTTCAGTGGCCGTTGGTGGGCGAACGACGCAGTCTCTCGTCGCACTCGACCAGGGGCATAAACATGTCGTCGGCGAGCGGCACTGAACTCACCACGGTCGCAGACGACCTTGCTGTTTTTCATCACGGCACACATGTCATCCGCCACGAGAACTTAGAACCCGACACCGCATACACAGAACACGGCATTGATTTTCGCACCCTTCCTCGCCCTAGCGGAAAATTGCTCAGCGTAATTGCAACTGTAAATGACGTTCACTTTGGCGAGACAGAGTGTGGTCGCGTGGACGACAACCCGAACGGCCCCATTCAACGTGCACTTCCTGGTGAACAGCCGTATCCCATTACAATGAATTCGGGTGCGATTGCAGAGATACAGCAACTACAACCCAATGCAGTTCTTGTAAAAGGCGACCTCACGTGCAACGGAACAGATGATGAGTTTGCAGCATTTCGCGAACACTATGTCAATGGCTTCGGAGACAAATTGTTTGTTGCGCGAGGCAACCACGATGCATACATGGGCCAGAACGAATTCACCGGTGACCAATGGATTCAGTTACCTGGTGTCACCATCGCCCTGATTGACACAACTATTCCCACCATCACAACTGGCCGCATTGACCCTGAGCAATTTGAGTGGCTCGACGCACAACTGTCTGCAAGCACGTCACCAGTTCTCATCATGGGCCATCACCAACAGTGGATAGAAGGCAAACGTAGCGACGACTACTTCGGCTTGCATCCAGATAGCAGTGATCAGTTAGACGAACTAGCAGTGCGACACGCATGCGTGCTCGCATACACAGCAGGTCATACGCACCGTCACCGTGTACGCAAGATGGCTCAGTCAGGTATTCCATCAGTAGAAATTGGTTGCGTGAAGGATTTCCCTGGTTCATGGGGCGAATATCGCGTGTACGAAGGCGGAGTGACGCAGATAGTCCATCGCATCTCTACACGTGACGCATTGCAGTGGAGCGAGCGTTGCCGTCATCTGTATGAAGACTTTGGTGTGCAGTACGAGACATATGCAATGGGTGCACTCGAGCAACGCTGTTTCAATATCGAGTTGCGATGACCGCAGCAGCGCTTGCTGGTCTACGCGTTGTCGACCTTTCCACTGTTCTTGCTGGGCCCAACTGTGCTCGTTATCTCGCCGACTTCGGTGCAAATGTCATCAAGATAGAACGCCCAGACGGCGGCGACAGTTTGCGCAACATGGGTTGGCGCGACCCTGCAGATGGTGAAGGCCTGTGGTGGAGACTCGTCAACCGCAACAAGCGCACCGTTGCACTTGATTTGAAAAACGAAGCTGATCGAGAAGTCTTTCTTCGACTCATTGATGAAGCAGATGTATTGGTAGAAAACTTTCGCCCCGGAATTTTGGAACGCTTGGGCTTTGCACCAGACGTATTGCATGCGCGTAACCCACAACTTGTCATCACCCGCGTGAGTGGTTTTGGTCAAGACGGCCCATACGCACATCGCCCTGGGTTTGCATCTATTGCCGAAGCAATGTCTGGTCTTGCTTCAATTACCGGCGTACCTGGTGGCGATCCAATGCTTCCGCCGTTCGCTCTCACTGATGAAGTGACGGGCCTTGTTGCTGCATTTGCCACCATGGTTGCCTTGTGGTCAGAACAAGGTCAAGTTGTTGACGTTTCATTGTTGGAGAGTTTGTTTCAAATTCTCGGACCACTGATGACAGTGTGGATGACGCGCAATGAGTTACAACCACGCATGGGTTCACTACTTCCCTACACAGTGCCGCGCGGTGTGTACAAGTGTGCCGACGGAAAGTTTGTTGCCATTTCCACGTCAAGCGATTCCATTGCGGCACGAGTCGTGAAGTTGATTGGTTTTGAAGGTGATGATCGGTTTGCAACATTTGCAGGGCGCATTGCCAATCGCGAAGTCATCGAGCAAGAGATGGATAACTGGTTTGCTTCGCGTACACAAGCAGAAGCACTTGCAATTTTTGAAGAGATAGAAGCTGCTGCTGGTCCGGTGTTATCGATGCAAGACATAGAGACAGACCCGCATTATGTTGCGCGCCAAGCCGTGGTGAACATCGACGGAACACCCATGCAAGGCCTTGTTGCTCGGCTATCCGCCACTCCGGGTGCAATCAAATGGCGCGGTCGTGCAAAAGATGAAGACGGCGATTCCATACGTCGTAACGGTTGGAACGAATAACTCGCTACTGCGAGTCGTTCATCTCTTGTTTCACTTCGACCCCTCCATCTCGCTGTTTTCCTGAACTGGTGACTATTGTTTACCTGTTCGTTAGGGGAAATTCATGACACAGGAAAAAGCTCCTCGCTTTAGCCGCGCCCACAAAGTCCTTGGCCTCACCGCCATCGCCACCTTCTTGGTCTCACTCGACACCAGCATCGTTGTGATTGCCGGTGGAACGATCAACCGCGACTTGGGACCATCATCGCTATTGCCATGGGTCTTTTCCGGATACAGCATCGCCTATGCCGCAGGTTTGCTAACAGCAGGTCGTTTTGCAGACGTCAACGGTCGCAAACGTTCTTTCATGCGTGGACTCACATTGTTCAGTGTTGGTTCCGTCTTATGTGGCCTCGCACCCAACATGGTCTTTCTCGTGCTGGCACGACTCATTCAAGCACTCGGTGGCGCCATGCTCACACCAGCATCACTTGCATTGGTACTTCCAGAATTCCCAGCGGAAAAGCGCACAGTTGCAATTGGAGTATGGGGTGCTGTAGGTGGTTTAGCAGCCGCAGCAGGACCATCCGCAGGAGGCGTTTTAGTGGATTGGCTGAACTGGCGTGCGCTTTTTTTCATCAACGTTCCATTTTGCATTTTCACTTTAGTAGTCGGTCGCAAATTGCTGCATGAAAGCAAAGACCTCAATGCAACGAAGAACGTAGACATGGTGGGCACCGCACTTGGATTTCCTGGTGTAGCACTAGTGACATTGGCAATCACTCAAAGCAGTGAGTGGGGCTACATCGACAATCGCACCATATTCTCCATGGCTCTCGGACTCGTGCTGTTGGTGCTCTTCGTGCAACGGTGCAGCACTGTTATAAACCCACTGCTCGACTTGTCACTGTTCAAACTTCCATTCGTTGTTGCTGCGAACCTCTCAGGTCTGTTCTTTTCAATTGGCTTCCTCGGAATGTGGCTGCTCAACACTCAATGGGTTCAAGAAATTTGGGGCTACAGCCCCGCACGGTCCGGATTAGCAACCGCACCGGGTCCCATCATGGCTGCCCTCTTTGCTGCGCCCATGGGACGAGTTGCAGTTCGGTGGGGCCATGCACGCGTCCTGATGGTGGGTGCAGTGCTCCTTAGTTTTGGAACATTCATGTTGACATTCTCCATGACGCCAACTCCTAGTTATGTGCGTGACTATCTGCCATGGATGATCATTACTGGTATCGGTGTTGGTTGCAGCATGTCAACACTTTCCAGTTCAGCAAATGCGTTCTTGCCACCAGCAAGATTTGCCATGGGCTCTGCTCTTAATACCACCGCCCGACAAATTGGTTCGGCACTTGGTGCTGCGCTTGCTGTGTCACTTGCTGCTCCAGCGATGAAAAACTTCTTCATCGCAAAACAAAGTAACCAGCCAATAACAGAAGCAATGCTGTCGTCGTTCTATAACGCTTGGCGAGTTATGGCTGCCATCTATTTGTTCGCTGGAATTGTGATGCTGGTGCTATTCCGTAAGCCAACTGATGAGCAGATGGCAGCAGCAAACGAAGTTACCTTCGTCGACTAAACAAGAACTACACAACGCCTATTGGGCAACTAACACCGGTTCCACCAATACCGCAATAACCATTTGGGTTCTTGCCGAGATATTGCTGGTGGTACGGCTCTGCAAAGTAATAGTGCTCGAGTAGTGCAATCTCAGTTGTAATCGTGCCGTATCCGGCTGCAGTGAGTTTTGGTTGGAATACATCTCTCGTTGCTTCAGCAGCTTCACGTTGCGTTTCGCTTGTGTAATAAATTGCGCTGCGATACTGCGTGCCCATGTCGTTGCCTTGGCGCATACCTTGCGTGGGGTCGTGGTTTTCCCAAAACACACGCAACATCTCTTCAAGTGAAGTAATAGTTGTGTCAAACACTGCCATCAGTACTTCGGTGTGGCCGGTGAAACCAGAGCACACCTCTTCATAACTGGGGTTTGGTGTGTAGCCACCTGCATAACCAACTGAAGTGGAATGCACGCCAGGTGTTTGCCAAAAGATGCGCTCTGCACCCCAGAAGCAACCCATGCCAACAACCAGAGTGTCCATGTGAACTGGCCACGGACCAGTCAGCGATGCGCCATTCACATAGTGCGCTTCCGGCACAGGCATGGTTTGGTCTGTACG
>SYAZ01000038.1 GCA_005788815.1 Actinomycetota bacterium | reverse complement strand
GACGGTGAATGCCGCCGTGAGGAAGTACCAATACAACGCGTGTGAATTCACTACGTCTGTGTCGTCTTCACGACCACCAACGGAGCGAAACAATGCAACACAACTAAAAGCAATACCGCCAGCTACCAACAACAACATGGCGCCAGTGATTGCGTAGAACATGGTCTGATATGTGCCATCGGCTAATCCGATTTCCATCTGCGAATAGATAGCCACTTGGCAGTTGACAACAGCAATACCCAGAACCACACAAATGGCCAAAGCCAACGAACGGTGCTGAGAGTCGCGACGCTTTGCCGAGTACGAGGCCCACTGCGCCATGAGCGCGACAACAGGGAACGTAGTCAACATGACATTGGCTGCAACTTCAGGAATAGCGATAGAAGCAGGAAGCCAGTCTTTGATGACATACAAACCGTCTGCTGAGTCACGCGTTGGAGCGCCAGCACGGAACTTCATCCACATTGCGGCCATTCCAACAATGATCATGAATGCTGATGCGCACCCAAGTGCTGTTGCAACAAAGAGTTGACGGCGTGGTGCGGTCTCTGGTGCTGCGGGTAGTGCGATTGTCATACCGACACCTCCTTACCAGACGGTTTTGCATCTAAGACTGGTTCGCTCGAATGTACATGTGCAAGTTCCGCAAAGTTATTCAGTGGAGCAGGTGATGGAGTCGCCCATTCAAGTGAATGTCCATTCCATGGATCATCGGAAGCTTGCGCGCCATTACGAATCGCTGCGAGCAACAAAGCAACAAAACCAATAACGGTGACCAAAATCAGTACGTTGCCAATGCCAGCAAGACCATTCCACAACGCAATTGGACCGTCGTAATCAAATCCAGTCACAACATCTGCAGGTTGATTTGCAAAGCCGGCGATGAACAGAGGAAAAGATGAAGCAATGGTGCCAAGAAGTCCAAGAGCGGAAAGTCCGAGCAGCGCTTTTTCGTCAAGAACTCGACCCCACAATTTCGGAGCCCAATGAGCCAAAGCTCCGAGGCCAACTAAAAGACCACCGAAAGCGAAATACACAGTGACACCTTCATTGAAAGCTGTCCCTGCAAGATTTGCTTGCTGAATATGTGCCACGAAGTTGCCAGCGGCACCAACGAGGATCATGAACGCACCGAGAGAGGCAAACGCAAATGCACCACTTACTTTTGGTGAGCCACTCTTCAATGACAACAACGAGGTTGCGATCACAACAAAAATTCCGAGAAGTGGAAGACCGCTAAAGATGAGGAAAGGTATTGCTGATGTGACTATGTCGCTTGCACTTCCCGACCAATCAAGCATGTGCGTTGATTGTGTGGCGGCACCAAGTACAGCAGTAGTGACAAGACCAAGACCAACAAGCACAACTGGACGCAGTGGTTGACGAACACCTGCAGTAACTGGCGCGATGTCGGCAAGCACACCAAGTGCAATGACGATAAAGACAATCGTCATTGGCTGACCAAAGACCCATCCAAGATGATCGTCAATGGCCTTATTGCCACCGAATGCAACTTTGGCGTGCGTGTGGTCGACATACAAATAAATGATGGTGCCGATTGCGACTGGCAACGTGAGTAGTGATGCAACCGAACCGACAAGAGCACCCCATGAAAAAGCAGGAACGATGTCTAATGTCATGCCAGGAGCACGTGCTGTGAGAACACTGGAAGCGACAGAAAGGCTTCCGGCAAGGATGCCTACCGCAGCAAGGGCAACGCCCAAGAGATACAGGTCGACAAGATCGGCTTGACCGCCACCTGGGCCGCCATTACCAATGATCGCAACGGCAACCATGAGAACGCCAAACAACCACGACCAGAAACTGAGTTGTGCAAGTCGTGGAAATGCAATAGCACGCGAGCCAAGTTGAAGAGGAACAATCGCTATTGCAATACCCAGAAACAAAGGAGCAAGGAGTCCGAGAACGAGATCAAATCGATACAAAGCAATTAACTGCACTGCTGCATCGCCCTCGAAGATATTCATGCCAGACGGAGCCATGCGTTCAAAGCCAAAAATGGCTCCGGTAATCGCTGTGGATACTGCGGTGAAAAGAGAACAGCCGACAAATAGTCGACCAATCTTTTTGTGGTCGCTGCTTGTGATCCATTTGCCTAAGGCAATGACAAAAGAAGAGCCGAAGCCCTGTGCCTGTGCCGATGCGCCGACTGGATTGTCGATGGTGGTCATTTTCGGATGGTCTCCCAGAGACACCCCTCCAGTTTTTTCAAACCGTGGGGGTGAGTACGCCTAGATGTAACACTCCAACACTAACCACCGACCCCTCTGTATCGGTAACTCCCTCACCAAGTCAGACTTAGTGCAATTGCGCATTTATCGCAACAGCACGTCCACCGTGAGGGCCACAAAGATGACCGAGATATATGTGATGGAGAACGAAAACAGCTTCATTGCTGCCGCGGGAGTATTGACCCGAGTTAGTGCAATTGTGCCCCACAAGAACGCCGCACCCACAGCCACGGCCGACATGCCATAAATCCAGCCCATGTCCGCAACCGGGATGACAGCCACGCTGCACACCACGAGTGCCACGGTGTAGCGGATCATGGCTGCCACGACCTTCTTCGGCTCGACAACAACAGGCAGCATCGGGACATTGGCAGCCCGATATTCCTCGCTGTGGCGTATCGCAAGGGCCCAGAAATGAGGGGGTGTCCAGAGGAAAATGAGGAGAAAGAGGAGCCAAGGAGTCCAGGCAAGAGAATTCGTGACTGCGGCCCAGCCAACCAGAACAGGAACGGCACCAGCGGCACCACCAATGACAATGTTTTGTTTGCTGGTGCGCTTCAGCCACAGCGAATACACGAAGACGTAAAACAGCGTGGCCGAGAGAGCGAGGCAAGCCGAGAGCAGGTTCGCGCCGGCCCACAGAATGGCAAACGCAATGATTTCAAGGGAAATAGCGAAAATGAGTGCATTTCTAGGGGAAATCAACCCAGTGACGAGTGGGCGTGTCTTGGTGCGTTCCATGAGCGCATCAATGTCGCGATCGACGTACATGTTGATGGCATTGGCGCCACCAGCAGCCAGTGCGCCACCCACAAAAGTGACCACCATGAGCCACACCCCGGGCCAAGCACCTGCGGCCACAACCATGGTGGGGATGGTGGTAATCAACAAAAGCTCAATGATTCTTGGCTTTGTTAGAGCAATGTACCCAGCAACAACAGTGGTGGGGGCGCGACCCGATTCATGGCCACGGCGACGCGCAAAACGCGAAGGAACCATAGGGCGAACATTGAGGGGCACCCTGACATCGTAGGTTGAGCAAGCAATAACGACCAATCCCCAGCAGAATGTTCTCGTGTCATTCACCACATCAGCGACTGTCGCACAATCCCAGATTGCCGAGCCCGACCTCACGGAAAAGGTCGATGAAGTTGTCGACCTCGATATTCCGTGGATTGTGCTTGTCTGGAACGACCCCATCAACCTCATGTCGTATGTCTCGTTTATCTTTCAGAAACTCTTTGGATACTCAAAAGAGAAAGCTGATCTCTTGATGCTTGATGTTCACGAAAAAGGACGTGCTGTTGTTTCTACAGGTTCGCGTGAGCACGCAGAAATGGATGTCTTTCGACTTCATGAACATGGACTGTGGGCCACAATGCAGCAGGATTCATGAGAAGAAAACGCGAACAAGGCCCCATCACAGCAAGCGGTGACGGCACGTACACCATCAATCTGCAAGATCATGAGCGCGAGACCATGCTTGACTTAGTGGGGCAACTTGAGAGCGTCCTTAGTAGTGGTCCCGATGATGAACGCCTTCGCCGGTTGTACCCAACGGCATACAACGAGAACCCAGAACATGACGCTGAATATCAGGGGTTCATGCGCGATGAATTAACGCAATCGCGCGCTGCATCCATTGCAACTGTGCGCGAGATGTTGAGCAGCGATTCGCCCGTCACCGAGAATCAACTGGGTGCCTTCATGATGGTTCTCAATAACTTGCGGCTCATTCTTGGCACCCTTCTCGATGTCAATGAAGATGACGATGAACCAGGCGAGACCGACCCGCTCTACGGCCAATGGCAGTTATATGGCTATTTGGGATGGCTTTTGGAGTGGGTCATATCTTCTTTGACCGGAGAGTGAGGGAACCTTCCTCGCACGGCGTATTGTCAAGTATCTGCTGATAGCGTTTTATTGCTCTCAACCGGAGTCGTCCAAGCCCCCATCGTCTAGTGGCCTAGGACACCACCCT
>SYAZ01000037.1 GCA_005788815.1 Actinomycetota bacterium | reverse complement strand
GCGCCCACAAGACCGTTGGAGTGTTTGCCGCAGCAACAGAGGCCACGGTTGTTCCCCACGAGCCTGCCCCAATGACCGCAATGCGGATTTCTACCATATCTTCAGCGTAGAGCACCCACGCCACAAGGTTCGTAGGCTGATTATATGCAGTGTGCAGTAATCATCCCCGTGAAGTCATTCACCATTGCAAAGGGTCGCCTCGCCGACACCCTTCACGCTGATGAACGAGAAAAACTGGCTCGCACATGCGCCGAGACAGTGGTTCTTGCCGCTCGCCCTTTACCAACGTATGTGGTTTGCAATGACGACTGCGTCGCCCAGTGGGCTATCGCACTCGGAGCCCACGTGGTCACTTGCACAACTCCTGGTCTCGACATTGCAGTCAACGCAGGCCGCACCGCAGCAACAACTAATGGTGCCGACCACATCATCGTCGCCCACGCCGACCTGCCCCTCGCAGTCACATTCGAACATGTCGTGCGCGAAGGAAAAGTAACGCTTGTCCCCGACCGTCATAATGACGGCACAAATGTGCTTGCCTTTCCCGCCAACAGTGCATTTACCACCGCATATGGCCCGGGAAGTTTCGATAACCACCAACGCATTGCTCAACAGGCCGGGCTCGACTGTGAAGTCATTAATGACAACATGCTTGAACTAGACCTTGACACTGCCGATGACCTCGCAGAATTAGCCCGACGAGAAAGTGAAAACGATGAGCGCGAATGAACCAGGCCAACCACCAATAAATACAACGGCATACACATACAACCTTGCAACTCCTGCAATTGTGCTCGCCATTGGCGCACACCCGGACGATGTCGAATTCGGCTGTGGTGGCACACTTGCAAAATGGTCATCATCTGGTGCGGTTGTCCATCACCTTGTGTGCACAGATGGCTCGAAAGGCACATGGAACCCCGATGCCGACATCGCTGCCTTAATCACATCTCGACAACAGGAGCAGCGAAACGCAGCACATGCTCTCGGCGCTACCGGCACTGTGTCTTTTCTTGAATACGTCGATGGTGAACTTGAACATTCAAAAGAAGCAGTGGATCGCATCGCGCTTGCGATTCGCACCTTAAAGCCAAACATTGTGCTCTCTCACGATCCATGGAAGCGCTACAGACTTCATCCCGATCATCGCAATACTGGCCTCAATGTGTGTGATGCAATCGTGGCTGCGCGCGACCCGCATTTCTTAAAGCATCACATGAGAGACCACGGCGTCACCCACCATCGCCCAGATGCATTGTTGCTGTGGGAAGCAGACGAACCTAACCACGCTGAGGACATCACGTCGCAGGTCAGCCCCAAACTTGCAGCTCTCGAGAGCCATACAAGCCAGTTTGAATCAACAATGAAGGCCACCGACGAAGACGGAATGGCAGTGTTTCGCGACCGTATGCGCACTCGCATGGCTGAACTGGGATCTGTGCACTCATTTGGTGCAGCCGAGATATTCCATCTCATGAATCGTCTATAGACAGAGAAATGGAGGGCTTTCGCCCTCCATTTCAACACTCCGAACCAATTTGGTTCTACATTTTTTGAAGATTTAGTGAAGGCCAATGGCCTTCAGCAAAATTACTTCTTTGCTGCGGCCTTTTTACGAGCCTTCTTGCGCTTTGCAGGAGCTGCTTTCTTAGCAGCTTTCTTGCGCTTCTTTGCAGGAGCTGCTTTCTTAGCAGCTTTCTTGCGCTTCTTTGCAGGAGCTGCTTTCTTAGCAGCTTTCTTGCGCTTCTTAGCAGGAGCCTTCTTGGCTGCTGCCTTCTTCTTACGTGCAGGAGCTTTCTTAGCTGCTGCTTTCTTCTTGCGTGCAGGAGCTTTTTTAGCTGCTGCTTTCTTTTTTGCTGCCACTTGAGTTTCCTCTCGTTGGGTAAGTGGTTACTTACGGTTTGGGTTCAGCTGAGCTTTTAATGTTGAGCTCGCTGTGAACTTCATCGCAGTCGAGGCCGGTACTGTTACTGCCGCACCCGTTTGTGGGTTACGACCAGTACGAGCCTTGCGAGCAGTGGTGCTGAACGAGCCGAAGCCCGGCCATGCCACTTTTTCGCCCTTCATAGTTGAAGCAACTACAAGATCAAAGAAGGCGGTAAGAGTACGCTCGGCATCAGCCTTCGTGCACTCAGCTGCCTTCGATATTTCTTCGATGAGCTCTGCTTTTGTCATTGTTGTATTCCTCCTCGGAATCGGAGTGGTATTACAATCAGAACCGCTGCAAACACAAAAAGCAAGCATTCGATTCGTTGCAAATGCAATTATCTTGTTTTTTCGCTCTATTCGACTTCCGCCGTCACTACTGATTTTGTCTACCCGTACTCCTTGATCTCATTGACTTTTCTGAACTGCCCCCATGCGATGTCGTGTGAGTTCACTTCACGGATCTCGTCGTTTGGTACATCAGCAGTTTCTTATATTTTCCAATAATTGCAAGGGTTTGCGGGGATGCAATCGGCCCAGCCGGCTATGCCATCTCGCCTCGAAATATTTCGGTCGTCGCCATCATCTTCAGACTGTTACACGAAAATCAATGCACTGTTTCGCGGCGTAACGCCATTACTTCAGCCTGTGGAAATGTGACGCGCAACACGACGAAAAATATTTTAAAAAATTTCTGGAAATTGCCGTTTTTGAGCACTTGCAACACCTGTGTGAACAAAAAAATACAAAAGTGCTATCCACGATTCTGGAATCACGAAGTGCGAAGATGAAGTCATCGATCGTGTTGCGGAGCACATCACTGCCGAAGTCGGCTCACCTTCGGGTGACACTACGGGCAGCGCAGAGCACCCTCTTGGCGTGCGCACTCGCATCGTTTTAGACACATCAGTTCTCGTTGCAGACCCCGGTTGTCTTCACTCGTTCCCTCACTGCGACGTTGTCATTCCACTCACCGTTGTAGAAGAGCTCGACGGATTAAAGAGTCGCCCTGACGATGTCGGTCGTGCAGCGCGAACTGCTTTGCGAACAATTGAAGACCTGCGCCGACGTGCAGGTGGCTCCATTCATCATCCAGTTCCACTCAATCTCGAGCCAGATGGCGCCACCTTGCATATCGAAGTAAATGGCATACAAAAGCACCTTTTATTGGAGAACGGGCTAGATCCAGCCATTCCAGATAATCGAATCATTGGCGCTGCACTTGGCCAGTCTCTCAAAGGCCCCACACACATCATCTCGAACGATGCCGGTTTGCGTATTAAGGCAGCACACCTTGGGCTGACCGCTGAAGAGCATCAACCTGTTGGACGATCTGCACACACTCGCCCCATGGGCTGGTTCACGCTCGAAGTCAATTCAGAAACCGTGAACGCTCTATACGAACGTGGCGAAGTAGAAACCGAATCGTTTAGCGCAGACACTCGACTCGCAATTAATGAATTTGCCGTCATCAAATCCGGATCACAATCTGCACTCGTGCGCTCGCTTGGAGAAATGATTGAACTTTTGCCCGCAGCATCTCCAGAAGCATGGGGCTTGCGCGCTCGTTCGAAAGAGCAACGCTTTGCCCTCGAGTTACTGATGGATCCCGATGTCAGCGTTGTTGCACTTGACGGCCGCGCTGGCACAGGTAAGACCGTCATGGCCATCGCTGCGGGCCTAGAACAAGTTGTCGAGTCACGCCATTACGAGAAACTTGCCGTCTATCGCCCCCTAGTCCCCGTTGGCCGTGCTGACGTGGGCTTTTTACCTGGAGGACTCGATGAAAAACTCGACCCGTGGATGTCAGCGATTCACGACGCAATCGTGGCCCTCACCGATCAACGCTCCAGCAACGACGCAAAGCGGCTCATCGACGACCTCACTGCTCGCGGTCAGTTATCGCTTGAGTCCGTCACTTTCCTTCGGGGGCGTTCATTGCATCGTCAATTTGTGGTTGTCGACGAAGCACAGAACCTAGAACCCACCACTTTGAAGACGATCCTCACCCGTATCGGTGAAGGAACAAAGGTTGTGTTCACCGGAGACA
Source organism: Actinomycetota bacterium (assembly GCA_005788815.1). Taxonomy (GTDB): domain Bacteria; phylum Actinomycetota; class Acidimicrobiia; order Acidimicrobiales; family Ilumatobacteraceae; genus UBA2093. The sequence goes on along the minus strand of SYAZ01000037.1, from coordinate 80 downwards.
CCAGTCAAATAGATGCTCCATACATGGGCGAATCAAACAACGCGCTTGCCGTGTTGATTCATGCATTTGCTAATCAACAT
>SYAZ01000036.1 GCA_005788815.1 Actinomycetota bacterium | reverse complement strand
TGCCTATTTGACCCAGAAACAGGCACTTTATTGAGTGGTGACCATGTATTGCCATCTATTACCCCGCACATCAGCGGCCTCACTGCGCACGGTGACCCACTCACTTTGTTTTTCGACTCGCTTGACAAGATTGGCAATTTTTCGAATCAGATTTCGATTGCATTGCCGGCGCATGGGACTCCGTTTACCAATGTTGGAGAACGCGTGCAACAGATCAAGGACCATCACGCGGAACGCTTACAAAAACTACGCGACACCAGCAATAGTCTCAGCAGGCCTGCAAGTGTGATGGAGTTTTCTACTCACCTCTTTTCACCACGCGCACAAGGTGCAATGGCAGACAGTGAGGCATACGCCCACTTAGAGCATCTGCGACTTCTCGGTGATTTCGAACGTCGCGATATTGACGGCGTGTTCGAATACGTACTTAAGGGTTAGTTCCGCACCACATTGCGGCATGCGTCGTATTGTCAACCGACACAAGAAGTTCAATGTCTTCAATCAATGTCGTCACCAGTCTCTGCACCGTCTGACCTTGTTCTATTTGCACAACATGCTCCACCACGGCACGTAGTGGTGCGCGCAGACCTGGTTTGTCTGCCAAAGAATCTTCTACGATCTCCCAATATGCCGCGTTGTTCATATGTCCGACAGCATCAAAGTCTGAGAAACGCAATGGCCAATCCTGCGGCATCACAGTGTTCTCTCTTGCGAATTCTTTCTCACGTAAAATCAGACGCGCATTCACTTGTCTGCCGGCAGCAGACTCAAGCAGCAACGCCGCGACATCTTCTGGAACACGACTTGGTTGCAATGTCGCTTCATCAACATGCACCCACAATGCAGCAGCATCAATCAACACTGTCCCGTCTATTGCTGAAATACGTGTGCGTCGTTCCGCCCAATGCGAACCAACTCCTCCACACCAAGTGGTGAGATCAATTTCTTGTAAGTACGCGGGGAACTCGTGCACATCAACAACGGTGCGACGCACGACCCACCAATGCGGATCGCTCCAATCTGCATCTCGCGTGTCGTCGTTTGCCACGTCTTGCAAATACCGAGCTACCGCATCAAGACGCAGCCGGCCCTTTGGGGTGGCGTCTCCCAGTCTCACTCGGCGGCGAGTGGTGAACTGTCGGCCAGGACCTGGGCCATCGACCATCTGAAATGGCACAGATTGATCGCGAAAGGACATCTAGGCACCTTATCTGTGAAGGCAAAACCCTTGTGGGTATTGGATTTTATTAAATCAGTTGACGAACGGCCATAAAGATGGTTTCCTAGGAACCTCATGCGTATCAATCAGACCACCGCGTTTATGGCAACCACGGCAACAGCCGTGGCGTTTGCCTATACCGCCACTGTGGTCGATCACGCCTTCTCCATGTGGTCATCACCGGCAACAAAGCACGCCAATAAGCGTCGCGCCCGGCAGCCCCGTGGGGTTCTGATCTAACACACAGATCACACTCACTCACCAGGCCGCCGGGACACCATCCCGAGCGGCCTTTTTGCTGTATCCGCCCTAATCACCACCACACAACACCCACACCGAAAGGAATCACAGATATGTACACATCAATCAACATCGACATGGGAGGCACCACGCTTGTAGAGGAGCCCCTCATCCTGTCCAGCAAGCGCTGCGCCGACGGAAACGGCACCCTGAGCTACCTGTTCTTCTCTGACGAATGGGTGGACATCCAGCGTGCCAAGGCCATCTGCTCCAAGTGCGCAGACCAAGCCACATGCCTCTCTGGGGCCCTCGAACGTGAGGAGCCATGGGGAGTCTGGGGTGGCGAAGAACTCGACATGGGTCGCATTGTGGCGGTTCGCCGGCCACGCGGCAGACCAGCCGTAAAGGCAAGACCTGTCACAGCCATTCAAGAGGTACCGATTCCCCGGCACCTCGTAGCCTGAGCACATGACATGGAACCGGCGTGCAATAGTTCTTGCGGTTCCTGTCATCGTGCTACTTGTCAGCGTTGTCGGAGGGTGGGCCCTCAGCCAATCTTCCGACAACGTTGACGCCAATCTCACAACACCTGGGACAGAACAGATTCCCACCATCGGCACAAACGCCAACAACACTGGAGAGAAATTTCCATTTGTTGAAGTGACAGATAATGCCACTGGCGAAGCAGGAGTTATCTCACCTGCTGGAAAGCCGATGGTGGTGAACTTCTGGTATTCCACATGTGAACCGTGCAAGCGAGAGATGCCTGCGTTGTCCGCTGCTTCCCTCAAGTACGGATCACAGGTTGACTTTGTTGGCATTAACCCAAACGACACCAGTGAGGTTGCAAATGTGTTTCTTGCGAAATACAAAATCACATACCCCACGTACTTGGATGATGGCGATCAGTTAACAGCAGCCGGCGTTGCCACATTGCCCGCAACATTTTTTCTTGATGGCAACGGAAACATTGTTGAACGACGCGCAGGCGAAGTGAGCGCTGAAGAACTCACCAACATTTTGACTACCAAACTCGGTGTTACAGAATGATTGCTCTCGACGGAAACTTTGCGTACAGTTTCATTCTCGGAGTGATGGCTGCGGTCAACCCGTGCGGGTTTGTTTTGCTTCCCACGTACCTCGTGTATTACCTAGGTACCGAGTTGCACAGAGATGAAAGCAATGCAGCCACATTGCGTCGCGCTATCGGCGTCGGTACAGCAGTGTCATCTGGCTTCGTTGGTTTGTTTCTTGTTGTTGGTCTGATTTCGCGGCTCTTCACTAAATCCATAGAGCAAAATGCAAAATACGTTTCCTTAGTAATAGGTATCGCCCTCATTGCTATGGGTATTGCGATGTTTCGCGGTTGGAAGCCCCCCGTTGCGCAACCAGATGTCTCGGTACAACGCAAACGAACACACTGGAACATGTTTCTGTTCGGAATCGTGTACGCCGTTGCTTCTATTGGCTGCACCATTGGTTTTCTTACCTCTGTCATCCTTGGTTCTGTTGGGCGTCACGGATACCTCTCTGGTGTCATCAGCATCGTTCTCTACGGCCTTGGCATGGGGCTACTTGTCACCTCGCTCACCGTCACGTTGGCGTTTGCCCGTACCGGATTACTTGCAACTCTGAAGCGTGGACTTCCATTGTTTGATCGCATCTCAGCAGTGTTTGTTGTGCTCACTGGGCTGTATCTCACCTGGTACTGGTTGGGCGCAATTACCGATCGAGGTTCAGATGATGTTGTCAGCACGGTAGATAACATGCAAACCAATGTGGTTGAATTTCTACAAAACATTGGCGCAATCAGACTTGGAATCATCTTTGTGATCATTATCGCTGTTGCAATCGCAGTGGCCAGACGAACCTCTTCTACAACCGCGCCATGAACCTTTCTGACCTTCTTGCATACGACAATGTCTCAGAGGAATGTGAGCTTCGATCTCCATTTGGTTTTATGGCGTTTCACGGTGGTGACCTTGAAGAGATGACTGACATCATTGCTTCGCGTGCAGCAGAACGTGCTGGTGCTTCGTACTACGGCATTCAATTGCCAGACAATCTCGAATGGCATATCCCCTCGCACAAAGTGACGGCCGATCAGTCTCCACAACTGGCATCATTTCTTTCGCACGTCAACATCGTTGTCACAGTTCACGGTTTTGGTCGTGCTGGCTTCTTTACATCACTTCTCTTAGGTGGTCGCAACAGGCAACTTGCCACTCACTTGGGTTCATCATTGCGTGAACATCTTCCTGCGTACACAATCATTGATGACATAGATGGCATTCCCAGCAACTTGCGTGGACTCCACCAAGACAATCCGGTCAACGTGGTGGAACATGCCGGCGTGCAATTAGAGCTTCCACCTCGAGTTCGCGGCAGTAGTCCGTTGTGGTGGGATTGGGAAGGCCCAGGCCTAACGCCACACACCGAGCGACTCATTGATGCCCTGGTGCACTGTGCCACCACGTGGCGACACTGATCTATTCAGGAATACTTGCAGTAGGAATAGAAAGTGGCATGTCTGCGATAACAGCCTGCACCACCGATGTATCTAGCCCACACTCCGCAATTTGTTCTATTGAGCGGCGCCCAGACATGGAGCGCAAGAAGTCAAAGTCATTGATTGTTGCCTGAAGTAACTCTTGCGCCTCAGGCTGAGCGCGTTGCGACAACATGTTGCGAATAAAACCCACAGCGACACGAACCGACTGTAAATCCCGAGCACCAACTTG
>SYAZ01000035.1 GCA_005788815.1 Actinomycetota bacterium | reverse complement strand
CCATCTCTTGTTGCCACATCTTTATGTTCGCACAAATGCCCTGATGAAATCCCTATCGGCGTTCGTGCTCTACGGTGGGGAGATGCATGTAGAGCGACTAACAGGGGTTTTAGGGGCACGAGTACACGTCGGGCCGCTACAAGAACTATCAGTTGATGAACTCACTGAACTTCGAGCACTTGCATGTGAACACGAGGTCATCATTATTCCTGGGCAATCACTGACCCCGTTAGAACAAGTGGAATTTTCTCGACGACTCGGTCCTGCAGCTGATTCACCATTCATAGAACCAAGCCCTGATCATCCTGAAGTCATCAAGGTGTTAAAAGAGGCGAGTGACGGCAATGCATTCAATTTTGGAGGCGCATGGCATAGCGATTTCAGTTTTCAATCGACACCACCGTCTTTCACTGTGTTGCACGCTTTAGATATCCCTCCATATGGTGGCGACACGCTGTGGTCATCTATGACTGCGGCATACAGGGCATTGTCGCCACAACATCAGGAACAACTGGCACCCCTTTCGGCAGTACACACAGCGCGTGATGCGTACTCGCCCAAGATGCAACCACTGCATTCAGGTTTGTCGAGCATGAATATTGTGTGTGATGAGTCGGCTAACGACACAGAGATACATCCACTCATCACTACGCACGCCGAAACTGGCAAGCGAGTGCTCTTCTACAACCGCGCATACGTGCGTGACCTACTAGGTGTGGCTGATGAGATTGAAAAACTTCGCTTGATGGATTGGCTGCACCTTCATACAACAGACGCAAAGTTCACCGTTCGCCACAAATGGTCCGTAGGTGATGTGGCAATTTGGGATAACCGTTCTACACAACACAATGCACTGAATGATTACGCCGGATTTCGTAGAGAACTGCATCGCACCACCGTGCGTGGCGAACGCCCTGTTGCGTAATTCTGGTTGTGGCCCCTATGGCGTTTGATTGGCACAGTGCCACCGATGCCGAGGTGGACTATGAGTATTCACCGTCTCTACACGCGTTGCGGCCCCTTGCTGAATACCTCGACGAATACCATCGGTTAAGTCAAGGCCATGATGCTCGTGCCTTGCGAAAAAGTGGCCAACCCTTACTGATTTACATTCACGGTGGGTACTGGCAACGATTATCTGCTGCTGATTCATTGTTCAATGCGCAAGATGCACTTCGTCACGGAGTGTCACTTCATGCTGTGGAATACACACTTGCGCCACATGCACGAATTCCGCAGATTATTGAAGAATGCATTGCTGATGTTCTGTCTGTGATTGAAGAATTGCAGCCGACTTGCGTAGTTCTTGCTGGCTGCAGTGCGGGTGCGCATTTGGCAGCCATGTGTGCTCGAGATGAACGAATTGCAACAGTTATCAGTGGGTGTGCACTTCTGAGTGGCGTGTACGACGTGCGGCCATTAGTGAGAACTCCCACAAATGACCCACTTTTTCTCTCTGCTGAATCCGCAGCATTAGTGAGTCCACAATTACTGCCCCCAGTTTTTATGCCTGTCGCCTTATTGGCCGTGGGTAAGCATGAGTCCTTTGAATTCATTCGTCAAAATGCTGAGTACGCAGAGTTATTGGCATCCACGGGAGCAGACGTGCAGGTTGAGGTAGTGGAACACCGCGATCATTTCAATTTGCCATATGACTTGCTGCGCGAAGACACAAAAGTGGGACAATGGGTCCTTGGGTCTTTAGGAAAGGTTTCTGTATGAGTTGGTCAACATTTGCAGACCGTGCTGCTGCGTTAGATGCTGCTGACTCGTTAGCGCACCTTCGATTACTTTTCGACATACCCAAAGACGTTGTGTATTTCGACGGAAACTCTCTTGGCCCAATGACTATTCGGTCTCGTGAAGTACTCGACCGCACAATCAACGTGGAATGGCGGGAGCGTCTGATTCGTTCGTGGAACGAAGACTGGCTCGCAATGCCATTGCGTATTGGCAACAAAATCGCACCAATTATTGGTGCAGCACCTGACACAGTCATTGCCTGCGACAACACATCAATCAATCTGCACAAAGCATTAATGGCTGCAGTGGCACTGCGACCCGGCCGCACCGAAATAGTGATTGACATCAACAACTTTCCGACCGACATCTACATCGCACAAAATGTGGCCGACCAGCACGGTCTCCAGTTGGTTGCAGTTCCAGCAGAAGAAATTGCCAGTGCTATCAGTGAACGCACCGCAGTCGTCACAGCGACTCACGTTGATTATCGATCAGCGAACATTCTCAACTCAGCAACCATCACACGAGTTGCGCACCAACACGGCGCATTGATGGTGTGGGATCTTGCTCATACGACTGGCGCTGTGCCGCTCAACGCAACGGAGTTAGATATCGATTTTGCGGTGGGGTGTGGGTACAAGTATCTCAATGGTGGGCCCGGTGCGCCTGCCTTTATATATGTCGCTCCTCGACTGTTGGAATCCGCCAGTCAACCTTTACAAGGGTGGTGGGGTCATGCGTTGCCATTTGAATTTGAGTTGGCATATCGACCAGCTCACGGCATCTCGCGTTTTCTCACGGGTACAACCAATGTTCTCAGTATGAAATCCCTTGAGGCGGCACTCGAGATTTTTGACAACGTGTCCATGGATGAGGTCCGAGCTAAAAACCAATCACTGACGTCATTTTTTCTTGAAATCTACGATGAATTCCTTGTTGGACAGGGATTTTCCCTGAGGTCACCCCGCGATCCCGATATGCGGGGAAGCCACGTGGCACTGGGATATTCCGATGGAAAGGCATTGGTGGAAACCCTTGCTACACAAGGGATTCTGGCTGATTTTCGCCCCCCGGACCTCATCCGTGTGGGTTTTTCAGCTCTGTATAACACCCATAGGGACGCACTGGAACTGGCAAAACGCCTCACTCCCATTGACCTTTTGTAAAGAAGCCCTGTAACTTGGCTCTACTACCCAGTAACGGTGGCACTTGCCACCACATTCTCTAAGGGAGAAAACCAAATGAAGAAATCAAACCTGCTTCGTGCTGGTGCGGTTCTCGTGAGCCTTTCATTCGTAGTCACCGCTTGCGGTGGCAGTGATGATGAAGCAAGCGACACCACAGCCCCAGCCGCCGCCGCTACATGTGACAACCCAGTTGCAAGCATCGCTTTGCAGTTCCCCGAGACCGGTGACGCTGCAAACCTTGGTGCACCAATGCTCAAGGGTGCAACACTTGCAATCAACGAGTTCAACGCTGCTAACCCAGACGCTTGTGTAACTCTCAAGACGTTTGACACCCAGGGTGACCCTGCAAAGGCACCTGCAGTTGCTCAGTCAGTAATTGACGATGCAACAATTCTTGGTCTCATTGGACCTGGATTCTCTGGTGAGTCACTTGCTGCACTTCCGTTGTATGACGAGGCTGGCCTCGCAACAATCACCGGTTCTGCAACAAACGCAACCATCCAGGAACAGGGCTTCAAAGTCTTCCACCGCATTCTCGCTAACGACGCCGTTCAGGGTCCAGCAGTTGCTAAGTACATCGCAGAAACATTGAAGCCAGCATCAGTTGGCATCATTGACGACGCTTCTGACTACGGTAAGGGTCTCGCAGACGCAGTTAAGGCTGCTGCTGGCGATTCTGTTGTCGCAACCGATTCAATCGATCCAAAGGCTGCAGACTTCTCAGCTGCTGTTTCGAAGATGAAAGATGCAAACCCAGAAGTAATTTTCTTCGGTGGTTACTACGGTGAAGCAGCAAAGCTTTCCACACAGCTTCGTGACGCAGGTGTTGAATCAACACTCGTGTTCGGCGACGGTGTAAAGGATCAGGCTGGCTATGCAGACGCTGCAGGCCCAGCTGCTGAAGGTGCACTTATTGCATGCCCATGTAAAGACGGCAGTGCCGACTTCACAGCAGCATGGCAAGCCGCATACTCCGAAGTTCCTGGAACCTATGGTGCTGAGTACTACGACGCAGCAAATGTTCTCTTGAACATCATCAAGGCTGGCGCTGCAGACCGTGCAGCAGTATTGGCTGCTGTAAAGGCATACGACGCTGCTGGTATCACCAAGCAGATCAAGTTCACTGCAAATGGCGAAGCTACTGAAGCATCAACCATTTACATGTACAAAGTCACAGACGGAAAGATCACCTACGTCGCTGACATCAAGTGATAGTAGGTCGGTAAATCCGATCTAAAAATTGTTGCTCGTGGCGGTTGGGAAATTTTTCCCAACCGCCACTGCAATAATGTGGGACACATCAAACGTAGGAATGTATGCGCGACTGGCTGATTTATAGAACTTTCTGGGATCTCACGGTGTCCGGAGTTGCACTGGGGCTTATATATGCTCTAATCGCACTCGGCTACACCATGGTGTACGGAGTTCTGCGTCTCATCAACTTTGCACATTCTGAAATATTCATGGTGGGCACATTCGGTGTGCTCATCTCGCTCACACAGGTATTTGGTATCAATCTTTTCGAAGATGGTGAGTACCCGTATCGAAGCGGCATTGCTCTTGTGATGATTCTTATAGGTAGCACCGTTGCCGCAATGGTTGTATCTGGCGCGGGTGCCGTTGTTCTAGAGCGCACGGCGTATCGCCCCTTGCGAGGGGCTGGCGACACATTTGGCGCCGTTGTTCTTGCTTTTCTTACCGGCCTGATCGCTTCTTTCTTGTTCACAGATTCCATGATGACCAATCTCATGATTGCCGCAGTCATCACGGGTCCACTCGCAGTTGTGTACGTACGCATCTTTCGTAAAGGTCGCCAAGCACCACGTCTTGCATTCCTTATCTCAGCTATCGGGGCATCTATGGCAATGGCGGAGGCTGGTGCAACATGGGGCCGCGATGAGCGCGTTATGTACAAGACGCCACGTGTTCTTGAAAAGAAAGTACTTCTCAACTTCTACGGCGCTGACGTACGTATCGACTATGTCATCGTTGCATTCGGTGCAATTTTGATGATGACTGCGCTCTTGTTGTTTGTCAATCGCACGCGCTTGGGTCGTGGTATTCGTGCCGTGGCACAAGATGCAGAAACCGCGCGTATTCTCGGAGTCAACGTGAACTCGGTGATCCTGGTTACGTTCCTTCTTGGTGGAGCAATGGCTGGCGGTGCAGCCATGATGTTTACCTTGGTCTACGACCAAACTCGTTTCAACATCGGCTTCTTGCTCGGCGTAAAGAGTTTCACGGCCGCCGTACTTGGTGGTATCGGCAATATCAAGGGTGCACTCCTCGGTGGCATTGTGTTGGGTCTTGCTGAAAACTACGGCTCAGCTATTTTTGGTGGCCAATGGAAAGACGTCATTGCATTCATTGTGTTGCTAGTGGTTCTCATGTTCCGACCTACAGGTATTCTCGGTGAATCTCTTGGAAAGGCACGCGTATGAGCCTTACAGATGCTTTCCGTCGACGTACTGCTCCTCAGTTGAGAGTGAGCAACAAGTTTCGTTCACTACCTAAATCAGCTCGTTGGTCAATCGGTGCCATTATTATTGCTGCCTGTTACTTCACGCCGTACTGGCCAGACGTGCCAGTGCTCGGTTGGATAGTAAATACCCCCGGAACCAGTTTTGAAAACGTTCTCACCGACCAGATCATGATGTTCATCCTGGTAGCACTCGGTCTGAACGTAGTTGTTGGGTTCGCTGGTCTGTTAGATCTCGGGTACGTAGGGTTTTATGCAGTTGGTGCATACACCACAGCAGTGATGACATCGGGTCAGTTCTCATGGCCATGGATAGCGGCAATGCCACTTTCCATTCTGATGGCAATGATTGCGGGCGTTGTGCTCGGCACTCCCACACTGCGATTACGCGGTGATTATCTCGCAATCGTGACGCTCGGTTTTGGCGAAATCATTCGTATCACTGCAAACAACTCTGATTGGTTGGGCGGACCTCGTGGTATCAACAAGATTGCACGTCCACCAAGCTTTGGGCCGTTTGAATTCTCGGTACTAAATGCAAAGCCCTATTGGTATCTCGGGTTTACGGTCATCCTCATTGTCATCTTCGCGCTGACACGACTTGAGAACAGTCGAGTGGGTCGCGCATGGGCCGCTGTACGTGAAGACGAAGACGCAGCAGAACTCATGGGTGTCAACACTTTCAAGTTCAAACTGTGGGCATTCGCAATTGGCGCAGCCATCGGTGGTTTAGCTGGCGCTTTGTATGCCAGCAAAGTCGGCTTCATCAACCCAGATAACTTCCAATTACAACTCTCCATCTTGTTCCTGGCTGCTGTCGTACTTGGTGGTACCGGAAGCATGTATGGCGTCATCATGGGTGGCATTTTGGTTGCGTGGATACCTGAGCGTTTCCGTGGGTTCGATACCCGTCGCTACTTTGTCTTTGGTGTTGTACTAGTTCTCGTCATGGTCTTTAGACCACAGGGAATCATTCCTCGGCGTACTGCCGCAGCTGGTATCTCTGGCAAGGAGGAATCGGAATGAGCGAAGTTCTTCTCAGCGTTGACGCGGTCACAATGCAATTTGGCGGTGTCACCGCTCTCGACAATGTTTCATTACATATCAATAAGGGCGAGATCCTTGGGCTCATCGGCCCCAACGGCGCCGGCAAGACAACATGCTTCAACGTCATTACTGGTGTGTACGCACCAACAAGTGGCGTTGTCACATTCGACAACAAATCGTTGTTTGGATTGAAGCGTTATCAAATCACTAAGCGCGGAATTGCTCGCACATTTCAAAACATTCGACTATTCCCCGACATGTCTGCAGCAGAAAATGTCATGGTGGGTATTGACGCACACAGTAAAACCAGTGTGGTTGGTGCCGTCCTTGGAATTCCACGTAGCAAACGAGAAGAGCGTGAGAGTCGTGAACGCGCACATGAACTGCTGAAGTTCATTGGTATTGATGAATATGCCGAAGTCGCAGCTCGTAACTTGCCATACGGTCACCAACGTCGACTAGAGATTGCCCGTGCACTGGGAACAAACCCACAGTTGCTCTGCCTCGATGAACCTGCAGCTGGTTTCAACCCTGCTGAAAAGCAGGAACTGAACGAACTGATTTTGAAGATTCGCGCACAGGGCTACACGGTGCTTTTGATTGAGCACGATATGAACGTTGTGATGAAGATTTCTGATCGTATTGCAGTACTCGATTTCGGCAGGAAGATCGCTGAAGGCTTGCCTGAAGAGATACGCAATAACCCAGATGTGATTGCCGCCTATTTGGGAGTGCCAGACGATGCTGCTTGAGGTACAAGACCTGCATGTTTTCTACGGAAAGATTGAAGCCAT